>CAJXYT010000011.1 GCA_913063505.1 uncultured Gammaproteobacteria bacterium | reverse complement strand
CCCTTAAGGTCGATCGCCGGAATTATTCTCATTGCCTATCACCGAGAAAATTAGCCAGCAACACTGATCCGGCTACGGATGATCGTTCCGGATGAAATTGTGCCGCGACAAAATTGTCCTTGCTAATGACTGCTGAAAACGGCTCTGAGTGCATAGCTGTCGCGATCGTGAATTCAGATACTGGCAGTGCGTAACTGTGTATATAGTAAAAATAGCTGCGATTTCGAATGTCCTTGAGGATGTGATGATCGGAAGCTACTTCGGTAGCGCACCAACCCATATTAGGTACCGGGTCGCTCGTGCTTGAGAGTAGTTTATTGGCCGTACCGGGGATGATGCCGAGGCACTCAACATCCCCCTCCTCGGAGGACTCGCACAGTAATTGCATTCCAAGGCATATACCTAGTACGGGTTGCGTGAGACTCCTAATTACATCTACGAGGCCTGCGTTCGTCAGTCTATTCATCGCATCGCGGGCAGCTCCGACGCCGGGCAGTAACACTCGCTTAGCGTTTCTTATAACGTCGACGTCGGTTGTCAGAACCGCTTTTGTCTGGAGACGCTTGAGGGCATACAGAAGCGAAGCGATATTCGAGCCGCCGCTGTCGATAATGGCGACTTCGTTCATTAGCTCAGTGTTCCCTTGGTCGAGGGTAGGTCCGTCCCCGATATCTGGATAGCTTGTCGCAGAGCTCGTCCTACAGACTTAAAGCAAGCCTCGACCATGTGGTGCGTGTTTTTTCCCCGAACAGTGATGTGCAGTGCAGCACCGAGTGACCCTGAAAATGAGCGGAAGAAATGCTCGACCATTTCGGTCGACATCTCACCGATATTGCTGCGTGGAAAGTCAGCTGAAAATTCAAATGCTGCTCGGCCTGACAGATCTAGAGAAACTCTGGCTTCGCTTTCGTCCATTGGGAGCAAGAATCCATAGCGACCAATACCGATCTTGTTGCCCAGCGCCTCGCGTAAAGCGGTGCCGAGACAGATGGCCGTATCTTCGACAGTATGATGTTCATCAATTTCCAAGTCACCGCTGCACGAGAGCGTTAGACTGAAGCCACCGTGTTTCGCGATCTGCTCGAGCATGTGATCGTAGAAACCGATGCCAGTTGCAACGCTGATGAGGTCACTTGAATCAAGATTGACGGTCGTAAGAATTTTCGTTTCGTTAGTTTCGCGTCGAAACGTAGATACTCGATCCGAGTGGCACAGCAAGGTCACAATATCGGGCCAACTCAATGCAGCCGAGGACTCGCTGTTGGTTAATAGACCGCGTACACCGATCCGTTCGGCAAGCTCCATGTCCGTTGATCGGTCGCCAATGACTGCCGAATGATCGAGGTCTATATTGGTCGCCGCTAGGTAGCGAGTTAGGAGTCCTGTGCGAGGTTTACGACACATGCAGCCCGCATCTGGCATATGAGGACAAATAAATACTTCATCGAACTTGATACCTTGGGAAGTAAATAAATTCATCATGTGTGTATGGCACGCATCAAATGCGGCTTGCGGGAATGATGCGCTGCCCAGTCCATCTTGGTTGCTCACCATGATGAATCGAAACCCATATCGTGAAAGCTCGAGTAATGATGGGATCACATCCGCTACCAGCTTTACTTTATCGACGGAATCTACCTGAAAGTCTTCTGGTTCCTCGATAATCGTACCATCACAGTCGATAAATAAGACTTTGCTGCTCACAATCGATCCTCCACCAATGTTTCGAGCGCGCCTAATAAGCGCTTACTGTCTTGATGACTACCGACGGATATGCGGATGCAGCCTGGCAGGCTGCATCCGAAGTCGCGCAGTAGAACTTTTTGTTCCGCGGTACGCTGCATTACTAGCTCAGCATCATCAACACGAATCAAAAAGAAATTTGCCTCACTCGGCCAAACCTTTTTGACGAACGGAAAATCGCGAATAACTGCGATCAGGCGCTCACGTTCGGCAATCACGCCAGCTATGGCTTGTTCAGCAAGCGCCAATTGCGCCGATTGCATAACATCTTCAACACATTCAACAACCGGCGTTGCAAGTGCGTAGGGCGCTTGAACCGCATTAAGCATTTCGATGGCATCCGCCGATCCCACTACAGCACCGCAACGCGCGCCGGCAAAGCCGAGCGCTTTTGAAAGTGTTCTGAGGATCATGAGATTCGGGTATTGATCCAAGAGGTCTACCGCCGAGTCCTCTGTACCATATTCAATATATGCTTCATCGACCACAACCGCAGATAAGTTCTGCCGGGCGTCCAGCAGTCTCAGTAATTTGGTCCGCGGCAAGCTTGCACCCGTCGGATTATTCGGCGAACAGACAAAAATAACCTTCGTATTGGAGGTGCAAGCACTGATTAAAGCGTCAACATCTACCGCGAAGTCATTCTCCGCGAGTGTCGGAACCTGGATATTTTCGGCATTCTGAATCATCGCGAAGTGACGGTACATTTCGAACGACGGTGATGATGTCAAAACGTTGTCCACACCGGCGATACAAAACGCACGAATCAACAGATCGATTGCCTCGCTTGAACCGCGCGTATCCAAGAGTTGATTGGCACGGCACCCAAACCGGCTTGCCAGCGCTGCTTGAAGTCGCTGTGGGCGAACCTCAGGATACCGGTTAAGCGGTCTTCGGAAATTTCCTATCGAGCTCGATAACGGTGACTCATTCGCGTTAAGTCGGACAGTATTGTTAACCTGAGCGGCTGCGTCGTAGGGCGTCAACGCCTGAATCTCCGGGCGCGCCAGCTTCACGATACTCACTTCGAGGCCTCGAGGCGGCGACTCACGGCAGCCGCGTGGGCATCCAGTCCCTCGAGGCCTGCAAGGCAGGCCACCGCATTGCCGAGGCTGGCGAGGCCATCTCGAGTTAACTCTTGGATAGTCATTTGACGCATAAACTGTTCAACACCCAACCCACTATAGGTATTTGCGTAGCCGTAGGTGGGTAAGACATGATTAGTACCGCTGCAGTAGTCCCCGACTGCTTCCGGGGTCCACCGTCCAACAAAGACCGAGCCAGCATTTCGAACCGATGCCAGTAACTCCCGTGGGTACTCGGTTTGCAGGATCAGATGCTCCGGAGCATAGCGATTACTTATTTGTATCGCCGACTCGATGCTGGCTGTCACAATGATATGTGAGTTCTCGAGTGCGGCGCTCGCAGTATCCGCCCGAGAAAGACCTGATAATTGGTCATTCGTTTCTATCTGAACGGCCGTTGCCAGATCCGCATCAGTCGTTACGAATAAGACTTGGGAATCTACACCGTGCTCGGCCTGGGACAGCAAGTCTGCCGCGATGAATTCGGCGGATGCTGACTTGTCACCGATGACAAGAACCTCGGACGGCCCAGCGGGTAAGTCAATGGCGGGGCCATCGGGATCCGCGCTGACGATCGATTTCGCCGCAGTTACCCATGCATTACCCGGTCCAAATACTTTTCGGACCTTGGCAATACTCGTCGTTCCGTATGCCATTGCAGCGATTCCTTGCGCCCCCCCGACTTTGTATATTTCAGTGACGCCGGAGCATTTTGCTGCAGCCAGAATTGCCGGATCTGCAGTGCCGTCTGGTTGCGGTGGTGTACAAAGGATGATCCTTGGGCAGCCTGCGATATTAGCTGGAATCGCCAGCATTATTGCCGCGGACGGCAACGGAGCAGTGCCGGCAGGAACATACAGTCCGACAGCGTCCAGTGGCTGACTAATCCGCTCGCAGCGCACACCCGGCATCGTTTCAACGTCGATTGGCGATGGTATTTGCAACTCGTGAAAACGCCTCACGTTGGCTACCGCAAGGCTGATTGCTGCAAGCTCATCAGACGACAGTTGCTTACTCGCTGAGTCCAGTTCGGCTTCTGTAACGCGAAGCTCCTGAATGCTGACGCCATCGTATTTTTGGGTTAGCTCGAAAAGCGCACGGTCGCCACCTGCGCGAACGGCCCCTATAATTTCGACAGCCTGAGCGCGAATCGCGGCATCCTGAGACGCCTGCGGTCGCCTTAACAATGCGCTTTGCTGCTTCGCACTGAGGTCTTCCCATGATGAGATTTGAAGACGCATTATCAGGCCAGCATCTTTTCGACCGGCAAGACGAGTAAGGAGCTTGCGCCTGCGGCTTTCAGGTTTTCGAGCGTTTCCCAAAAGACGTTTTCACGGCAAACTGCGTGAATGGCAACTTTGTCATCGTTGCCCTCGAGAGGCATCACTGTAGGGACCTCAGAGCCGGGCAGAAGGGCGCGAATCTGGGGCAGTGCGGAGCGTGGAGCGTGGAGCATGATGTATTTGCTGTCATGTACCTTAAGGACGCCATCAAGCCGTTGAATAATTTTGTCTACCAGCGCCTGTTTTTCATCACCCAATGGAGCCAGTGTCTGTATTACTACAGCTTCACTCTCAAGAAGAACGGCCACCTCTCTGAGTGCGTTTGCACGCAATGTGTTGCCCGATGAGACTAGATCACAGATGAAGTCAGCGCGCCCGAGTTTTGGTGCTATCTCGACAGCACCGGAGAGAAATACCACTTCCGCAGTGATCGAATTTTTAGTAAGGTAGTCTGTCAATAAACTAACGTAACTAGTTGCAATTCTTGTATTTTCTAATGATTTCGGACCATTGTATTGGACGTTCTCCGGTGCTGCAATTGAAAGCCTGCATTGGCCAAAATCCAGCTCGAAAATATGTTTGAACATACCCTTGGAGCCTTCTTGCTCCAACTTAAGTCGTTTTTCCTCAACGACGTTCAGGCCGACGATACCGAGATCACAGACATCATCACTAACCAACCCCGGAATGTCGTCATCCCTCACCAGAAGTAGGTCGATCGGCATATTTTCGCCATAGCAAATTAGCTTGTCTTTGCTCCTAGTCACTTTCAGGCCACATCGCTCCAAAAGATCAATTGAGTGGTCTGTTAGGCGCCCGGATTTTTGAACCGCAATTTTAATGCGTTGCTCGGAGTATTCCATTGAGGTTCCTTTAGTGAGAAATTATGTCTATCGCCGCACGGTAGCCGCCGGCACCGTCCGCGAGGCAACGTGCGACCCGTCCGATCGTGGTAACGCTAACGCCCGTAAGGTCATGGATTTTTCTATAGGGTAGTTCTTTCTGAAGGTATTCGACGACTTGCCATCGATCGACCAAAGCCTGCAGTTCAGCGGGCGTGCATAGATCTTTGAGGAAAATTCGAACCTCTTTGGTGCTCTGCAAGACCGCCATCGCTTTAAAAAGGGCCTCTTCGGCACGCTGCTGCTGGTGATTCGATTCGTTTCGATTGGGCTTCATGTCTGTACCAATGTATTAACGTGATAGTACACTAATACAATCAGCGATCGATAGCAAGGACTCAGAAGGCAGTTTCAAGCGGCACAAATAAAAAAGATTAACAAGTCCTTGACCTCGAGTAACTGACGCGCCTAAGATTGCTGCTACTCATCGAGACCGGTCGAGGGATAGGCCCGACGACTCCGGGGCAACCTTCAGAACTAACCATTCTGAAAAGGTGCCAACTCCTGCGATGCTCTACTCAGTTTTTTGAGGGCATCGAATGATGAGGGTAACTGCAACGTCCCGTCCGCGGGAGAAGGGCAGTACCCCTCCCTTGCGGGCTTCGCAGGGTTCCGATGAGCAAGTTTGATTAGCTACGGAGCTTAAAGTGAAGACCCAAATGACCACCCCGGCAAGCAAAGCGACGAGAGCGGTACGTGCGTCCATGGAATCGGACACACAGCACGGCGCGGTCGTGCCGCCATTACACTTATCATCCAATTTTACTTTCGCTGGATTTGGCGAAAAGCGGGAATATGACTACACCCGCTCAGGCAATCCGACGCGTGACGCGCTGGCGGATGCTATGGCAGAACTGGAAGGCGGGGCGGGCGCTGTAGTGACGTCATCGGGCATGGCAGCACTTACGCTGCTGACGCAACTCCTTGAGCCAGGCGACACGATCATTGCACCGCATGACTGTTACGGTGGTGCGTATAGATTATTCGAGCAACAATCGAAAAGGGGGCTGTACAAGGTCATTTTCGTGGATCAGACTGACGAGCAAGCGCTCTTCAATGCCTGTCAGTGCCGGCCAAAAATAGTTCTCTCCGAAACACCGTCCAATCCACTACTTCGAATTGTCGATATTGAAAAAATCGCTGCTGTTGCGGGCGACGTGGGTGCTCTTTTCGCAGTCGACAACACCTTTCTTTCACCAGCCCTGCAAAACCCGATCGAGTTTGGCGCTGATCTGGTGATTCACTCAACCACCAAGTATTTAAATGGGCACAGCGATGTGGTCGGTGGCTGCCTGATAGCGGCGACTGATGAACTCGCCGAGAAAATAGCCTACTGGGCCAATTGTATTGGGGTCACAGGAGCGCCTTTTGACAGCTTTCTAACGCTGCGCGGCATTCGTACATTGCATCCTCGAATTCGGCAGCATGAGGAAAATGCCAGCCTGATTGCCAATGTTCTGAATGATCATGAGCAGGTTAACCGTGTTTACTACCCTGGTCTCGAATCTCACCCAGGTCATGATATTGCCAAACGTCAGCAGCGTGGATTTGGCGGAATGGTGAGTTTTGAGCTTGATGGTGGGCAAGAGGTAATTCGCGCCTTCGTAGAAGGCCTTAAGTACTTCTCGTTGGCAGAATCGCTTGGTGGAGTCGAGAGTCTCGTCTGCCACCCTGCCACAATGACGCACGCACCAGTCAGTGAAGAAGCACTGGCGATCGCGGGCATCGGGCAAAACCTGATTCGACTGTCAGTGGGTATCGAGAGCAGCGAGGATTTGATTGACGACCTGTTGTCAGCTCTTACGGCAGCAAAAGCATCTGAAATACAGCCGCCCTTAGCGGCCGCTTACGCCTAGTTCAGACTGTGCACGATCTCCGCCGTCATCTCGCTCGTGGAGACACGTGATTCGCCGTCTGAGGCGATGTCGGCAGTTCTCGCTCCAGCACCGATTGCGCGTGCGATAGCGCGCTCAACGGCCGTTGCTTCTTGCTCCAGTCCGAGGCTATGGCGTAAGAGCAGTGCAACGCTGGCGATTGACGCACAGGGATTTGCGAGACCCCGTCCAGCGATATCGGGCGCCGATCCATGGATAGGCTCGTAAAGTCCGACCTTGCTGTCGCCCAGCGACGCGGAGGGTAGCATTCCAAGCGATCCTGCCAACATTGAGGCTTCATCAGTCAGGATATCACCGAACATATTCTCAGTAACAATCACGTCGAATTCCGACGGTCTACTCAGAAGATGCATCGCGGCCGCATCCACCAGCAATGTCTCAACTTCGATTTCAGGGTATTCGGCCGCCATCAACCGGTCTGTCACATCTCGCCACAGGCGCGATGTCTCTAATACATTGGCTTTATCGACCGAACACAACTTACCTTGACGTCCAGACGCGAGTCTTGCTGCGACCCTTACGATTCGTTCTACTTCGGCCACCGTGTAGGTGCAAAGATCACTTGCAGAAGTTGCATCGCGAGTTTTTTCGCCGAAGTAGATGCCGCCAGTAAGCTCTCTTACGACAATCATGTCGACGCCTTCAAGAATCTCGGGCTTAAGCGGGGAAGCTTCAACAAGCTCAGAATAGATTTTTACTGGCCGAATATTTGCGTAAACGCCCAAAACAGAACGAATGCCGAGCAGGCCTTGTTCCGGTCGAACTGTCGCGTTCGGGTCGGACCATTTTGGTCCGCCGACTGCGCCCAGGAATACTGCGTCAGCATTCTTGCAACTCGTGATGGTTGCTGACGGCAAGGGATTACCCTCTGTATCGATAGCTGCGCCACCAATGAGCTGGCTATCGTATACAAATTCATGACCAAATTTTGATGCAACAGAATCAAGAACGTTTCGCGCGCTATCCGTTACTTCCGGGCCAATACCGTCTCCCGGCAATAGAGTGATCTGGGCTTTCAATTTCGTTTTTCCTCGAATGCTTCGATGGCGGCTGACTGCTGTTGCAAGAAACCCAGTTGGTCAATTCCCTCAAGTAAGCAATGACGTGCAAAACTATCCATCGCAAAATCGACCGATCGACCACCTGAAAGCGTAACGGTCCCAGCTGCGATATCAATTCCAATTTCGCTGCCCGGGTTCTGAATCAGCCATTCGTGCGTTTGGGCATCAATTACAATCGCCACCAGGCCGTTCTTAAGGGAGTTATTACAAAAAATATCGGCTATCTCGGTTGAAATTACAGCCTCAAAGCCATAATCCAGCAGCGCCCATGGGGCATGCTCACGAGAGGAGCCACAACCGAAATTATTGCCGCTAATTAAGATGGAACATCCTACCGCAGCCGGCTGATTCAATATGCAATCGGGGTTTTCATTACCATCCTTGTCAAATCGAAGGTCGTGAAAAGCGTGTTGCCCAAGACCTTCTTTAGTCGTTGTTGTGAGATACCTAGCAGCGATAATTTGATCCGTGTCGATGTCTCGGTTGGGCAGAACCACAGTCCGTCCTTGAATTCGTCTGACGGGATTCATGAAAAGATCCTTGGGTCGCAAACATAACCGGTAACAGCGGATGCGGCAGCGGTTGCCGGGCTTGCTAATACCGTTCTGGCGCCGACACCTTGGCGGCCTTCGAAGTTTCGATTGCTTGTACTGACGCAAAGTTGCCCCGGTTTCACTATGTCACCGTTCATCGCAATACACATTGAGCAACCTGCTTCGCGCCACTCTGCGCCTGCGGCCGTTATGACCTTATCGAGGCCGCGATCTTCTGCTTCCCTCTTTACGAGCTCAGAGCCTGGAACCACCAGCATTCGAACACCGTCAGCAATCCGACGGCCACTCAGGATTCGGGCGATTTCTTTGATATCGGAAAGTCGACCATTAGTACAACTGCCGACGAAAACTATGTCCACAGCGATTTCAGTCATCGGCTTTCCAGGTTCGACTTGCATGTAATTTAATGCTTTTTTGAAACTGGCGCCATTTTCGTTTGGAATAAGCTCGTCAATACCGACGACCATCCCGGGATTCGTTCCGAAGGTGACCATCGGTTTCAGATCACCAGCATGTAATGTGACCGATTTGTCGAACTCGGCGCCATCATCGGATCGCAACTCCTTCCAACGCTCCACCGCCGCATCCCACTCGCTTCCCTTTGGTGATTTCGGTCGACCCTTAAGGTAGTCAAATGTTATCTGGTCTGGAGCAATCATGCCTGCACGGGCGCCGGCTTCAATCGACATATTACAAATCGTCATCCGGCTGTCCATATCGAGCGCCTCGATCGCTTTACCGCGGTATTCAATGACGTGGCCTGTACCGCCGTTAACGCCGATCTGGCCTATGACAGCAAGAATTAGATCTTTGGCCGTCACGCCATCGGGAAGCTCGCCCTCTATATTGACTTCGAGCGTCTTGGGGGCGCGCTGCAGCAAACATTGAGTGGCCAGAACGTGACCGACTTCGGTGGTACCAATTCCAAACGCAAGAGCCCCAAACGCGCCATGAGTACTGGAATGACTGTCACCGCAGACAATGGTCTTACCAGGCTGTGTAGCGCCGAGTTCTGGGCCTATGACGTGAACGATGCCGCGCTTGCCACTTCCGTAGCCCAGTAAGTCGAGACCGAATTCCTCGCAGTTTTTCTCCATCTGTCGAACTTGATTGGCTGCACTAACACCCGCCACCAGGAGGTCTTCGTATGAAGATACGGGAGTAGTCGGAGTCGAGTGATCCAGTGTTGGTAATGTCAGGTCAGGCCTACGCACGGGTAGGCCGAACTCCCGAAGTACCGAGAACGCTTGGGGCGTGGTGACCTCATGAACAATATGTAAATCGATGTAGAGAATTGCGGGTGTCTCTGGCGATTCTGCAACTACGATATGGTCATCCCATACCTTCTGGAAGAGGGTTCTTTTGCTACTCACGTTTAAAATCCAAAGTAAATTGAAATTAAATAGTTGCGTGCGCTGACTGGGTGCTATCAGCGTTCGTTTCGCCACGCGCTCTGCGACGGAGTGTACGATTCATAACCTCAAGGCCAGCGCGACAACCAGCCTCGACAATGTCGACGCTTGCACCGCGGCCACGAAAAATTTGGCCGTTGATTTCCACAGTGACGGTCACTTCACCTTGAGCGTCCTCACCGCTCGAGGCACTGTGTAGCTCGAAGTTTAGCAAAATCATGTCGACACCAGTCGCGCGCTCCAAAGCCTGAAGTGCAGCAGCGACAGGACCATCACCGTGCGCCGACTCAGAGACATCAACCCCGTCTTCACCTACAAGAGTTACTGTCGCTGTCGCGGGTTGATCTGTATGGGTTTGAATTTCCAGAGACTTAAGAGACCATGGTCCGGAAGCCGAACCGCTGGCATTCATGATAATCGATTCAATATCACCGTCATAGATATCCTTTTTCTTGTCCGCAAGTTTCTTGAAATCCTGAAACGCTCGATTGATTTCAAAGTCGTCGAGCTCGAAACCTAACTCCTTTGCGCGATCCCGAAATGCATGCCGGCCGCTGTGTTTACCGAGAATCAGATTTGAGTGACTCAGGCCGACATCCTCTGGACGCATGATTTCGTAGGTTGATGCATGTTGCAGCATACCGTGCTGATGTATACCCGCTTCGTGTGAGAATGCATTCTCACCAACGATCGCTTTGTTGCGAGGAGGGTGCATGCCCGTGATATTCGAAACCAACCTTGAAGTAGGGTACAGGCGGGTCGTGTCTATCTTGGTGCAGACTCCGAAAAATTCTGAGCGCGTCTTGATCGCCATAACGGCTTCTTCAAGACTACAATTTCCGGCTCGCTCACCAATACCATTGATTGTGCATTCGATTTGACGTGCACCTGCACCGACAGCAGCAAGGCTATTTGCAACGGCCATACCCAAGTCGTTATGACAATGTACGCTGAGTGTGATCTCGTTGATTCGAGCGACATGCTCTTTGAGGTAGCAGAACAAGCGATTGAACTCTGCCGGAACCGTGTAGCCCACGGTGTCAGGAATATTCACTGTGCTCGCGCCTGCTTCAATCGCTGCCGACACCACCTCTGCTAGATACGACAACTCTGTTCGTGACGCGTCTTCCGGCGAAAATTCGACATCGTCACAGAGCTCCCGAGCGATTTTTATTGCTCCAACAGCGCTCTTTATTATTTCATCTTTAGCCATCTTGAGTTTGTACTCGCGATGGATCGCGCTGGTCGCTACAAATACGTGGATACGATGATTATCGGCGCCCTTAACCGCAGCGTGGACCCTCTCAATATCAGCGGCGTTACACCGCGCAAGACCGCAAATCACCGGGCCAAAATTTCGATCCGCAATGGCTTTCACGGATTCGAAATCACCCGGCGATGCAGCGGGAAAACCGGCCTCAATGATGTCGACGTTTAGCTCTGATAGCGCTTTTGCGACACGTAGTTTCTCACTGAGCGTCATGCTGCAGCCTGGGGCTTGCTCCCCATCACGTAACGTGGTGTCAAAAATGCGTATCTGGTTCTCTGAGAGATTGTCAGGCATTAAGAGTTCTCCGGTTTACTTTGCGATAACTTACTCTTCCAGCCAATCCATACGACCGCGCAGATCAGCGCCAACCTTTTCAATCGGATGAACAAGATCAGCCTGCATTAAGCGCTTGAATTCAGGCATGCCGTTCTCATTCTCTGCGATCCAAGTGCGAGCGAATGTACCGTCCTGGATGTCTGTCAAGATAGCTTTCATTGCGGCACGGGATGTATCCCCCACGACGCGCGGGCCACTGATCATATCGCCCCAGGCTGCCGTGTCACTAATGAACTTATGCATCTTGCGTAGACCACCTTCGTGAAGCAGATCAACGATCAGTTTCAACTCATGCATGACTTCATAGTACGCAACTTCTGGCTGGTAACCCGCTTCGACTAAGGTTTCAAATCCCGCCACAATTAATTCCGTCGCGCCACCACACAGAACGGCCTGCTCGCCGAATAAGTCGGTTTCTGTTTCTTCTGCGAATGTAGTCTTAATTACACCTGCTCGGGCGCCCCCAATTCCGGCTGCATAGGCAAGAGCGATATTCAGTGCATTGCCGCTGGCATCCTGATGCACCGCAACGAGACAAGGAACGCCGTGTCCCTCTTCATACTGCCTGCGAACCAGCCCACCCGGCCCCTTAGGGGCTATTAAAGAAACGTCCAAATCTGCACGCGGTTCGATCTGCTTGTAATGAATGGCCAATCCGTGCGCAAACATTAGCATCGCACCTTGGTCGATATCGCCCTCAACGGACTGATATAGGCTCTTTTGAACCATATCTGGCGTCAGGAACATGACAACAGCGGCGCCTTTAACCGCGTCGCTCGGTTCCTGAACGGTTAAGCCGTCAGCTTCCGCTATTGCCCAACTGGCTCCACTGGGCCTCAGGCCTACGACGACATTGAAACCGCTGTCCTTGAGGTTCAGTGCGTGAGCGCGACCCTGGCTGCCGTAGCCCAGCACGGTGACCTGGCGATTAGCCAGGCATGAAATATCAACATCTGCTTCTGAGTACATCTGCATGGTGAATTCCTAAAACCTTAATGCGAAGATAAAAAAAACCCCACTATCCTTTTGGATGCGGGGTTTACGTTGTCCGATGACCGGATGCGCGCTACCCGCTTTGCCTCTCAAGAAGGAGCAAAGAAAGTCGAAGCACGAGCAAGTTTTTGCATTGCGTTACAGTCATGACGCGAATCATGTTGTAAGAAAATAACGATGTCAACCGTTGCTTAATCGGTTACACGTGTTACTAAATATGATGGATTAACTTTCCATCATAAAGCACTAAAATAACAATAATTATTCGAATCCTTGGAGCTTTTTCTTTGATACCTTATATATACACCCCAATACAGGATAAAAAAGCCTTAGTACTTTTACGCACATTTTGGCTATACAGGAGGCGCGCAGCACCCCCCTAAGTTGGCGCTTAAAGTCAAATTCGCGAGTCCTAAAAGTTATGTAGATGTTGGGCTGGCGATATGTAGATCATGTGTTATTCTTCGCCCCGGTGTCACGGGGACCTTTCGATACAAGAAGGAATAAACGGCAGAAACACTCACTAGGAAACTCTGAGTGTGCCAACGAATATAGAGGTAGTAGGGGTTCCAATAGTTTATAGCCGCGCGGCGAAGGTGGAGAGGGTCGCGTGCGCACTTGGTGATGCGATCTTTATCGTCGGCTTTCATTTGTGCATGTATTCAACTAATACACTGCATCCCTCTTCATTTGTAATTAACTGCAATATTAAAGAACTTTAAGGAGTATCCATGAAACGGTGTATTAGCAGCAGTCAGCGCCTAACCACTGCGTTTTTCGCAACAGCGGTTATCGCAATCTCTGGCAGCGTTTTCGCCCAGTCCGTGTCTGTCGATCAGATACTTGAAGCGGATCAACGTCGGTTGAATCTCGCGCAAAAATCCCAGGAACGAATCAACAGTGTTGTTGATGGTACTCGCTCTCTGGAGGATCAGTATCGGGCTACAAATAAAGAAATCGATGGCCTCAAAGTCTATAACCGCTTGATGAAAGCGCAGGTAGAGGGGCAAATGGCCACTTTGGAAGACATCGGTTTGTCTATGGACCAGGTCGACGTCATTAACCGTCAGATCTTCCCGTTGATGGAACGCATGATCGACGGCCTACGGCAATCGATAGGGTTGGATATTCCATTTCTGATGGATGAACGCATGACGCGAGTTGTCAGCCTTGAGGGAATCATGGAGCGCTCCGACGTATCCGTGGCTGAAAAATTCCGGAAAGTAATGGAGGCCTACCAGATTGAGAACGAATTTGGCTGGACTGGCGATTATTACACGCAGTCGCTAACGATCGACGGTACAACTCGATCATTCAATATGTTGCGTATTGGCCGTATCGGACTGTATTTCCAGTCTGATGACGCCAGAGTCACTGGCCGCTGGGATAACGCAGCACGTGAGTGGGTGATGGACGATTCATCACGTAATGAAATTCGTAAGGGTCTGAGAATGGCTCGTCAGTTAATTGCACCTGAACTTATCAGCGTGCCAGTTTCTGCTGCGGAGGCTTCTTAAATGAAACGTATTACAATAATTATTGCTGCCGGACTGCTATGTCTCGGAATGACAACAGCATATGCTCAGGATGAGAGCGACGCGCGCAGTATGGCGGAGCTTCTCGGTCTGATTGAACAAGGGCAAGCACGTGACTCGCAGATTGCACGTCAACGCGAAGCAGAATTTGCACAGGCGAAAAATCGGCAACAGTCACTGTTGAATAAAGCGCGTGCCAATCGTACCCGCGAAGAAAACATCAGTGAATCGCTTGAGTCGCGGTTTGAAGATAATCAGCAAAAAATTATCA
Source organism: uncultured Gammaproteobacteria bacterium (assembly GCA_913063505.1). Lineage (GTDB taxonomy): Bacteria > Pseudomonadota > Gammaproteobacteria > Steroidobacterales > Woeseiaceae > UBA1847. Next base: position 21,242 of record CAJXYT010000011.1, on the reverse strand, counting down.
CTGCAAGTCAGGCGCTGGACGAGAGACTGGGCGCACTGAAAGAACTTTTCGGTGTCCTACAGACTGTTTCTGGTGATACTCAGGGTGTATTCAGTACTTCGCTGACCAATATCCAATATCCAAACCGCGGAGAATTCCTGGTTGCACTTGGCAGCAAGATGGCCGGCGCCAGCAGCCTCGCATCGATCGCAGATATCGAACGTCTTTGGGGAATGATCCAGAAGGAAGTCGTTGAATCTGGTCGTGTTGTTCGCTTTAGCAATATAGTTACAAAGGCGGATGGCCAACAGGAAGAGATGGATGTTATTCGAATTGGCTCGTATAACATCATCAACGAAAATGGCTACCTCAAGTACGACTCCAATGAAGGCACACTTACTGAGCTGGCGCGTCAGCCAGAATCTAGATACACGGGAACGACAAGTGACCTGATGAATGCTGACAGCGGCACGGTTACTTTTGGCGTCGATGTAACACGCGGCACGATTCTTGGCCTGCTTGTAGAGTCACCAACGATCAAAGATCGCATTGAACAGGGCGGAATTGTTGGTTACTGCATCATCGCGCTGGGTATCGTAGGTCTGCTGATTGCCATTTGGCGTTGGTTTGGCCTGACGGGCGACAGCCGACGAGTGACGGCACAGCTGAAACGTGATACTGCCAGCACCGACAATCCCCTTGGCCGCGTTCTCGCTGCCTACGAGAGCAATAGTACTGCGGACACTGAAACGATTGAGCTCAAACTGAGTGAGGCGGCGCTTAAAGAAATGCCCGGACTCACGAAAGGGCTGCTCTTTATCAAGGTAGTATCCGCCGTCGCTCCTCTTATGGGCCTGCTCGGAACCGTGACCGGCATGATTAAGACTTTCCAGGTCATCACGCTTTACGGCGCCGGCGATCCGAAGATGATGGCAGGTGGTATTTCTCAAGCTTTGATGACAACGGTCTTGGGTCTTGTTGTTGCTATTCCGATGGTTCTGCTGCACACCGTTGTAAGCGGTCAAAGCCGCAAGATCATTAATATCCTCCAATCTCAGAGCGCCGGGCTTGTTGCCCAGCACTCGGAGCGTAATGGCTAAGGCCGAAAGGAGTAATCATGTATTGGCTTATTGATAGTTTTGAGGCCATACGCGATTTCATGAATCTCGGCGGTGTTGTGCTCAAAAGCATCGCCGTGGTCATCTTTCTGATGTGGGTCCTCATCGTCGAGCGGATAATGTATTTCCGCACGTCGATGAAGCAAATGTCGAAAGAGATTCATGATAGCTGGGAAACGAGACAGGAACGACGTTCCTGGAGCGCACACCAAATTCGCGAGTTAATGATTTCACGCTTTAGCGAAGCAACTAGCCAGGGCATCAATGTCATTCAGACTTTTGTTGCACTTTGCCCCTTACTCGGGCTCCTCGGCACTGTTACCGGCATGATTAGCGTGTTTCAAGTCATGGCGGTATCCGGGTCAGGAAACGTTCGAGCGATGGCGGCTGGGGTATCCCAGGCGACTGTTCCGACGATGGCTGGAATGGTCGGAGCGCTTTCGGGTGTATTGCTCGTTACTTTGTTAACACGCCGTGCGGCTCGTGAAGTTGAGTTTCTTGAAGACTCTCTCACGATGGACCATTAAGGAAATATCATGCGCAAGACTGATCTTTCGATGGGGCAAGACGAAGATGGCGATGAAATCAATCTAACGCCTATGTTGGACGTTGTTTTCATCATGCTTATCTTCTTCATCGTGACTGCATCGTTTGTCAAGGAAGCAGGGATTGACGTCAACCGGCCAGATGCTCCAGTAACGGAGACAAAGCCGGAGGATGCCAATATTCTGATCGTTGTGGACGCAAATGACGATATCTGGATCGATCGTCGAGTCATCGACCCTCGAGCTGTTCGAGCCAATATCGAACGCTTGCACGCTGAAAACCCCAAGGGGTCGGTGGTGATTCAGCCGAACAAGCGATCAACCAATAAAATGCTCGTGACGATAATGGACTCTGCACGTAGTGCCGGCGTCTATAACATATCGATCGCGGACTCAACTTGAGCGGGATCTTCAAGGACATACCACATGCGAAATAACCAAGGTGCATTTGGACACGAAGAGGAAAGCGAGGAGATTAATCTCACGCCGATGCTCGATGTTGTGTTCATTATGCTTATTTTCTTCATCGTAACTGCAACGTTCATTAAGGAAGCAGGCATTCAGGTTGAGCGTCCCGATACTGTCACGGCGGACTCACAGGAAGATGCATCCATTTTGATTGCCATCAGTGCCAACGATGCAATCTGGATAGACAAGCAGGAACGTGATACTCGGGACTTGCGTGGCATCATTGAGCGCCTGCACTCTGAAAATCCAAAGGGGTCGGTCGTGATTCAGGCAGACGAGAGATCGACCAATGAAACGCTTATCCAAATACTCGAGGCGGCTAAAGCGGCTGGCGTAACAAATGTTGCTATGGCATCTGATAACGGCTAAGAGAAGCGGCGAGAGCCACTAAGGAGACGGGACCATGATAGGTCGCTACGTAATATCAATTGTCACTGGCGTCGTAGTTACGCTCACCTTGCTGTTCGTAATGCAGTTGCTTATTGCGACAGGTAAGGGTGCGTTGACAAAGCCCAGAGAAAGGGCGCAGCTCGATTTCGTACGCGTAAAACGAAACGAGAATCTAAACACTCAGGAGGTTATCCCAGAAAAACCACCGAAGCCTCCTGAGACACCACCGGAAACACCACCGCAGGACATGGATAACATCGATCCTGACACACCGACAATAGACGTAGCACGCCCGACCATTATGGGAGGCGCTGACATTGGCGGGCCAGGCAGAATGAATATAGCAGAAGGTGACTATCTGCCAATCGTTCGTGTTGCACCTGTCTACCCGTCACGAGCTTTATCCAGAGGGCTTGAGGGCTTCGTTGACATGTCGTTCACGGTAACCGCAACTGGAACGGTTAAAGATCCAATCGTACTGCAATCCACAAGCAGTATGTTTGAACGTGCCGCAACCAGAGCCGTAATTAAGTTTAAATATAAGCCTCGTGTTGTCGACGGCATTCCGGTCGAAGTGCCGGGCGTTAAGACGCGTATTACGTTCGAGCTTCAAGATTAAGGAACGATTGATAGCCCTTAGCGGGGGGACCCTATCCAAAGGATGTTTAATTTTATGAATACTGATCGTGGCATTTCATTGAAGCTGTGCATGTTATTGCTCGCCGGAATGTTGGCGTGCACAAATGCCGCCGCACAAGGTAGTGGGCAGGCAGACAAGCAAGATAAGACGAAGACGAAGCGGGCGCAGGCGGTCAGCAAAGAAGTCTATGAGCGCATAACTAAAGCTCAGGAATTGGGCGAGGCGGAAGATTACCAAGGAGCTCTCAAGCTTCTGAATAAATTGTACGACCCGGATGAGTTGACAGAGTATGAGCAGGCGAATGTCCTAAATTATATCGGCTTCCTTCACTACAATACCGAGAACACGACTGCGGCAATTACGACATTTCAGAAACTCCTCGCAGTTCCGAGTCTCGAGCCACAGATGGAGAAGCAAACTACGTTAACGGTGGCGCAGTTACTAATGATGGAGGAGCGCTATGAGGAGTCATTGGCAACACTCGACAAATGGTTTGTTTTGGAGACGAATCCAGGGCCGGACCCGTTTATTCTAAAGGCGCAGATTCACTACAATCTGGATCAATACCAAAGCATGATACAGCCGATAGAAAATGCCATGCAAGTTGCCAAGGATCGCGGCAAGCCCGCCAAAGAAAACTGGTGGGAACTGCTGAATTTCGCATATTTTCAGCAAGAAAATTACGGCAAAGTACGCGACATTCAAAAGATTCTACTGCAGGCCTGGCCCAAGAAACGTTATTGGAAGGCGCTTGCAGGTGCTTATACTGAGCTGGGGCAGGACGATAAGCTGATTTACGCATATGACGCCGCATTTACGCAAGGAATGCTGGAGAAAGGCACGGAATTCGTGACGATGTCACAACTCTTTTTGCAGGCGGAAGTGCCTTACAAGGCCGCCATCTTATTGGAAGAGAAGATGAGCGCCGGCATTGTCGAAAAGAATGAGAAGCATTACCGGCTTCTGTCTCAAAGTTGGATGCTGGCAATGGAAGATGCGAAAGCGATTCCAGCACTGAAGGAAGCTGCCCGCCTTGCCGATAATGGGGAGGTCGACGCTCGCTTGGCCAATTCCTACCTCAATGTTGGCGACTACCCGAATTGCGTCAAGTCGGCTAGAACGGCTGTGCGAAAAGGTGAATTGAAAAGCCCTGACAATGTCCAGATTTCCCTTGGAATGTGTCTTTATAACGTACAAAAATACGCAGACTCCAAGACCGCCTTTCGAAAGGCTGCAAAGGTTCCAAGATCACAACGAACCTCTCGCCAGTGGATCCGGGTTATTGATGCTGAAGTTGAGCGAAATCGCCAAATTCAACTCGCAGAAGAAGCCGCAAGAAAGAAGCGTAAGGAGCTTGAGGAAAGAAAAGCCCAAAACGCGCGCGCCTAAGTCTGGCTTTCGATAGTATTTTTACATATTTAACCCTAAGGGCGTTGACCAGCAATGGGCAACGCCCTTATTATTGCGCGCACCTAAGAGTAGTGAAAAGAATCAATGCCAAAAATTATTTATCAAACTCAAGACGGAACCCGACACGAAGTTGAGGTCGAAAATGGCTACTCAGTCATGGAAGGCGCAATCAACAATAATATCGATGGGATAGTTGCCGAATGCGGTGGAGCCTGTGCTTGCGCGACCTGTCACAGTTATGTTGATGAAGCATGGATTGAAAAACTAAATGAAATGGACGATATGGAGGACAGCATGCTCGACGCGGCGTTTGAGCGCAAAGCGAACAGCCGTCTTACATGCCAAATAGAGGTTTCAGATAAACTTAATGGCTTGGTGATTCACGTCGCCGAGAATGAGTACTAAAATATTCTTCAAGTAGGAGCGTTTAAATGACTATAGCTGTAGACGAAAACATGCCGTCCGGAACCTTCGGAATCATGACTGAATCTGGCCCTGGCGCCCTCTCTACCAGTGACCTATTTTCTGGCAAGAAGGTCGTTCTTGTATCTGTCCCAGGTGCATTCACACCGACGTGCTCGATGAGTCATCTTCCCGGCTACGTGGACCAGATTGACGCCCTGAAGGGCAAGAATGTCGATACCGTTGCCTGCATGGCAGTCAACGATGTGTTTGTAATGGATGCATGGGGTAAGGACCGCGGTGTTGGCGGTAATATAATGATGCTGGCCGACGGTAACGGAGAGTATACCGAGGCTCTCGGTCTGGAGATGGATGCGTCAGGATTCGGTATGGGTATGCGAGGGCAGCGCTTTGCGATCATCGTTGATGACGGAAAAGTCATCCACGTGGCGATAGAAGCACCGGGTCAGTTCGAAGTAAGTAAGGCTGAGGCCATACTTGAAGCCCTCTAGTCGAGGGCTTCAGTTAGTTCTGGTATCGCGGTAAAAAGATCGGCCACTAAACCTATGTCCGCGACTTCAAAGATCGGTGCTTCTTCGTCCTTGTTGATCGCGACGATGGTCCCGGCATCTTTGATGCCAGTCAGATGCTGAATAGCACCCGAAATTCCAATCGCCATATATAGATCGGGCGCAATAATTTTGCCTGTTTGCCCAACTTGCATTTCATTCGGCACATATCCCGCGTCAACCGCTGCGCGGGAGGCGCCTACGCCAGCTCCAAGCTTATCCGCAAGCCTGTAAATAATGTCGAAGTTCTCTGCACTGGCCAGTGCGCGCCCGCCTGACACCACCTTTACTGCGGTTTGCAGGTCTGGTCGATCAGTTGCGCCTGACTTTACTTCAATAAATCGCGTATGCGTCGGAATGTCGGCCACCGAGGGATCGCCACTCTCGATTAAGGCCGAATTATTGTCTGTAACAGCGCTGTAGGAAGCAATTCGAACCGTCGCAACCAGGATAGCGTCCATAGGTGCCTCAACCGTTGCTATAGCACTACCCGCATAGACCGGACGCTTGAATGTATGGCTGCTTTCAACGCTCATAATATCGCTGATTTGATTCACACCCAGCAGGGCAGCGACACGCGGCATCAAGTCCTTGCCAAAAGTGGTGGAAGGACCGAATATATGTGTGTACTCGCCGGCCACTGCGACAATCTGTGGTGCGATAATAGCTGCAAGAGCATACTCATTCTCACTTCGCTCGTATGTCACCACTCGTGCGATCGACGCCAACTTCGCCGCCTCAGAAGCGATAGGGCCGGCGGTAGCGGCAAATACTGCAACATCAACGCTAGCGCCATCAATGCTTGCCGCGCAGGCGACTGTCTTGGCTGTACTTGGATTTAGTATGGCCCCGTCGTGCTCTGCAATTACTAATACTTTAGACATTACGCTAGTCCTTTTTCTTTCAGTGCGGCAACTAGGCCGGCTACATCGTCTACCATTACTCCGCGCTCACGCTCCAGGGGTGGCTCAAACATCAAACTCTTGATTTCGGGTCCTTGATCGATGCCTAGGTCTGATATTGCAATCAGTTCCAACGGTTTTTTCCTCGCCTTCATGATGTCAGGAAGTTTGACGTATCGAGGTTCGTTCATACGTAGGTCAGTAGAAACGACCGCCGGCAAGTCAATCTCGATCACTTCGAGTCCGGCGTCGACTTCCCGAGTCACTGTTGCTTTGTTACCCGCTACGTCAAATTTAGATGCAAAGGTCGCCTGTGGGCGACCCCAAATTGCAGAGAGCATTTGTGCCGTCTGACTATTGTCATCGTCTATGGCTTGCTTACCCAGAATAACCAGATCGATGTCGTCTCGATCTATAATCGATTTAAAGGTTCGAGCAAGGCCCAGTGGGTCGACTGGCGAGTTACTCTCAACCAGAATCGCACGATCCGCTCCCATGGCAAGGCCTGTTCGCAACTGTTGCTGAGCGTCGACTGTTCCGACGGAGATAACGATGACCTCGGAAGCCTCGCCGCGCTCTTTAATGCGCAATGCTTCCTCGAGTGCAATCTCGTCGAACGGATTAATACTCATCTTGACGCCGTCTGTTTCGACATCACTACCATCGCTTTTGACGCGAACGCGAACGTTGTAATCCACTACTCGCTTCAGGCCAACCAAAATCTTTTCCATCTCATTGCTCCTTGCGTCAAGTGGGAGTGGGTCGCTATTGTCCATTAGGGGTTAGGCATGCTCAAGTCCAAATACACCATCCGGGCAATTTTTTTGTAGGGTTCGGACTGAATTGAGTAAAAAAGGCTGCGGATATGACGTAAGTTTTAGACTGTTAATCGCGATTCGCGGAATCATGCCTCGAGGACTTGGATCTAATTCAATTAATCACGAGTGTGCTTAGTGGTGTAAATTAAAGTATCTATTAAACAGTTAGTTATTGTTGCTTCTTCGAGTAATTTATTAGAATATTTGACCTCGAATGCGCCATCGATGGACACTTATTCTGAGGCTAGTCACAGCCGTTCGGATTGCATCTCGAGATCAAGTATCCGAGGATATATTGATCCGGTCGGCAAGAAAAAACCGGAAATTAAACAAATGCCTGCGCCGTACGAAGTTAAAGGCGCAGACGTAGAAGAGCTAGACCCAGCGGCCAACGACGATTCGTCGGGCAACTGAGTCACGCAATCCGCAAACTCCGTGCGGACCCGCCCGGCCCACCGGAAACGGTTGGCCGGGTTTTTATTGAAGACTAGAAAGTGACATCCCCACTCGAGAATATAAAAGTCATTGATATGAGCCGGGTGCTCGCCGGCCCATGGGCGGGCCAGCTGCTCGGCGATTACGGTGCGGACGTAATAAAGGTGGAGAGGCCAGGAGTTGGTGATGATACTCGTCAATGGGGTCCACCTTGGCTGGGCGAGGAGTCTGGTTATTTTCTGTCTACGAATCGAAACAAACGCTCGATAACAGTCAATTTGGCGGTCTCGAAGGGGCAGGAGATCATCAGGGGGCTGGCGATGCAGGCTGACGTGCTGCTCGAAAATTATAAAGTCGGCACGTTGGCGCGATACGGGCTTGGCCCGAAAGATCTCAGAAAGCTCAATCCACGACTGATCTATTGTTCGATCTCCGCCTATGGTCAAACCGGTTCCAGGGCGGACCAGCCGGCTTACGATGCGATGATTCAGGCGTCCGCCGGACTAATGAGTGTGACCGGATCAGCATCGGATGACCGCGGCGGGCCGCAGAAAGTTGGCGTTGCTGTCAGCGACATCATGGCTGGGATGTACGCTACTACTGCAATCCTCGCGGCACTGAACTCACGTGCTGTAAGCGGGCAAGGGCAAACTATAGACGTGCCCCTGTACGATAGCCAGGTTGCGTGGCTTGCCAATCAGAACATGAATTTCCTATTGAGTGGCGTGGCGCCGCAGCGCATGGGAACAGCGCACCCCAACCTGGTTCCTTATCAGGCATTCTCTACCTCGAACGGAGACCTAATGCTGGCTGTGGGGAATGACAGTCAATTTGAGAATTGTTGTGAAGCGATAGGATTGCAGCATCTCGCGAGCGACCTTCGATTCGCGACCATGAGTAAGCGAATTGAAAACCGTAAGGTGCTGGTTAAACTGCTGCAAACGCAATTTCAAAGCGATAGCACCGAAAAATGGCTGGAGAAACTACTTGAGTTTAGAGTACCTGCGGGACCGGTTAACGATATAGGGGAGGTCCTGACGAATGAGCATGCGATAGAGCGTGGCCTAGTGCGGCATATTGCGAATGCTGCAGGGAACGCAGTTCCGCAAGTGTCGAATCCGGTCGACTTTGAAAGTACACCTGTAGGATATGAGCGAGCACCGCCGTTATTGGGTGAGCATACCAATGAGGTGCTCCACGAATGGTTGGGGTACTCTGACGCGGAAATTGAAGCATTGAAAAAAAATGGGGTCGTCTAACGTGGTAAGTCCACTCGTCAGCAGTAGCGAAGCATTACAGGATGTCCGTTATGAAATTCGCGGAAGGCTCGCGAATCATGCGTTGGAGCTCGAGAGGCGCGGCTACGAAATAATCTCTTTAAATATCGGAAATCCGGGTCTCTTCGGGTTTCGCACACCCGAAACCATGCGTTTGTCGATGATCGAAAATCTCGATCAGGCAGAACCTTATTGCCATCAAAAAGGGATTTTTCCTGCGCGCGAAGCCGTCGTAATGCAACAGCAAAATCGTGGCGTCACTGGTGTGACGGTAGATGAAGTCTTCATGGGCAATGGCGTAAGCGAACTGATCGACCTGTCGTTGCGTGCATTACTGAATCCTGGCGACGAAATCTTGGTGCCGAGCCCCGACTATCCATTGTGGAGTGCCGCTGCTGCCTTGAACGGAGGAAAGGCCGTTCATTATCGCTGCGCTTCGGATAACGGCTTTCTGCCGGACCTCGAACAAATGGAGAGTGTGATTACGCCGAGAACCAGGGCAATCGTCGTAATAAATCCGAACAATCCGAGCGGTGCTGTCTACGATCGAGAAACCCTGACAGCCATTGTTGAGCTGGCGGAGCGCCATAACTTGGTGCTGCTGTCGGATGAAATATACGACCAAATGGTCTACGACGACGCCGAATTCATACCAATGGCGACGCTGGCTACGAATTGCGTCTGTGTGACATTCTCTGGTCTATCAAAGATATATCGTGCCTGTGGATACAGGGTGGGTTGGGCCATATTCAGCGGTGATATCGACCGCGCGAGTCAATATATACAAGGCATGGAGTTACTGTCGGCTTTGCGGCTGTGCAGCAATGTTCCGGGGCAATGGGCAGTACAGACCGCGCTAGGTGGAATTCAGAGTATTAAGCCACTCGTTGAGCCTGGCGGACGCCTGTATGAGTCGCGACAGGCGGTCATAGATCGTGCCGCCGCTAGTGATGACTTGCATCTTGAGCGCCCAATGGGAGCCATGTACGCCTTCCTGAGGCTGAACGAACGCTTCCAGGGCACATTCGACGATCAGGCATTCGCACTTGAATTACTCGAGAATCATCATGTCCTGGTTGCGCCGGGCAGTAGCTTCAATACGCCGTATAGCGATCATTTTCGAATTACCACGCTGCCGGATAAAGATACGATCGATATCGTTTTTGATCGCATTGAAGAATGCCTCGGACAACACAACTGACCGATGTATGACTGGATTCTCGAGGCAAACGACGCCGCCGGATCAATCATCACTGCGAATCGCCGTCTTGCTCGACTATTGCGAATTGAATTCTCAACACAACAACAGCTTAGCGGGAGAACGGCTTGGCAGACGCCGGTCATTTGTTCCTGGCAGGATTGGTTGGTCACGCTGGCTGCCAACACAATTGATCAGAATAGTCTCCCAACTCGCATAAACGCGAGTCAAAGCCAGTTACTCTGGGAAACCTGCCTTCGCAAAGAAGTGACGGAATCCGAAGCTAACATCGGCAATCTTGTCCGACTGTCTCGTGACACATGGCAAAGACTGTCCGATTGGAGAATCTCAATCGCCGAGGTTGCACGAGCGGCGCAAAGCGACGATCAGAAACTGTTTGCTTCGGTCGCCGGCCGCTATCTTCGTATCCTTAAGCGGGAGAATATGGTCGATGATGCAGGGCTCCCAGAACTGGTTTTCGAGCAAATCCAAAGCGGTAACATTCGGCCCTCGGGGCGCCACACTTTTGTCGGCTTTGATCGGGAGCGGCCCGTTGTAACAACGATGCATCAGATCTTGATGGCCGCAGGGATTGAAGTCTGTTTGGCGCCAATTGCGACAGCGAACACATGCTTAACGTTGCGCACATACGAGCATATTGACGCAGAATTACGAGCAGCAGGTGCATGGGCACGACAGCAACTCGACTCTAACTCCAAGTCTCGCATCGCTATTGTTGTTACTGGTCTCGACAGGGATGCGGATTCAATTACCCGAAGCGTCCGCGAAGGTGCGACTCCGGCATGGCAATACGGACATAAGTCGCTTCAAGAGGCAGTGAATGTTTCATATGGTCGTCGTCTGTCAGAATATCCGGCCATCGCAGTTGCACGCTTGCTGTTGCGTTGGTTAGTTCGCGATTTATCCTCGTTGGAAGTAGGCGTGTTATTGCGGTCGCCGTTGCTAGGGTCAGGAATTACAGGCGGACGAACTCGGCTTGAATTGCAATTACGGCAAGTACCGGATCGCCAGTGGTCCCCTTCGATGCTGACCGCACAATTTCGCGGCCGCGACGATGGCACTAATAGCAAAGCGTGGCTGACGCAACTTGCTGAATTCAGCAAGACACAAAGAGATCTGCCAACGTTGGCAACGCCGGCACAATGGGCCGTATTGCTAACGGATATTCTGAAGCGATTCAATTGGCCAGGTCAAGGCACATTGGGCAGCACTGATTTTCAGCTAATCAATCGATGGTTTGAGTTACTAAACGACTTTGCACGACTTGGGTTGGTGAGTGCGCCGATGAGTCCAACGGTAGCGATTTCACGACTCGAAACTTTGGCAAGCGATACAATATTTCAGCCGGAGTCGACGAGTGCGATGGTGCAGTTGCTTGGACCCCTTGAGGCATCGGGAGCAGAGTTTGATGCCCTGTGGGTAGCTGGTGTCACAACGGCCAACTGGCCGCCGGCTGGCACACCATCACCACTCATTTCACGACGGCTGCAAGAAAAGCACGCGATGCCCGATTGCACGCATGCCAACACGTTAGATTATGCGCAGCGATTACTGACGCGACTTGTGGCATCAAGTGTCGCCACGATTGCTAGCTTCGCACTGAACGATGACGACTCCGAACAGACAGCCAGTGATCTGTTGGAACCGATGCAATTGGCGGTTCAGAAGGGTGATGATGCCCCGGGATTTCACGCCGCCGAACTATTGGGGTCGGCCACCCTGAAGGAGGTCAATGACTCGATTCCTGCCGTCGCGGAAGGCGAGCAGATATCTGGGGGAGCGGGGACCATTCAGCGGCAACGCAACGACCCAATCACTGCGTTTTTGCATGGTCGTATGGGGGCGCGTGTTATTTATCCACAGGCGGTCGGAATACCGGCGTCGATGCGCGGCAATCTGATTCACGATGCCTTATACAAGCTATATATAGATCTTCCCTCGCAAGACAGCATCGGAGCTTGGGAAGGCGATGAACTCGAGCGACGGATCACCGCGGCAGTCAATTTCGCGTTCGCTCGTCACGAGAGAAACGTCGATGCAGTGTTGCAGCAATTATTGATACTGGAGCGGCATCGGGTGGCAGGTCTGTTACGTCAATTCGTAGTCGTAGACGGTGCCCGTAGTCATTTTCAAATCGCCGCTGTCGAAGGGCACCTCGAGTTTGTCGCCGGGCATATTAGATTACCGCTCAGGTTTGACCGCATTGACACTCTCGACGACGGCGGCATTGCGATACTCGATTACAAGACTGGCTCAAAGAAGCGCTTACTGAATCGACAGAATGCAGCCGAGGACATACAGCTTTTCGTATATGCCGTAGCATCAGATTCACCTGTTTCTGCCCTGGCACTTGTCAATATCGACAGTCGGGAAATTAGCTTTGACGGCGCCGGATCAGGATACACCGATGTTGAGGCTTGGTCGGACTTGTTGGAGGAGATAAAGTCGGAGATTTTTATTGCATGCGAGAATTTGTCGGCGGGCGATGTGCGAGTCAACATTGAGCAAGGACTTCAGAGCGCGCGGCCTTTGAACTTACTGACCCGTTTTACGGAGCTCCGACGTGAGTGAGGCTAAGTCGCTCCTGAGCGCAGATAGACAGGCACGCATTGATGCCCTGGACGTCTCGCGCTCTTTCATTATTCAAGCACCTGCGGGCTCTGGGAAGACAGAGCTGCTGATTCAGCGATACTTAGCGCTGCTCTCAACAGTGGATCATCCAGAAGAGATCATAGCGATCACCTTTACCCGAAAAGCCGCTACCGAGATGCAACTGCGTGTACTCCAAGCGCTACGCCGTTGTAAAGCTGAGGATAAACCAACTGAGCCACATGAGCTCAAGACTTACGAATTGGCAGGTCTGGCACTCGATAAAAGCGCAGCATTGCAGTGGAATCTGATCGGCAACCCACGGCGCATGCGGATTCAAACGCTTGATGCACTAAACGCATCGATTGCTCGTGCGCAGCCTCTGAGCTCGCCGGGTGCTGGCTCGCGCATTGTTGTGGGAGCTGAGCTTAAGGCGATTCATAAGTCAGCGGCATTAGCGACACTCGACTGGCTTGCAGAAAAGGGTGACTTCCAAGCCGCCACGGTCAATGTCTTGAGGCATGTCGACAACAATACCTGGCTGTACGCGTCCTATCTGGCTCAGATGCTCGGAACTCGCGACCAGTGGCTACCTTTCGTCGGTACAGGACTTTTATCCGATCAAGACTCGGCGTGCATGCGAGAGCAGTTTGAGAGCAGTCTCGAGTTCGCCGTTACAGATCATCTGCAGAGGTCACTAAGTCACCTATCCGCTAATCTTTATGCGGGCCTAAGCGAGCTACTGTCCTTTGCCGGTTCCAGCATGATCGATTCGGACAATAGCGTGAGCGCAATTCGTAATCTCGCAAACCTTTCCGAGTTACCGGCACCCGAGCCACGGGGCATCCAGTCTTGGCAGGGAATAGCTGAACTTCTATTAACGCAAAAAGGTTTATTCCGAAAGAAAGTCGACAAGCGCCAAGGCTTTCCCGCTGACAACAAGGCAAAGAAAGAGAGCATGCACTCATTGCTCGAGTTGATGGCATCGGATGATCAATTGGCAAAACTTCTGCACGGAACCTTGTTTCTGCCTCCGATCCGATACACCGACGAACAATGGCAAGTCCTCCTAGCTCTTTTACGTTTGCTGCCACTTGCTGTTACCGAGCTAAAACGCTTGTTCAATGAGCAGGGTATCTCGGACCATATCGACACAGCCATGACTGCAGGAGCCGCGCTCGGAGACGCCGAGAATCCGGGCGATATCGCGCTGCTCCTGGATCATCAGGTAAGACACCTACTGGTCGACGAAATGCAGGACACCTCGAGCGCGCAGTATCGAATGCTGGAAACGCTGACGGCGGGCTGGGAAGCGAGAGACGGACGTACTTTGTATTGCGTTGGCGATCCTATGCAATCCATCTACCGATTCCGAAATGCCGAAGTGGGCCAGTTCTTGCTTGCAAAAGAGCATGGATTGGGAGACATACAGCTGCAGCCCTTATTGCTGAGACAAAATTTTCGTTCTGGCGCAAATCTGGTTGATTGGTTCAATTCGGTATTTCCAAATGTCCTCGCTCCGAATGATGATCCACTTCGAGGTGCGGTTTCCTATGCAGAGGCGGTGCCAGCTGATCATCTTGCTGGGCAGGGCGCGTGCTTTACTCACGCAGTGTTCGGGGCTGATAACGCCATTGAAGCAGTCAGTGGGTGCCGCGTGATTGCAAAGACTCTCGATGAGAATCCGGATGACGATATGGCGGTGCTGGTGCGTGGCCGAACTCAGCTTCCACAATTATTGGCCGAACTTCGGGCCGCCGGTATCTCATACAGAGCAATCGAAATTGATCGGTTGACGGATCTACCAGAGATCATCGATGTACTTTCGCTAACGCGTGCGGCGGTTCATCAGGGCGACAGAATTGCATGGCTGGGGTTGCTGCGCGCGCCATGGGTAGGATTGCATTGGGAGGATCTGCATTCGCTAGTTCGGAATGATAAAGACCGAACTGTCTGGGAATTATTGCAAGACGAGACACGGCTCGAATCGCTGTCTAAAGAGGGGCGAGCGGCGGTTGAGCGGTCAAAGATACATTTACGTTTACTGGTTTCACCGCGCCGTTCGCAGAGTTTGCGCGACTTGATTGAGCGAGTCTGGTTTGCGCTCGGTGGGCCCGGAACATTATCGGACGAATATACCATCGAGAATGTTTACCGCTATTTCGATGTGCTTGCCTCCCTTGAGCAGGCCGGAACGCTGATGGACGTCGGTGAGCTTGAAACCATTCTGGATCTTGAAAGAGTGTCGAATAACAACAGTGCGCGCCTGCAAATAATGACGATGCATCGCGCCAAGGGACTGCAATTCGATCATGTCTTGCTGTACGGCCTTGGACGTCAGTCAGGTAAAGGTGATAGGCGTGTATTGTCCTGGTTTGATATGCCATCGAAACGCGGTATAGAAAGAAAGGTGATCAGCCCTGTCGGAGCACGCGCAGAGATAGATAACGACCCGGTTCATCGTTACATTGAACTCACCGAAGCTGAAAAGGACGCCAACGAACAAGCGCGATTGCTGTACGTGGCTTGCACCCGCGCCAAGAAGTCATTGCATCTGATGGGGAATGCATTAATTGGAAAGGACGGAGATGATTTCAGGCCTCCGCGAAGTGATAGTTTGCTGCATTTGCTCTGGCCAGCGGTCGAGGCGGAATTTGTCCGTCAGTTTGAGGGGAATCCAATCGTTGTACCTGAAGTCGATCGATTGGTTTGGGCGACTCCAAAACTAAGACGTTTTGAAACCCCATGGACTTTACCCAATGTTGCGCAGTTGCCTGGGATGAACTCAGTTGACCAAGATGCGCCGATTGAAAATGAGGTCGAGTTTTATTGGGTTGGCAATGACGCTCGCATTGCGGGAACGTTAGTACATCGATGGCTGCAACTCTTGGCGGACAGCCGAGTATCGGCAGAGGTAGTAGGCAATAATAAGCTTCGTGGCGTCACTGAACGCTGGCTGCATGAAGCAGGCATTAAAGATGCGGCAGCGGAGCCTATCATTGCTCGAGTTGAGAGCGCCGTCAATTCCATGCTTCACGATGAGAAGGGGCGCTGGATACTGGATGGTAATGGTCATGCGGAACTGGCGCTAAGTGGTGTTGATAACGGCGAAGTGGAATCGGTAATTCTCGATCGGGTTCGTGTTGACGAATCCGGAGTGCACTGGATTATCGACTATAAAACCAGCTCGCATGAGGGGGGTAATCTTGCTGGTTTCTTGCAGGTTGAATGCGATCGATATCGACCTCAGCTGCAGCGCTATGCATCGATTTATTCAGACTGGTGTGGCGAAAGAGTTAAGTGCGCCCTGTATTTTCCACTGCTCAAAGAATTCGTGGAAGTGCCAGTCTAAAGAATTCCCTCAAGTCGCAACTCTTGCTGACCCTGATCGTTCGCTGGTGGCAAGAATCGCAATTGTCGGCGAATGGCCGCCGGTGTTTCTGGCTTCGGAACGACTAATCCAAGAAATTCGAATGATCTATCGTTTCGTATCTGCAGACTACCGGCAAGATCCAGCACGCCGTCGCTATCGATTATGCTCGCCGAGACACCATTGTTTTGGGTGAAGAGCTCTATTTCGTAGCTACCAAGTGAATCATGTCCAACTAATGGCACTATTAGATCGACTATATTAACTACTCCATCCGCAACGACCGCCAGACCATCAAGCAGTTCGAGTCGGTCAAGCGCGAGATTCGCCTGCCCCTGCAAACCACGAACACCAATCGCGGTAGAAAATAAGCTCATAGGTAAAGCTGCGCGCAGTTCCGACATTGATATTGCTCCACCCAGGCCAATCCTAACTTCTGACTCGAAAAAACCGGATACAGGTGTAGCTTCAATGCCATACGAGAATGCACCAGTAAGTATCTGCGCTGCGTTGAGATTCCATTTCACTTCACGCACATAGATTCCGCCTGCGGATGCTTCTCTCGCAGAACCATTCCAGGCAGTGCCTTCAAGTCCGCCAATGACGATTTCCGATGGCACTAACCAGTGGACGGCAACTCGGGCAGGGAACTGGAGGACCAGGCCGAGAATTAACGTGGCGACCCCGATAGCTATCAGGCCACCTTTCGAGCAAATCAAAGAGCGCGCTCCAATGTTAATGACGCGTTTACTCGCCCCGGCGTTGCCTGTGAGCCGACTGAGAAACTACCGTTTTGGACATGCATGGCGTATTGCTCAACAAGGTCGCCAAGCCACATGACCAGCTCATCGAAGGCAACGTTTTCGAACTCGACCCGAATTCCGTTACTGCCTGACGGCTGGCTGCGTTTCCGGTATCGATCAAGCCCACGGCCTCGTAAAGTTTGGTCAACAATAATGATCGGTGATTGCTGATTCTGTGGAGCTACAACAGATCCGGATGAGTTGTCACTCTTCAGTGTTGCTCGGATAGAGCGCAAATCTACGATCGCCCACTCTAATCTTACGATGTCGGCTTCGAGTTCTTTGTATTGTTTGTCGAAGGGGGCCCAGGCAAGGCCGTAGATCAATGAGATTGCGGCAATAACTGCACCGCCGAGAACGAATTGCCGTTCTCTTGGGTCAAGGGAATCAAGCCAATCTTTCATGATCCGCCCCCCTTGATTTGCATGCGACCATTGATCTTATCGGCGACCTGATCTGTCGATTGAATGGAGCTCTGAAATCGACCAGACGCAGCAATAGCCTTTTGGATATTATCGAGCGTTGCAACATCCGGGACGGTAAGTCGTAAATCAATAATTCCCGCTCTGTAACTGATTACCTCAATCCTCGCATCAGAGTTCGCGGCAATGGCGGCACTTAGTTCGCGTAAGCTCGGCAGGAATACTTGCGGCGCACCAGATGCATTGGCGCCCTGGCGCAATGAATTAACTGTTGCCGCGGGATCAATAATTTCGCGCGTGTCATTCGGCCGTATCTGGCGGTACTCGCGAACAAACTGTGATTGCAATGCAACCTTATTCTGGGTTAATTCTTGATACGCTGCACCTTTCGTCAGCAGGCCCACCATCGCCAGTCCGAGCAGCAATACGGCAGCAGCTTTCCACGGCCGGAGCATCGTACCGTACTCGGTTTTCCGTCCATATTCCCCTTGCAGAAGATTGATGCCATGGCCGGCCGCAACGGTAACCGCCAATTTTGGTAATACTCCGTCTGGCAGCACATTCACATCGACACTACTCAATTCGTTTCGCAATGCAAGCCAGTCATATGACAGTGCTTCATCTTCTACGGCAGAACAAAAGACAAGCAAGTGCCTCAAGCTGCCTTCGGCTTCGTCATTCGATTGATCTAACTGTCCGGCGATGGTGAGGACATCACTGGGCTTCACATCCTGCATGACGAAATCTGCGTTGCCGCCGTCATTAAACATGACGATTTCACCATCGACCAACAGCGACATCGTGCCAGGAATTTTCGACAGTCCATGATTCTCTGCAGCGACGATTACAGGTTCGATCCCTGCGTCATTCAAGGCCGTCATCCAGCCCGCCATTATTTCATTTGACACGACAGCGACTGGCAAGGAGTTATTTTCCTGCCGTGCGCCAACCGCGAAATGCAGATTTTCTATATCCTCGGCGAGATCTTCCTCTAGTGCGAAGGGTAGAGCTTTCCGGATTTTCGTGGACGAGCGCGCGGGAATATGTACGCTGGTCAACAAGACATCCGTAGCCGGTACTAACGCAATAACAGAACAATCACCGGCTGCAGTGGAAGCATCTACCAGCGTGCCAGTGGACGGGTCGCTGAGTTGCGTGCCATCACTGTCGACTAGGATCCATTCCACGAGCGAGTTTTGGCGAAGTCGAATAACCAGATATTCAGACATACTTATGGGGTTCCGAGGCTGCGAAGAATCGTGGTCACTGGGCCGCCATTGGGCACACGCAGCAACACACTAAAGTAAGTGACATGAACGGTATCAATCTGTACGACAGCCTTCAATTGAAAATACTCACTTGATTCCGTGAGAAGACCAAAAATCACTTCGTTATCCACCAGCGTACCAAATGTCGAGGCAATATCAGCGAATCCTGACTCTTCGCGCAAAAACAGCAAACTCTCAACGGTACTTTCATCCATGCTCATACTGAGAGACTGCAATACTGCGGGTGTTGCTGTATTGACATTGATGCTCGTGCGTCCAGGTAAAGCTGTCACATGTGGCAAGAGTCGATCAAAACTGAGCTTATCCATACCTTCAAGGGCGAACAATTCGGTGACGTTGGTCAATGGCTTATTAAATGTCTGATACGGCGGGATGAGCCCGGTATATATTGAATCTTCCGCACCATTGGGGAGGCCTGCGTCCTGATCCGCATCGATCCAATCTACTGCCAACCCGGCGAATTTTATGTCTATGTCGAGAGCCTGCAACAAGCGTTCAAATTGTGCCAGTATGTCCGGATTAACCTTGCCATTGGCATCGAGCAAGTTATTGATGTTAAACCGCCCATTTAAGTCTTCTATTTTTCCGCTGACTGCACCTTGCACTGAATCGTTATCGACGGGGAGGCCCGGTAGATCACTCGCCCATAATTCGCCCAAATGATCAGTCTGACTGTCGATTCCGTCATCACGCAGAATATTGCGAATCCACGATTCAGTACCGAGCGCAATCTGCATGCCTTGCTCGTGAAACAACAAGGTCATCGTACGGCGGACATCCAGCGCATTATTCCAGGCAAGGCCGGCTGCGAGAGACCCGGTCAGCGCTGTAATCAACATCGCCGTAATTAGAGCGACACCGCGATTTTTCCTTATCTGTTTCACGAGGCAACCTCGATAATTCGACGAATTTCGCCGTCGCCTTCGAGCGTCAGAATAATTTCAACCGCCCTTGGTCTAGCCGATAAATTCGTGGCCTCTTCAGGCCCCAATGGTGGCCACTGATTCGTCACTTGCCCGTTATCTTGAAACAAGCGTATTTCGAGACTTAATACGCCATCAAGAATTTCGGTCGATATCGCATCATTGGAAAAGGTCGCATCGAGTACGTTGTAGTAAACGCGAAATAGTTTGCCATCTTCAAGTAGGTAGACGCTGCGTTGCTGTGTACTTCTTGGAAGTCCAGCTGGATTCCGCCAACCACCATGGGTAACTGCAAGCACGAAATCGTAGGTAGCGGAGACCATTAGTGCGGGCATGTAGCTGTCACCGAGTTCAGTACGAATAGGACGAGGCGCTGCGGCGGTCAGGTCGTTGGTCAGATAACGAACTGTTCGCTGAATTGCCTGCAACCGATCCATGCGCGCATTCAACAAATCAGCATTGGATAATGCCTGACCGAGTGACATATAAGCGAGGATGGTGAGCACACCAAAAATTGCCAGAGCAACCAGTACCTCTATTAGAGTAAATCCCTTCGATAGGCGCCCATTCACTCTGAATCGCCTCCATTACGACTCACTGCTCGCGAACGCATCCACGCCCGATTTGCCTCACCAGGCAACCCTGGTGGCCCAGCGAATCCAGTGACTGTTCGAATGTTGTTGTCGCTATCGGCGAGCGACACCGCAACATCGATGCGATACAAGTCATCGACGCCGGTTTCTTCAACCGTCGCTCGCCAGCTCCAGTCCCTGTTCGCGTACTGTACTTCTCCGTTAGTGCTGCCAACCTCTGGCGTCGTAGATGCCAGTCGCAGCTCAGTAATGCGGTTTTGTGCGATCCAGCTGGCGTATGTTCTATCGCGCATTGTGTGCGCGGAGCTGATCATCTGACTCATGCTCGCGGTGACCGCCGTTAACGACAAAGCCACAATCGCCAGTGCAACCATTACTTCCAATAAGGTGAATCCTCTGTTGCTGCCCTTGTACATTGTTTAGCTCTCGTCCAGCTTTGCAATTTTGAGAGTCCCGAGTGCGTCCCCACGGAGTACGATATCGACATTGTCGTATTCACGCACAATATGCAGCTCAAACGGGGTGGCGTCACCGCTTGAATAAATCAGTAAATGCGGGGCATAAATATCGGTCGCAGCTTGTGCCTTGCCGGGGTCTTCGAAGGTAGCTGGATCATCGTCGAGCAGAATCCTTTTGCCTTCCAGATATAGTTCAAACTTAATGTCATCAGGAAGTGAACGTAAGCGCAGGGTGTCGTCGCCAAAGACCTCGGCCCATTGCCCTGTGTACGCGTCGTATTCCACAAAGCGGTAACCTGCAGTCATTACTTCAATGCCAAACTCTCGCCCTTGCATTTCGGCCTCGTCCTGAGCAACCACGGCAAGCGCGATGAAACGCTGTGCTTCAATAGTGACATGGCGATCGCTACGAAGAACTCCGACAGAAAGAGATGCAATGGAGAGAACGATGCCGACAATAACGACGACGACCATTATTTCCAGCAGCGAAAACCCGGTTTGTTGATTTCGCGAATTCAAGGGAATGGCCGCGTCAATCGCTACGATTCAGGTTCCCAATTACCAATATCGGCTGCTTCTTCAGCGCCGCCCGGCTTCCCATCCGCACCGAACGAGTAGATATC
>CAJXYT010000010.1 GCA_913063505.1 uncultured Gammaproteobacteria bacterium | reverse complement strand
ACTGGAAATGACGCAATTGGAAAATCAGAACATTTCGCTGGCGCCGGGCGTATCGTCGCTGGGCTTCGAACGACTCTTAATGAAATCGCCGGTTATCATGTTTTCATAACTCTGCCCTGGCCCGACCATTGGATAGACACCCGCGTCTTGGTCGATGAGGACTTCCAGGAATGCTGGACCCTTGAAGTCCATGAATTCACGGATCATCGCAGGGATGTCTTCTTTGGAGTCGAGTCGCTTCGCAAACTTGAAGCCATCAGCTTCAGCCGATTTGACGAAGTCCTTGGCGTGTAAAGATTTGTCGCTGCCCGACATTCGGCCGTCAAAGTACAGTTTTTGCCACTGACGCACCATGCCGTCACCGCGGTTGTTGAGAACGATGACTTTAACGGGTTGATTGTAAGTTGTTGCCGTTTCCATCTCGCCGATATTCATTCGAATACTTGCATCGCCATCGATGTCGATAACCACCTTGTCCGGTTTCGCGAACTGAGCACCGATAGCGGCGGGCAGACCGAAACCCATTGTTCCCATGCTACCGGATGTCAGCCACAGGCGAGGTTCGCGAAAATCAAAGTACTGGGCAGCCCACATTTGATGTTGTCCAACGCCCGTTGAAATAATGGCCTCGCCTTTAGAATGCTTGTTGATCTCTTCAATAACTGCGTAAGGCTGTATAAGGTCACTGTCACGATCGTAATTCATCGCATACTCGCTTTTCAGCATGGCAATTTCTTCATGCCAAGTTTCGAAAGTCTTACTGAACTTGATATTACGACCGTACTCAAGAATATCCGTGAGGTCTGTATTTAAGATGCCGACGTGATGCCAGTCGACACGTTTGACCTTGCCAATTTCGGCTGAATCAACGTCGAACTGCGCGATATTCTTGGCACGCGGTGCGAATTGAGTTGGATTGCCAGCAACGCGATCGTCAAACCGTGCGCCGATGGCTATCAGAAAATCACAGTCTTCAACGGCATAATTTGCTGACGCCACGCCGTGCATGCCTAGCATATGCAATGCCAGCGGGTGATTGGTGTCACTTGCACCCAACGCCATTAGCGTTGTCGTCACGGGCAGGCCGTATTCTTCTGCGAATTGACGCATGGCCTTGCTTGCATTCGCATTAATAACTCCGCCACCGGCATAAATCAAAGGCCGTTCGGACTTGGAGAGCATTTTATAGAAACGTTCGCAGGCGTCATCCGACAGCTTATTCTCGGTAATGGCCTTCAATCGTCTTCGATAGCCATGTAACGGTAGCGTACCGTGGCCTTTGAATACCCCTGACCAATTTTGTATGTCCTTTGGAATATCGATCACCACTGGGCCTGGACGACCCGTCCTTGCCAGATCGAAGGCACTGCGAACCGTCTCCTCCAATCGCTCCGCGTCCGTCACCAGAAAAACATGTTTGGCGACTGCACCCATGATCGCTGTCACTGGAGCTTCCTGGAAAGCGTCTGTTCCGATTGCCGCCGTTGGGACCTGACCGCAGATGACGACCAGGGGAACAGAATCTGCCATGCTGTCTCGAACAGGCGTCACGGTGTTAGTTGCGCCGGGACCTGATGTCACCATCAGTACACCCACTTTACCGCTAGCGCGCGCGTAGCCCGCGGCCATGAACCCGGCTCCCTGCTCATTGGCCGGCACGATCAGGGGAATAGCGGCCGAACCGTCAGTACGCTTGTTCTTACCGTTGTAACGAAACACCGCGTCATAGATAGGCAGAATGGCACCACCGCTATATCCGAAGATGGTATCAACGCCTTCATCGGCAAGAACCTGGATGACGGTATCAGCGCCGCTCATCGACTTACCGCTCATTGGGTGTGTGTCCAGACTGGCTGTATTCGACTGTTCGTTCATCAGATTGCAAACTTTCGCATAAGTTACGGATTTTGCGCGAGTGTTTACTAATTTTTATGGCATTGCAATACTCGAACAACTGCGACAATATCCGCGGTAATTAGAGACCAAAATGGTTTCATTTGTAATCCTTCATATTAGGCAGGATCTAAAATCCATGCGGCACGCAATATCAGTTCTTTTACAGAACGAAGTCGGCGCTTTGACGCGTATGACAGGCATGTTTTCATCGCGGAGCTACAATATTGAGACGCTGAATGTTGCGCCCACCTACGATCCTCGTGTTTCGCGTGTCACACTGGTCGTATCCGGCTCTGACGCGGCCATAGCACAGTTGAATGCACTGCTGGCAAAACTCGTCGATGTAGTGAACATTCACGATATGACGCTTGGTGAACATTTTGCACGCGAACTCGCTATCGTCAAGATCAAACTGGGTGCCGGCGGACTGACGCGAGTCATGACACTCGTAAAACAATTCGGCGCAGAAATCCTTGATGAAGCGCAGATAAGCTGCACCGTTCAGTTGACCGGTAGGGTCAAAGACATTGATGCATTCGTCTCTGAAGCGGCTGACATTGGCGAAATCTCCGCTGTCGCTCGCAGCGGCACAGTTGCGGTTTCCAAAGGCGAAGTTACGCTGACGTCGTTTGACCGTCAGCACCTTCACGTTGGCTAGCCTGTGTCCGGGCTGAATTTTTCGAATTACCGTCGATTGGTTGTCAAAGTCGGCTCATCACTCTTGGTTGATGACTTTGGCGAACTGAATCGTGCCTGGCTGGACAAACTGGCGGACGATGTCGCTGATTTATCCAACAATGGGCATGAGGTCCTTATCGTATCGTCCGGCGCCATTGCGATTGGCGGCTCGGTGCTGGGGATCAACAAACAACGGGCGAAACTTCCGGACTTGCAAGCCGCCGCGGCTGCCGGGCAAGTGCAGTTAGTCCACGCTTACCAGGAAGCGTTTAGTCGTCATGGCATCACGGTAGCTCAGATTCTTCTCACGCCGGATGACACTGAGGATCGGCGCCGCTTCCTGAATGCACGGCGTACTTTGGGTAAATTGATCGCTTGGTCGGTGGTTCCGGTCATCAACGAAAACGATACCGTCGCGACCGAAGAAATTCGTTATGGCGACAATGATCGATTAGCGGCTCGTGTCGCCCAACTCGTTATGGCGGATGCTTTGATATTACTATCAGACGTCGACGGACTGTATACCACTGATCCGCGCAGCAATTCGGATGCGAAACATATCCTGGAAGTCGCCGCCATAAATGATGATATTCTGTCGATGGCCGGAGAGAGTCGATCGGGGGTCGGCACCGGTGGTATGGCGACAAAAGTACAGGCCGCTGGAATCGCAACGCATGCGGGGTGTATAACGATTATCGCAAGCGGCGTCATCGACAGTCCATTGCGAGCATTGAAAGACGGCGGTCGATGCACTATCTTTAACGCATCAGAAACGCCAGCAGCAGCGCGAAAACAGTGGATTGCCGGTGTACTTGATGTCTCAGGTGAGTTGAGCCTTGACGACGGTGCTATTGGGGCACTTCGGGACGGCAGCAGCTTGTTGCCAGTCGGCGTCGTCGCTGTTTCCGGTGACTTTAGTCGTGGTGACGTTGTCATACTAAAGACCCTGTCGGGAAAAGTCGTTGGACGGGGCTTGGCGGAGTATTCAAGTGATGAAGCGTCAAGGTTGTCGGGTGTTCAATCCGATCAAATAGAAAACGTTCTCGGCTACCGCGGTCGATCCGTGATGGTTCACCGAGACGAATTGGTGTTGTTCAATCATGACTAATGAATCACTCGATATAGCGAGAGAAATGACGGCGCTTGGAGTGGCCGTTCGATCCGCATTTTCTGAACTTTCTACGTGTAGTGGGGAACTGCGAAATGCGGCGCTGGTAGCAGCTGCGGCCGCGATACGCACGAATGCGGCTAAGATTATAGAAGCAAATCAAGTGGATATGATGTCGGCCAAGAGCCGGGGCATTACCACGGCGATGCTTGACCGACTGATGTTGGATGAGGACCGCGTGGAGGCGATGGCGGCCGGTCTCGACTGCATCAGCGAGTTACCCGACCCGGTTGGCAGGATCCTTGCTGAGTGGGATCGTCCGAACGGCCTCAATATTCAACGCGTTACGGTACCACTTGGAGTCATCGGGATAATCTACGAAAGCAGGCCAAACGTGACTGCGGATGCTGCGGCGTTGTGCTTGAAGTCAGGTAATGCCGTAATTCTCCGTGGCGGATCTGAGAGCTTCGAGTCCAATCATGCGATTTACGCATGTATGAGGGAGGGCCTTCGATCTGCTGGCATTAATGAGAACGCATTGCAGATGGTTGGAACACGTGATCGGGCAGCGGTTGGATTCTTGTTATCCAGCATGGCTGAATGGATCGATGTCATCGTTCCACGTGGCGGCAAGAGCTTAATTAAAAGAGTACAGGACGAGGCACGAGTGCCAGTGATCGGTCACCTGGAAGGCATTTGTCACGTTTATCTGCATGCATCAGCAGAGCCATCGATTGCTCGCGATGTGGTATTGAATGCAAAAATGCGCCGTACCGGTATCTGCGGAGCGGCCGAGACAGTGTTGGTTGACGCCGAGGCAGCAGCGAGTCTTCTGCCTGAGGTGTGTAGAGCGCTGAGCGAGGCGGGATGCGAAATACGCGCTGACGAGACTGTCGCTGCGCTCGTACCTCAGGCGATACCCGCAATCGAGAGTGACTGGTCGACCGAGTATCTCGAAGCGATTGTCTCAATTCGTGCAGTCGATAACATCGATGCTGCGATTGCTCATATTGCCAAGTACGGTTCGGGCCATACGGAAAGTATCGTCGCAAGTGATACTGAGTCCGCCGAACACTTTCTTTGCTCGGTTGATAGTGCGATCGTTTTGCACAATGCCTCGACGCAATTTGCTGATGGCGGTGAATTCGGAATGGGCGCCGAGATCGGAATTGCGACAGGGCGTGTACACGCCCGGGGCCCGGTTGGCGCGGAACAATTAACCAGCTATAAGTATGTGGTTCGCGGAACGGGCCAGGTACGGCCCTGAAGGCAGGCTTCGCGCCTCAGTAAGGTCTGGCGATCATTGGCGCCGGAATCGCACGCGATGCGGCACTGCGATAATCTCTTATCGCAATATTTTTTCAAGTACCTGAGTTGGTGCGTCAGTGTCGCGATAGTATCCATGGTGTTCGGCCATTTTTTCGAACGCAAGGTCCCGCTCCGCTTCGCCCGCGTACCAATGCACCTGTTCCCAATTTTCTCCAAGAATATTCCGCAGAGTATCGGCGGCTGGCAAAGTAACTCGAATTCCGAATGTCCTTTCGGCTTCGACCAATGATTGAGCGACCAGGTTGTGTTTATGGCAATAATTCACTGCTTCCCTCAAGTCCATTGTTGTTGCTGCGCGAGTATACCGAAAGATTAGCGTTCCGCGGCCAAACTTGGCCGAGGAGGTGCTTTTCCAGCAATTATTTTTTCATTTCTTATGGTCTTGCACTGGCAGTCGCATGAATAATTAAAGAGAATACATTAATTGTTTTCATGAGATGCAGTGTGGCCGCGGATTCAACTGAAAAAGATCGTGATGAAAAGCGCGCTTATTCCGACACGATGGGCGAGTTCTTTAGTGTCGGCGTGCCGCTGCACGCTGTACGCGCAGGCTATATTCGGCGGCGCGCTGATGATCAGCTTTATGATGCTGTCAGATCCGGCCGATACGCGCATGTGGTTGCTCCCGACCGAAGCGGAAAATCGAGCCTCATCGCCGCAACTGCAGCCCGATTGGAGTCTCAGGGGAGTAAGGTTGCAATCATTGATCTCGCGCAGATCGGAGATCGCGATGGTGGGACCGATTCTGGCCGCTGGTACTACAGTGTTGCGTATCGATTATTGCGACAACTTCGAATTCGCTACGACTTACAACCGTGGTGGCAAGACAAGTCTTTTCTGAGTAACCGTCAAAGGCTTTTTGAATTTTATTCAGAAGTCATTTTATCGAATGTCAGTGAGCCGATCGTAGTTTTCGTCGACGAGATTCAGTGCATTGAGAACTTGCCCCACGCTGATCAGCTTCTGACGAGTTTTCGAGCGGCCCACAATGCGCGTACGACTGATCCGGATTTCTCGAGGTTGAGTTTCGTGCTTCTTGGAGAGTGCGACCCAGTAAGTCTAATGCAAGAAGCGGAATTGTCTCCATTTAATATTACTCAGCAAGTCTCGCTTAACGATTTTTCACGGAAAGATTTGGAATTATTCGTTACCGAACTCAATTTGGATCATGACGATGCGGCGATCGCACTGGATCGAATCTATTACTGGACAAGCGGGCAGCCATACCTAAGTCAGAAGCTTGCCCGAGCGGTTGCGCGAGAGCCGAGCCCGGATAATATTGAGCAGCTGATCGATCGAATCGCGAACTTGCAACTCGCTGGTCGCGCAGCATTGCACAGTGAACCTCACATGAGTCACATCCATCGCATCGTCGCGAATGATGGCAAGTTGCGGGAAGGGCTGCTTAACCTGTACGGAAAAGTACGCAAGGGTGTTGAGGTTCCTGCTGATCTTGGGTCCGAGCATCAACGTCGACTCATGGCAGTCGGCCTGTTGGTCATAGACGATGAGAGTAACCTTCAGGTTCGCAACAAGCTGTACGAAATGGTTTTCACAGCGCGATGGGCAAATGAGAACCTATCCATAGATTTCAAAGTGCCCGTAATCGTAGTGGGTGTTCTGTTGTTGTTCGCGATGATTCCGTTTTGGTATACCCAATGGTTACCGAATCCGTACGTTCGAGTGCTCGCCTCTGACGAGGTAGAGTTGCCAGTGGCCTCGGCGGCATATGAAAACTACCGGTCCTTTCCTGGCCATGTCGACACGGCTGACAACTTATATCGTGGTTTCCTTGAGCGCCGTGCTCGTTCGTCGGACAACGAATCGGAAATTGGACAGCTCGCATCGCTGGTTGTCGAATTACCAGACGGATCGCGTTTTGCCGACGAATTTATCTCCGGTTATTGGGACCGTCAGTCGAGAGCGGCCGTCCAAATCGAGGATCGAGATGCGGCGCTCTTGGCGAAGATTCAGGCGCTAGTGCTGCCAACCCCTGTTCGGCGTCAGCGAGCGGCGTCACTCGTAAGCGAGGACTATCCCTATCTCGTAGCGACTCTTCCTGCGATGCCAGATGGGCCCACGGTTTTTGATGCCAGTGGCATGGTGTTGACGACGTCAGTCGGTGCCAAGATTTCCCAGTTCTCCTATTCGCCAAAAGGAGTGCAGCAACGTGAGGCATGGTCGGTGACCGCTCTCGAGGTCAGTCCCCTTGTTCGACGGGTGATAGTCGATCGTGAAGGCTCGGTCAGTCGCATAGGACTCACGCTCACCATTAGCCATGCGCAACTGTCTGACTTGCGTATCAAAGTTATAGCACCTTCCGGTCGTACTGTAGAGATTGATCCGGGAATGGAGCGAGCCTCAGATAATGACGACATACAGATTACCGTTGAGCAACTTCGCGATCTTTTAGGTGAGTCGCTAAGTGGTACATGGAGCATTAGTGTCCGCGACGAGAGTCTTGGCGTTGCCGGGCAGCTAGTCGGCTGGAACTTGAAACTGAATTCACAGGGCGTGGTTGAGTATTTTCAACGAGGACTGAATATTCCCGATCCTGTCGAGCGCGAGACTGACAATATCTGGTTCGATCCGTCCGGCCGGTATGCCGTGGCGCGTGCAGTGCAGAGTGATAGCGCGCGAGTTTGGGATTTGACATTCGCTGAGCCAATCCGTGCAATCGCATTGCCAGAAAGCGAAGTTCTCATTGGACTCGACGCGTCGGCATATCGACTGATCACGGCGTCCCAAAACACTGTAAATATCTGGGATACAGCGACCGGAGACAAAATTTCGAGTCTGGCAGTTGGCGCCATGAGTACGACGGCAGTGCTGACGCCTGACCGTTCACATCTGTTCGTCGAGCGCCGCGGAGACGTGGATAGCCGATTCCAACTATGGAGTCTTGATGACGCAATCGTAGTGGCAGAAGTCATTGTTGCAGGTGTTCCGGCGCTGGTTGCGGTTGATGCAACGGGAGGGCGTGTCGCAGTCGCGGACTTTGATCGTGCGGTTCGTATTTGGGATATGCAAACGACTGAATTACTGGGTCAGTTTGACTTGCCAGCACAGCCTGGCTCCATCAGCTTGTCAGCGAACGGTTCGACGATGGGCGTCGTGTACCCCAATGTTGGAGTTTCGCTTTGGAGTGTGGCGAATCCACAGCAACCGATGCTAGAGGAGTTTGGCGCAGGGCATTGGCAATTGGCGTTTTCTCCTTCAGGTAACATTGTTGCTGCCGGGCGTCCTGAGACTGGCTTTCAAATATTCAGCAGTACGGATGGATTGTTGGTTGGCCCGCCACTCGGTGTGCGCAGGCATGAGCAGAGCAAGGATTTGCTAGCCTTCAGTCAGGATGAACAGGTCTTACTAACTGGCAGTACTGCCGGCGAAGCGAGAGTGTGGCGGGTTCCGGTACCCAGCGTTCTCTCCGTTGATGCAACGCAGGCTGCGTCACATACGATATGGGGTTTTGCATCTGACCGTCCGATCGTCGCCGCACCGGATGGAGCGTTCCTTGTGATTGGAGATCCGTCTGGACATGTGCATATTGTACCGCCCGATGCCTCGTTAACTGATATTGCTGACATCAGCGATGATGTCAGTTTTGTCGGGCATACGAGCGAGGTTGTTCTATTGAATGTTTCGCCAACAGGCTCGATGGCCGCAAGCATCGCGGCGGACAATTCATTGCGATTGTGGAAAACTGATAGCGGCGAGCCCCTTCCGTACGTTGTAAATATCGCGGGAGCGAAAGTCTCACAAATGGCTTTTTCAGCGAACTCTGAATATGTTGCACTCCTGAGTGCAGGTCGTGTCTCAATCGTAGAAGTCAGCGATGGAGAAATTGTTGCTGAGTATGATTCGGCCAGTATATTCAGCGGAATGACTTTCGCTGGAGAGAGCGATCTCTACTTAGGCACAGAGGATGGCACGCTTCAGTTACTGAGTCATGACCCGGATAAGAGATGGGGCATGCAGCAGGTGTGGCAGGGACCAGAGGGGATACAACTGCTGCGTGCGTCTCCCAGGGGAAACATTCTAATCCTTATCGACAATAACAATCTAGCGAGTCAGTTCCGGCTCGCCGAGGGACAGATCGGCGCGGCAACCATGCAATTGCCATCAGATGTTCATGAAATAGCCTTCGACTTGAATGGGTCACGTGCGTACTTTAGAACTGCCCGCTGGTTACACCGCGCAAGCTCGTCGAATTCCGGGCTGAGTTGGCTCGATGCGTTATTCGTGCCGCGTGCACTGCGAGGTGCGGGTATCGTACAGGGCAATGGCATGATGGACGAGGCGCATAAGATTTACCTTCCTGTTGCGAGAAACGGGTTTCTAGAGCTACTTGAGCTGAGCTTTGGTGGGTCTGCTGCAAGTGGGTTGTTTGGCAGTCAGGATCAGCTGCTTCACGATTGGCGCGAGAAGCTCATCGCAAGTCCCCCCGAAGAGTCCTAACTAACAGCTCGAGTTTTTCGGCAGAAGCGTCCGCGGGCTGGACCGGTTCGCCGAACATGACCGGAACACGCGTGAATAGTCGGCTTGGTATTGTTCGAATACCACTATTCTTTTGGCGGCTGAACCAGCTTCCCCATAATCTGCCAAGTGCAACTGGAATAACTGGAACAGCCCGACGTTCAATGATCCTCTCAATGCCGGGTTTGAAGCGTTTGATCTCACCATCATCAGTTAGACTGCCTTCCGGGAAAATACAAACGATATTGCCGGCCGCAAGCTCTGCATCCACTTTCTCGAATGCCTCATTCATCAGGGCGGTATCTTCACTCTTGGAAGCGATCGGAATAGCCTTTGTGTTACGAAATATGAAGCTTAAGAAGGGCATCTTGAAGATCTTGTAATGCATCACAAACTGCATTGGTCGAGAAACAGAGCCGCCAAGAATTATTGGGTCCATGAAGCTAACGTGATTGCAAACGACCACAGCAGGTCCCGTCTTAGGAATGTTCTCGACTCCTGATGGATAAATTCTATAAACGACATTGATGATCAACCACGCAAGGAAGCGCATAAGAAATTCGGGAAGCAGAGAGTAAATATAAATAGCGACCACAGCATTCAATGCTGCGATGAAAAGAAAAAGCTCAGGAATTGAGAATCCTAATTTGAGAATGATAATGCTGAAAACTACGGCACCAACCATGAATAGAGCGTTGAGAATATTGTTTGCGGCTACGATACGCGAGAGATGCTGTCGACGTGATCGTTTCTGCATTAGTGCGTAAAGCGGTACACTATAAAAACCACCGAATACCCCAAGCAATGCCAGATCGAGTAATATGCGCCAACCGCCAGAACGACTGATAAAGTCGGCGACAGATTCGACGGCTGCTCCTGCAGCTGCAGGCTGCGCGAAGTAAAGATCGACGGCAAATACACTCATTCCAATAGAGCCAAGCGGCACAAGGCCGAGCTCAATTCGGTGACCGGACATTCTTTCGCATAGTAGTGCTCCGAGTCCGATGCCCACCGCGAATGCGACCAACAAACTTGTAATAACAGATTCATTACCGTTGATAATATCTGCGGCATAGGCTGGCATTTGGATGGTCATCGCTGAGCCGAAAAACCAAAACCAGGAAATACCTAGTATCGATATAAATACGCTTTTTTCTTCGCGAGCGAATTTGACGATGTTCCAGGTTTCCTGCCAGGTATTAAAATTAATTTTAAGACTTGGATCCGCGGCTTCTGTAACGGGTACTTGGCGACTCGTCAAGTACCCGATGGAAGATACTGCAACAAGAACAAAGGCTAGAATGGTTTGTCGATCAGATTCGAAATCGACTGTCTCGACGCCGATTATTAAGCCAACGATAATTGCAATATAGGTTCCTGATTCGACAAGTGCGTTTCCACCGACCAGCTCATCCGTATGCAGTTTCTGCGGGAGATACGCGTATTTAACGGGGCCGAAAAGTGCCGATTGACAGCCCATTAGAAACAATACGAACAGCAGTAACGAATATTGTCGAGTTAGAAGCGCTATAGCCGCAAAAGACATCAAGCCAATTTCCAGCAATTTGATACGCCGCATCAACATGGACTTTTCATACTTGTCTGCGAACTGTCCAGCTGTCGCTGAGAATAGAAAGAACGGGAGGGTGAATAAAAAGGCAGCGACATTCGCCAGGATAGTGTGATCCATACCTAGGATCGAAATGCCCTGAAATGTGACTAGGGTTACAAGTCCATTGCGAAAAATGTTGTCGTTAAGTGCGCCTAGAAATTGGGTTGAGAAAAATGGTAAGAAACGGCGCTGGACAAGTAGTGAGAACTGATTGGTACTCGACAATACTTAATCCTCATAGATAAACAACGCGCCACTATAGCGCGAATATCATGCAATCAATTCCTTATTTTTTAAGTACCGCTCGCGAGTACTGCAATTCCACTCAAATCTTTCATAATATGTTTAGGTACCCAAGGCAGACGCTCCATAGGGTCGCCTGCGCGGTTGACCCAGGCCGTCTGAAATCCAAAGCCTGCAGCGGCTGCTACGTCCCAGCAATTCGAAGAGACAAAAAGAACTTCTTCCTTTAAGCAGAAAAATTGTTTTTCAACTAGTTCATAAACGCTTTTGTGTGGTTTAAATACCCCAACTTTTTCAACCGATAAGATGGCGTCGAGAGAATTCCCAATGCCTGCGGATCTGACCGCACCGTCAAGCATATCTGGAGAGCCGTTTGATAGGATAGCCGTTTTAACTTTGCCTGCCTGCAGATCTTGCAACATCTGAGAAACCTCTGGGTATGCCTGCAGCTCCCAATATAGATGTAGCAGGCGGTCCCTAAGAGCGGGATTATCTTGTAAACCCAATGCCTCAAGCGCAAAATCAAGGCCGTTGCGCGTCACCTCCCAGAAATCTGTATGAACTCCAGCCACGGCCCTGAGCCAACTGTATTGAAGTTGTTTTGCCCGCCAAATTTCAGCAAGTTTGGGCCAGTTATGGGCTAAGTCACTTTCGCTGTCCTCATCCGCTGCGATCCTTGCTGCGGCGGCTATATCAAAAAGGGTGCCATAGGCATCAAAGACACATGTTGTTATTGCCATTGGACTTTCCTTAAAAATAGTTAATGATTTAATTACATATTTGCAAGCATATAATATTTTTTAATTCTATTTACAATTAGTACAATCTTGGTGTGCTCAGAATCTGCGACAGATGCCAAAATACTGAATGGCTGCATAAGAAAGAAAGCTAACTGATTTCCACGGCATTTCGAATGCACGATTTTGACAGTGCTTCAAATTAAGTTCGCTGCCAAAGCTTAGCCCGGGAAAATGCATACGCATGAAGTTTTTTTATTTTCTAATACTAAATCGCAAAACTTGGAGTAAGAATGCAGATTGAAACGCTTGTTGATCTCAGGCATGTGTTAGGTGAAGGGCCTCAATGGGATACTAAGACTCAACGTCTATATTGGATCGATAGTTTTGAGAAACGAATATATATGGCAACCGCCGATGGTCGTGAACTCAAAGTTTGGGAGGTACCAGAACTAATCGGTTCCATTTGCCTCACAAAGCAAGGAAACGCGCTAGTAGCGGGCCAAACTGGTTTGTTTGAGTTTGACTTTGAGAGTGAGCAAACGGAACTTATCTTTACCCCTCAAGGTATGACTCAAGATCAAAGACTTAATGACGGTAAGGTTGATCGCAATGGAAATTTTTTCTTTGGTGGCATGGACATGACGGAGAAAGCCGGTCTTGGCAAAGTCTACCGGTGTGATAAAGAAAGGCGCGTGCAAGAACTAGATAAGGGTTTTGTTGTATTTAACGGTCCATGCTGGTCACCTGACGGCAAAATCTTCTATGCATCGGATTCAGGTGTGGGCAAAATTTGGCGCTACGACCATGACCCTATAACTGGCACCCTTAAGAATAAGGTTGCCATAGTCTCAACTGATGAGCCTTTGAGTGGTAGTTTTGATGGGTGTACGGTGGACGATGAAGGGTGTTTATGGAGTACCCGTATTTTTGGCGGTAGGGTAGATCGCTATTCCCCAGATGGAGCGTTGATGCAAAGCATAGACATGCCAATTAGCAAACCCACAAGCGTTGCTTTTGGAGGACCGGATCTGGATATTTTGTATGTGACATCCATGGGTGCTCAGTTTTCACCAAATCATCCAAAAGACAACCACCATCGTGGAGCATTGTTTGCCGTTACCGGCCTTGGCGTGCGTGGAATTGAGGAAAAACGCCACGATTCATAAGTGGGAGAAATTCTAAATTCAAAATTGCTTGGTCGCCATAAGGCCCTGCGCACTTTCTGAGAGCTATTGCATCTTTGGTTGTCGATTACGTGGATATGCCGTCGATAAATAACCCACTATTGCCACCTATGTCACTGAACTTTTCGCGTCACCCCACATACGACAAATTTCTGCATAATTTTGTGTCATGGTATTGACTGCTTCAGTATCCGTAACTTTTCCTTGCATCCAGTGTCGGGCCACATCACCAAATATTGTCCTGCCAACGGTAAAACCTTTAACCAGATCGTGTTGTACAGCCAATTGAAAGCTCTCAAACAGCTCCTCTGCCGGAGCATCTAAGCCCAACACGACAATACCTCTAGTGTAGGGATCATTCTTGTTAATTGTATCGCAAGCCAATTGCCAGGCGCGAGATGTCTTAGGCGGCTCAAGCGTCCACCAGTCTGGAAAGACCCCCAAATCATAAAATCGCTGAATTAATTTTGCCGTCGTCTCATCATCCACTTCGCCAACTTTAGATGGAATAACCTCTAGTAAAAACTCCAATCTGTTGTGCCTTGCAGTCTCAAACAGACGTTTTATAGATTGCTCCTGGCTAGACCAGGTTGCCTCATCATTTTCAGGGTGGCAAAAACAAAGAACTTTAACGACATGTTGCAATGGCCATTCACTAAGTACAAATTCCGACCCAACTAATGCTGGCTCCAGTTCAAGTGGCTGAGAGCCCGGCCATTCGGTTGGTCTGCCAATCCATAAATTCTGTCCCGCTGCCTGGTATAGAGCCTTTCGCCCTAGACGACCATCGCACAGAATCCCATAACCAGAACGGCCTTTTTGCACGCTCAAAGCGGCTTGCAGGCAAAGTTGCTTGAATGCATCAATTTTCTTGATGGTCGCACCCGGCATTTCTTCAAACTGCAACCTATGATCAAAGGCAAACACGCGCACCTCAGGCCATTCACCTTTTCGGTTGGTCGACCAATGAATTTGCTCAAGCTCAGAATCCTTCCTTAACGCGGGATTTTTTATACCTCGCTTCAGAAAGAACTGTAGTTCCTCCCAGCTAGGATAGGCTGGCGTACAGCCGTGTCGGCTTACCGCAAAAGCGCCACAAGCGTTCGCATATTTGAGTGTGGTTGGCCAATCTTCGCCATCTAGCCAGCCTTTAAGTAACCCAGACATAAACCCATCGCCCGCACCCAGCACATTGAAGACTTCGATTGGGAAGCCTGGACCACTTTGTCCGTCATTCAGGCAATCTGGAATCTCGCCTGTAAGTGCAACCGCTCCCTCAGCACCTCTTTTACATACAAGCGTCGCATCACTCACGGCTCTGACAGCTCTTAATGCAGCCACTGTGTCTGTACTCCCGCCGGCTATGTGAAACTCTTCTTCCGTACCCACAATCAAGTCAAAAAGGTGCAAGTTTTGTTGGAGCTTTTGAGTAACTCGCTCCGATGCAATAAAACGATTTTCCCCGTCCCCATGACCTGCAAGCCCCCAAAGGTTTGGACGATAATCGATATCCAATGCCGTCTGAGCACCAGTTTCTTTAGCTATTTTTAGTGTCTTTAAAACTGCTGCTTCTGTTTTTGGATTACTTAAATGTGTACCTGTAGCAGTAACACATCGTGCACTGGCCACAAAATCGGGGTCGATATCCTGCTCACATAAGGCCATATCGGCACAGTCAGTTCGATAGAAAATAAGTGGAAACTGATCTTGGTCACGAATACCCAAAACCACAAGCGCTGTTAGCCTTTTTGGGTCCACCACAATGCCATTTGTATCAACCCCTTCGTCTTTAAGCGTTTCACAAATAAACCGCCCCATATGCTCATCGCCAACCCGGGTTATTAAGGCGGACTTCAATCCAAGCCGCGCAGAGCCTGCTGCAATGTTAGTCGGTGACCCCCCTATATACTTTTGGAAACTCCCCATATCCTCCAGACGGCCTCCGACCTGTGCGCCATATAAATCAACTCCCGAACGGCCAATGGTAATTAAATCTAGTTTTTTCATTTTCTACCTTTCAACAGTTAGAGTTTTGGAGGTGCAAACAGAATTTCGCTATATGCGTGTGTCAATCCACCATCAAATGGTGCACTTAATTAGATTTTCGTTTCATTCCCCAAGTGAGTTCGATCCGCCTTCTCGTTTCAATCAGCTTCTTACTAAAGGTTGTCACTTTTTCAGGATCGGAGCCTTACAACACTCATCATCAGATAATTGGCGGAGCGCAGTGGCCAGAACCTGAAACCTAAAATGACCAAGCCTTACTTCGCGAATAAAGGGTAAGTGCTTACCAAAGCTCGCAGCTGGGCTTCACTCTTTGTCTGTAATACACAAAAGTGTACGCTCATGCTTAGCGTTGATGAGCACTAAGATATTCGCGCAATACCTTATCCATCTGCTGATCTTGTATTTGCGCAGCAATTGCCTTGAACTCACCGACTAAATTGGGAACTTCATTCACCCATTGTGGAAACACAGTGCGCTCCTTCAGCAATTCGTCAATGAAGTAAGATAGGTTGTTTTCCGATTCCCCCCGCACCTTTATCGCGACTGACAAAAAAGGGTCTGAGATCTCCTTTTGATCTGCATCTCCACCTAACTTAAACATGTGCATGAGCCAGGCTGCTACGACGATAGTTAAACCATCCCTCGGCATACCAACTTTGAATGCATCATATAGGGGGTCAAGTAATCTATGGCGTATCTTCTGCGATCCATCAGTCGAAATTTGTGCTGTGCGATGTCCGATAGCTGTATTCGCCAACCGATTAACCGTCTCATTTACATAGTCCTCAGGCTCAAGCCCATTAACCTGCGGCAGGTTAGGTAGAACTTCTTTCATGATTAAAGTTCTGCCAAATTCGCGCAAAGTCTCGTTATCGAGAACATCGGACATGTATTTGAAGTTCGAGAGATGACCTAAGTGGGCAAGAGCTGTCTGCATGCCATTAACAGCCCGCATTTTAACTAATTCATAATCGTGCACATTATTCGTGATGAGCGCACCCACCTCATGCCAAGCAGGCAATTGCGCGCGCTTATCATCTTCAATAACCCACATACGATAAGGCTCACCAACTACCAAAGCAGCATCTGAAACACCGGCCCAAGACTGAAACTCCGACATATCCTGCTCTCGCGTTGCAGGCACAATGCGATCCACCATTGTGCTTAAAAAAATTACTTCATTAGCGATACGTGGAACAAGATCAGGACATACCTGCTCAGCTAATTTCAAAACACAGTTTTTCAGAGTCTTACCGTTGGCTGGCACATTGTCGCAACTGATAAAGGTGGGCGGAACCTGACTTAAGTCCAAACGCATTTGAATAACTTCAAGCACAAAACCCGGTACTGACAAAGGGTAGCGCGGGTGCTCAATATCATGAAGAATGTCATGATGACCCTCTTGCAAAACGCCGGTAGAGGGAGCATGACAATAGCCCTTTTCCGTGACAGTCATTGAAACAATTCTGATCTCCGGCGCGACAACCGCCTCTAATGTTTTCCGAACAGATTGACGGCGCATTGGTTCATTCAGATGAGACACACTCATCCCCCCCAATAATCCGCCTATCAATCTGGTTTGATGCTCATCACCGAAACGAAGCTGCCGACAATAAAGCCCCTCCTGCGGCGCCAGAACAGCACCGATATCCGGCGCCCTCAAATTGATACCGATTACCCCCCACGCTCCAAACTGATGCTCGAGCGCGTCTTCGTGAAAATCCATCAAATGAGTACGGTGAAAAGCACCACTTCCAAGATGCACTATACTTGGCGAAAGGTTCCCGCGATCATATTGCGGCCGCTGCACACTCTCAGGTAAACAAATGATATTTTTCGAATTTAATACCGGCGCATCAATTGGATATTCTTGACTATCGACGCCGTATTCTTGCCCTGAGTTAGATATGCTAATTATATTGCCCCCATTACTTTTTGTTCTAAATCGATAATCGTACCGGTCTGTAGTCCCGACATATCACTTAACAGGTAAACCGCGAGATTTGCGACTTCAGAGACATCAAGCAGTCGTCCAAGGGGTAGTTGCGACGCAATATCTTCGACCCAGCCCTTCCCCTTGCCAAGCTTATTCGCCTGCATGTCCTGTTCAGCAGGTGTGGCAGCCCACCCCATTGCAATGGCGTTTGCACGTATCCTGTCCTGTAAATGCGCATTTGCTGCATTTTTTGTTAAAGTGGTGATCGCCGCTTTTGATCCCGCGTACATTGCAACCTCGGGGAGGCCGCAATAGGTGTGCATCGACGAGATGTTTACAATTGACCCAGCCTGACCAACATCTAGGGCCTGACGAATAAAAGCTTGCATTAGAAAAAAGGGCGCACGCGCATTGATGGCAAAGAGTCGATCCCAATCTTCCAGCTTGCCATCCAGAAATGAGCCACGCGTGGTTATACCAGCAGCATTCACCAAGCCGTCCACACCCCCCATCTCCTGGCGCGCGAAATCAAAAACTGTATTCGCCGCATCTTCATTGGCGAGGTCAGCACTAAAAAAAGTTGTTTTCGAACTGTCAGTGGACAGCTGATTGGCTGCAGCCTGGCCTTTAGCCTCATCTCTGCCGATGATCACAAGATGTTGAGCACCCAAATTGCAACACGCTCTTGCAATTGCAAAACCAACTCCTTGCGAACCGCCCGTGATTAATATGCGTTTATTTTTCAGTGAAAGATTGGTCATGCTTCCTCTATGTTTTATTAATTTTCAATATTTTTAACATAATTTTTAGTCGTTTTTCTCGGGCATGGACCGTACATGCAAGTCTCTTTGTGGGAATGGAATACTAATTTCATTTTCGTTTAACGCCCTGTAAATCGCACAGTTGAGTTCGTGAGTTACACGCCCGCGATCAACAGGCTGTGCGATCCAACCCAATAGTTCAAAATTAAGACTCGAGTCGCCGAACGTTCTGAATCGCACGCGTGGTTCAGGGGTATCCAGTATCTCGGGATGCTTTGCAGCTACTGCACTCAAAACTGCAATGACCTGATCGAGGTCGCTGCCATAGGCAACGCCAATGGCAGCCCGAATACGATGCTGTGCTGGCGGCCCACCAGCCTCGTTGATGATCTTACCATTTCCGATAATGCCGTTTGGCACGGTGATTTCGACATCGTCTTGCGTCAGGATTCGAGTACTACGAAGACCAATATCGGTGACGAGACCACGTTCACCCGTATCCAGAATAATAAAATCGCCGGCCTTGTACGGTGAGTCCATTATTATAGAGACGCCAGCGAACAGATTCGACAAAGTGTCTTTAGCCGCGAAACTTAGCGCTAAGCCAACGATTCCGGCGGATGCTAACCAAGCGGTAACATCGATGTTCCAGGCAAGAAAAAGAAAGTAAACGGCCAACGCAAACACAATAATTTTCATCACGTTGTGCAGTAGCGGTAGCATTCCGGTCTGGACGATCTTGCGATCCCGGGTTTTGGAAAAAACACTGACGACCAGGCTCATCAAACTCATGAACGTGCTGTACCAAACGAAAATCGCGAGGGTTTTCAGAATACCGATAGTAATAAAGGTCGGGACATCGGGAAGGCCGAGCCGGCGCGCGCCAAGAGACAGTCCCAGCAGCACAAATGACATAAAAATGGGTTTGTGTACGAGGCTGACCAACTGGTCGTCAAAATCGTTTGTTGAGCGGCGCGCGAAGCGACTAATGATTCCAGAAATAACCCAGTCTGCGATCTTACCAACGACGATAAAGGCTGCGGCGATAATGGCCGCTTGCAGATAGACGTTGGGTCCGATGAGTTCGGCGAGCTGCTGAACCTGTGCGATGAGCTCAGTCAGAGTCATAACACTTGGCTAGGGTCATTTTTGTTATTTGACGAGCCATTAATTGCTACTGCTGTCTGGCATGCCAAATATCCGGGGCTCCGTAGCTTCATCTGGTGCGCGGATCGTGTCCTTGATGTTCATGCCTGGCTGGGTAGGCAATTGGCTCGTCTGCGTTGTGAGAATTTGCACGAATGTATTCGCAATATCCGGAGCGATATTGGGCGAGCTAACAAAAATACGTTCCGGTGTTATGCTAATCGAATCGTAGAATGCGGCGTTCGCTTTTCGGTCCATCGTCACACCAGTACCCTCAAGGGAAACGCCGGCAAAAAGTCCGCGGCTACGAGAATAGGAATACACTTCAGACTGGAACTCGATGTCCGTCGAGATTCCAGTATGCCGTCCGATTGGACCGGCCGCGATGGAGGCGTCTGCACCTAAGGTAAGGCGCCCGTTTTCAATGCCCTCTACGCCTTTACGCGTCTTAAACACCAAAATAATGTCGGTCGATTGTGCGCCAACCTGCCAGCCAACGCTGCCGCCTGTGAGTGTAACGAACGCCGGATTACTCCAGGAATTATCGTCCTGACGAATAACGATTATTCCTTTGCCACGTCGGGCGCCCAGTCCGAAGGCGGCTTTGATGACATTCGGAATGACGGCGACGGCATAGGCGCGGGAAAGCAGTGCCTGCGGTACCGTTTTCTCCGGAATTCGAAGTAGCTGCTCAAGGACATCGGCGGAGTCCCCAACGCGCTTTTCTTCGCGGGTTGCGGCTTCTGCGGTGCTGTTCAGTAGCAGTGCGAAAAGTGCCACTGCGGCGAGGGTAGAGTTAGCTTTCATTATGATTTCGATGTCTAATTCGCTCTGGAGTTCAATAATACGTCAGCATAGCGGTTCAGGCACTATCAATGTACGAGAATTGGCGGTAATAAGAATGAAATCACTATCTCGCTCCTTCCTTAAGGATTGCCCCATCAAGCATAATCTTGGGCTAAAAATAACATCCTTTATCGATGAATTGTCCAATACCTGATGGAATGTAGGCCCACTATTGAAAGGGCCAATTTCTTATGCAAGTCCGGTACAATTACGGCAATTGATAACTGGATGAATAATGCCACTTAATTACGATAAGCTTATGGCGACGGAAGTCGTCGACCTTCCTCTGAGCTACGACGATTCCGGTGCCATTCTTTATGCGCTGAGCGTGGGAATGGGGCTGGACCCGCTTGACCTGAAAGAATTGCCTTATGTCTACGAACAGGGAAAAATCTTTAAGACGGTGCCAACATTCGCGACCGTTTTGGTGCCCGATATGTTCCCGCCTGGACTTGGCTGGGATTTTAGCCAAGTACTGCACTCA
Organism: uncultured Gammaproteobacteria bacterium; assembly: GCA_913063505.1. Lineage (GTDB taxonomy): Bacteria > Pseudomonadota > Gammaproteobacteria > Steroidobacterales > Woeseiaceae > UBA1847. The sequence goes on along the minus strand of CAJXYT010000010.1, from coordinate 19,130 downwards.
GAACAGCGTATGCAGTTGCATCGTCCGTTGCCACCAAAAGCCGATCTTTTAATCAACAAAAGAATCTCTGACGTATTTGATTGGGGGCCGCGCAAAGGTGCGTTATTCCTGTTCGAAGCAGAGGGGCGACTGGCGAGCGATGATACTGTGCTGTTTACTCTTGGTTGCACCGTTATGGCCCGGGGTGATGGCGGGTTTGGCGGACCGAACGGTAAAGGACCACGGCCGCACCGTGCTCCACGACGCGATCCGGATTTGAGTTGCGATCTGTCAACGCGTGAAGATCAGGCCTTGTTATTCCGGCTGACCGGCGATCGCAATCCTCTGCATGCAGATCCCAGGGAAGCTGCGAAAGCTGGCTTCGATAGACCAATTTTGCACGGTATGTGCAGCTATGGGATTGCATGTCGCGCGATTCTTAAGAGTATTTGCGATTACGACTACACTCTGATCGAGAGCTTTGACGCTCGCTTTACTTCTCCTGTCGTACCGGGTGACGTCATCACAACCGATATGTGGCAAGACGGAAACGTCGTTTCGTTCCGATGCACCGTTAAAGACCGTGATACGATCGTTCTTCGTAACGGTAAGTGCATACTGGCGAGTTGAATAAGTAAAATTATTGTCAATGCAGAAGTGAAAGAGCTGCGTTCACGTAGGAAAAATTCAAAGGAAATCAGAATGAAAGTAGCTTTTATAGGTCTTGGTGTCATGGGGTATCCAATGGCAGCTTATCTTGCGAAAAATAATTACGAGGTTACGGTGTATAACCGAACCGCATCCAAAGCTGCAGCTTGGTGTTTAGAGAATAAGGGGCAGTCGGCATCAACGCCTGCAGCCGCGGCTCGAGATGCCGAGATCGTTTTCTCCTGCGTGGGTAATGATAATGACGTTCGCGATGTACTGCTTGGCAGCGACGGTGTCCTCAGCTCGATTGCAGAAGGTTCGGTTATCGTCGACCACACTACTGCGTCAGCAACCATCGCTCGTGAAGTCGCGGTCACGGCGGAGTCCAAGGGCGTTGATTTTCTTGATGCACCGGTCTCTGGTGGCCAGGCGGGTGCCGAAAATGGACAACTGTCGGTGATGGTCGGCGGCGACGCTGCTACTTTTGAGCGCGCAGCCCCCGTCATAGATTCCTATTCCAAGGCGATTACACTGATTGGTCCGGTCGGGTCGGGACAGCTTGCGAAGATGGTCAATCAGATTTGTCTTACAGGAGTGGTTCAGGGATTGGCTGAAGGCCTGCATTTTGCGAAGAAGGCAGGTTTGGACCGCGCGGTGGTAGCTGAGGCGATCTCAGGAGGCGCCGCGGGATCGTGGCAAATGTCAAATCGTTGGCAAACAATGATAAATGATGAATTCGATTTTGGTTTCGCTGTTGATTTGATGCGCAAAGACTTGGCTATCGCGCTCGATGAGGCGACCAGCAACGGAGCCACATTGGAACTCACGAAATTGGTTGATATATTTTTCAGTGAAGTGCAGGATCTCGGTGGTCAGCGTTGGGACACATCAGCTCTGATAGCTCGACTAAAATAGACAAAGCATAAATTACAGGGGTGGCCTTCTGGCCTGAGACTCGTACCGAGAACCCTTAGAACCTGATCCGGCTAATACCGGCGTAGGAAGGAAATTTTGACTACAAAGACCCATCAGTGGCTCTTAGCTACATGCCTTATCGGCTCGCAGGCGTTAGCCGCGGACGCTATTATGGACGAGATCATCGTCACCGCCGATTTTCGCGGGCGTCCTGCGACAGAAATCCCATCAAGTGTGATGATCATGGACGCCGAATTCATTAAAGAAACGGCTGTCCAGCATTTCGAGGAGCTTGTGAATCTGGTGCCAAACCTGAACTGGTCCGGCGATGGAAACCGGGCGCGGTATTTCCAGATAAGGGGTGTAGGAGAAACGTCACAATATGAGGGCGCACCGAACCCGTCGATCGGTTTCCTCATAGATGATATCGACTTTAGCGGTATCGGTACTATCGCCACATTGTTCGACATGCAGTCGATCGAGGTATTACGAGGGCCTCAAGGCAGCCGTTACGGCGCGAACGCGCTTGGCGGTCTTATCTATATGCGTTCGACTGAACCATCAGCCGAACAGAGCGGCCGAGTTCAGATTGGTGTTGCCGGGGACAATGCATTTTCGGTGGGAGCGGCATTCGGTGGAGCGCTCAACGAGAGTGCTTCTGCAACGTTCAGACTCAGTGCTCACAAGCATGAAAGCGATGGCTTCAGGAATAATACTTATCTGAATTCTAATGATACAAACGGCCGGGATGAGTCCACGATTCGCGCCCGATTACGGTTCGCGAAGAGTGCTAATTTCGAAGCCAACATCGCTGTGATGTATTCCAATATCGACAATGGCTACGACGCTTTTGCTCTCGATAACAGTTACATAATGTTGTCCGATAAGCCCGGCAAGGATGCTCAGGAGAGCATCGGCGCATCCGTGCGTTTGGATTGGAATGAATTTGGCAGCGGCTCTCTAACATCGATTACTGCCGCCGCAAATTCCGACATCAATTTCAGCTATGACGCCGATTGGGGAAACGATGATAGCTGGGGTCCTGTTACCTACGACTATGAAGCGTTTAATGATCGTAAGCGTCGTACGTTGAGTCAGGAGTTTCGTTATGCGACGCAGCATTGGTTATTTGGTGTGTACGCGCTTAGTTTGACTGATGAACTCGCGAAACTGGATCGAGGAAATTACTACGACCCGCTTTATGATTATTCGAGCACTCTGGATTACGCGTTTGACAGTGGCTATAAGGCAACGAACATGTCTCTGTTTGGGCAATACAATAATGAGATTAATAGTGATACGCAGATCTCTGCTGGTCTGAGAGTCGAACGGCGATCGACGGAATATCACGACACTGAGGATTTGACGGCGGACCCATCTGAGAGTTTATGGGGCGGCGAGATAGGCATTGTTCATGATTTCACTGATTCGGTCGCTGCATTCGCTAGTCTATCCAAGGGCTACAAGGCCAGTGGGTTCAATCTTGGTGCGGTGCCAGATAACGTTCGATTTTATGATAACGAGGCGCTTTGGATGGTAGAAATCGGCATCAAGACCGCCCTCCTAAATCAGTCACTGTTTCTGAATGCATCGGTGTTTCATCAATGGCGAGTCGATCAGCAAGTGCGTACGTCGTTTCAGCTGACCCCGGGCGACCCAACAACGTTTGACTTCGCCACGCTGAACGTCGACGAGTCACGAATGTTCGGCGTAGAGGCTGAATTGAGTTGGGCACCGCATCGAGACTGGGAGTTATACGTAAATCTTGGATTGCTTGATGGCGCGTTCAAGAAGGTACCGCCGGATCTGGGTATCGATCCGTTGTTGGGCCGTGAGCAGGTTCACGCGCCAGCCTATACTTTGGCAGGTGGCATAGCGTATCGCTCCGAGAGCGGAATGTTTGCAAGAGTTGATGCAACAGCCAAAGACGAATTCTACTTTTCGGCAAGTCATGACCAGAAATCGAATTCCTTCAGATTGGTGAATGCTCGGATCGGATATGAAAACGAGAATTGGCTAATATCGTTGTGGGGTCGAAACTTGTTCAACAGGGAATACGCTGTCCGAGGTTTCTTCTTTGGGAATGAGCCGCCAGATTTCCCGGACACCTTGTATACGCGCTTCGGTGACCCACGACAGTTTGGCGTAACGATTGAAATGAAGTTCTAAGATACGAGTAGTAAATGACTGCCTTCGCTGAAATTATCGACCAGGCACGGGCGCAATCACTGCCCGAGCTAGTCGCGGTTGTTGCGGCAGCTCTCTATCTTGCATTCGCCATCCGCGAGAAGATCGTGTGCTGGTTTTTCGCAGCCATCAGTACAGCTATCTATATCTGGTTATTTATCGAAGCCAAGCTGTACATGGAATCGATACTCAACGTCTTCTACTTGGTGATGGCAGGATACGGTTGGTATCAGTGGAACGTTGGCCACACCGACACCAGCAACAAGCCGGTCGTGACGTGGCCGTTAAAGATTCATGCTCGGGCGATTTCCTGCATAGTGGTCTTGGGTCTTGCGAACGGCCTTTTACTCTACATCTATAGTGATGCGGCGTTTCCGTTCATAGATTCACTCACGACTTGGTTCGCGATTTGGGCTACTTACCTGATCGCTCAGAAGGTGTTGGAAAACTGGTGGTACTGGCTTCTGATCGATTTGGCATCGATATTCATCTACTGGTCCCGTGATCTGAAATTGACCAGTGTCCTATTTGTAATCTATTTCATCATGATTCCTATTGGCCTGTTCAGCTGGACCAAATCTATGCACAATCAGTCGCGGTGACACAAACTCCAGAGCAAGTGCTTGCGGATATTCCTGGATGGGACGGTGCGACACTGTCAGAATTATCAGGTGGTCTTACCAATCGCACTTGGCGAGTAACAAAAGACACAAAGAGCGGTGTACTCAAGATTGACGATGAGCCCCGCGAAGCTCCGTTCAACTCTCGTTGTGATGAAGCCTATGTGCAGAACATGGCATGCAAAGCAGGCCTCGCACCACAAGTGATACTTGCGGACAGCGGTCTATACTTCACTGAATTCACGGAAGGGGTCGTCTGGACTAGAGACTGCCTGGACAAAGCGGGCAATCTCGAAATGATCGCAGCTGCATTGAAACGATTGCATGCCTTGCCGCTGACGGGCCGATCGTTCGACGCGAGCGTTGCCGCTAAACTATACGCTGATAACCTCAAAGGGCTTGAACCTGATGTCGCCAAGAAGTGCGTTGAGATTGCCGCCAGAATGCGAGTGCCTCTGAATTTATGCTGCTGTCATAATGATCTTGTCGCGGCCAACCTTATTACGACGCCCGAACTCATGTTTCTGGACTGGGAGTATTCGTCGGATAATGACCCGTTCTTTGATCTTGCAACCATTGTTGAGCATCACGAATTAAGTGATCAACAGGTCACCGTATTTCTCGATGCGTATATGGGCGGCGACGGCCAACGCTGGCGAGCCCACCTTGAGCAGCAGCGCAAACTCTATCTTGCACTTCTCTGTCTGTGGATGGGGTCGAGATCTAACGGCGATCCTGCGGAACTCGACAGTGTCGCTTTGCGTCTCGCTACCAACTATTCCTGAGTTCGCGTAGTTTCACGAACACACTGCGCGCGTCCGGTTTGTCGCCGATGTCTGGAAAGTCTGCTGCGAGTTTGGCAATGACCGACGGACTGCCCAGGCGAAAAAATACGTTAACTTCTTTTTCTTGCTGCAGCGTCGTTATCAAAGCGTCGTCTGGATCCTGATTCTTATACTGCTCTAACATGCTTGCCGCGATGGCATTGTCAGGTTCGCGATCCAGGGTAAATGCAAGATTGTTAATCATGTAGTCGTGGCCAGGGTATATGCGAGTGTCATTACCCAGTGTCTCCAGCTGTTGCTCGAACGTGTCAAACAGTTGATTGGGGTGGCCACCGTTGTGGCAATTCCCGGCCCCAGCATTGAATAGCGTGTCGCCACTGAATAAGCCAGGATGATCCGTTTGCGATAACAGGCAAATGTGGCTCATGGTATGCCCAGGAGTATCCAGACACTCCAGCTCCACTGATTTTCCAACCTTAATGATGTCGCCGGCCCCGACACCACGATCCATATTCGGAATCCTGTCATACGCCAATTCATGGGCTATTACTTTCGCGCCGGTCGCATTAACGATGCCTTTATTGCCACCAATATGGTCTGCGTGTTCATGGGTGTTCAGAATCTGTGTAATTTGCCAACCGCGTTCGGCAGCGATGTTGAGGCACGTCTTGTAGTCGAGAGGATCGATCGCAAGCGCGTCTCCAGTTTCCGGGCACACAATCAGATAATTGAAGTTTCGCAGACTGTTGCCCGTCCAGATCTGTTCGACAATCACGAAAGCGTTCCCGAGTCTTTGGTAACGTGCCAACCTCGTCCAGTAATCCATCGAGCGCGCGGTTCAGCTGCTGCATAGGATTTAATTTGGGCGACAGAATTTTCGACGCGAGCAGAGCCAAACAAGTCGAGATTCGACCTGAACAGGCCGAAGCCATAAACGCGGGTATGCGAGTGGATTAATCCTGGCAATACCGTCTTCTGGGCTTCGTCGATCAGAGTCGCCTCAGGATAATTTGAGAGGAGTTTAGAATCACCAGCGGCAAAGATTTGGCCGTCATCGTCGAAGATCAGAACTGAAAATAACCGTAGGCCGTTATACGTATAGCCATGGATACCGTGCAAGGCAGTATCCGCATTTGCGGGCCAGATGCAGTTGACACCGAGGATGACGAAAATGGCGGTGGCCCGAAGCGTTATTTTTTTCATTTAGTTACTTTATCACGCAGCGCTAAGGGCTTCTTTTGTATGTCAGGGTGAATGGCATACTAAGAAGAATGGCGCGGCACACGTTTATCCAGGTTCGTTGACGACTGGTGACCGGGTTGATTTGAAGTGCCTGTATTCAACCAGTTGGCGAATCTGGTCGCTAATGAGAGGCGGGCTTAGTCGCGTTAGATATTGATTTTGCAGAGAATATGGCCCATCAAAATCTGTTGTTATTTAGCAACAGAAAAAGTCTGAAAACGCCCTGAAAGCCTTAAGTTCATTATAAATGATTGACATACAGAGGGTTTTCTGCGAATTTTCAATTTAATCAGCGTAGTCTTTCAGCAACAATTGGGCTTCGCAGAAGAACGAAAAATACCTTCAGGTACGACTTGGCGGGGGATTCAGGGAGCCATGACCGCGTGCTAGCGTAGGTTTGAAAAAGCAGTTTCGAAAGAAGCTGCTTTTTTTTGCTTACGATTTCCGCTTGATTGGCAATTGATTCGCTAACCCGGCAGCCAGTCGGCAATCGGTACTAAGGGGCATAATGGATAAAGAAAATAATAAAATACTCCCCCTAGAATCATTAAGAGGAATGGCAGCAATAGCTATAGAAAGGAATTTGTAATATAGATGCATGAAATAATGCATACATGAATTTATAGACTGATATAAATAGAAAAATATTCTAACCACTCAGCTACAGCATTCTTGGATGCTTTCTGAGCATAAGGAATTCTGAATAAGTGGGATCATCATGAATACGGAGAAGCGCTTAGCGTATTGGCGAGCGAACCTTAGACTGATGAGCTTTTGCCTCGCGATCTGGTTTATATGCTCTTATGGATTTGGAATTCTGCTTGTTGATCAGCTGAATACGATTCGTATTGGTGGGATCAAGCTCGGTTTCTGGTTCGCACAGCAGGGATCGATATATGTGTTCGTGTTATTGATCTTTTTTTACGCTTGGCGCATGAACCGCATCGATCGCGAACATGATGTTCATGAAGACTGAGGCGACAATATGAGTCTTCAAATGCTGACCTACATCGTGGTCGGACTAAGCTTTGCTCTCTACATCGGTATCGCGATCTGGTCGCGAGCGCAAAACACCGGTGAATTCTATATTGCCGGCAAAAGCGTTTCTCCACTGGCAAATGGTATGGCGACCGCAGCTGACTGGATGAGTGCCTCGTCGTTTATTTCGATGGCCGGACTTATCGCTTTTATGGGCTATGACGGTTCCGTTTATTTGATGGGTTTTACCGGCGGTTATGTGCTATTGGCCTTGTTACTTGCACCTTACCTTCGGAAGTTCGGCAAGTTCACCGTCCCTGAATTCATCGCAGAGCGCTACTACTCCAAGACGGCACGAATAGTCGCCGTGATTTGCCTGCTCTTTATCTCGTTTACATATGTCGCGGGTCAAATGCGCGGTGTCGGTATCGTCTTCTCGAGATTTCTGGAGGTTGATGTAACAACCGGTCTCATGATCGGCATGGGTATAGTTTTCATATACGCCGTCCTCGGCGGCATGAAGGGAATCACTTACACGCAGGTTGCTCAATATTGCGTGTTGATATTCGCTTATACGGTACCGGCAGTTTTTATCGCCATTCAACTCACAGGCAATCCGATTCCGCAGCTGGCATTTGGTAGCGAGGTCGTCGGATCTGGTACCACGCTCCTCGACAAGTTGGACGATATCGTTACATCATTAGGTTTCAATCAGTACACATCGGGAACGAAGAGTCGTATTGATGTGTTCTGTATCACGATGGCCCTGATGGTCGGAACCGCCGGCTTACCGCACGTCATCGTTCGGTTCTTTACCGTGCCAAAAGTGCGTGACGCACGTCTGTCCGCTGGTTACGCATTGCTGTTTATTGCCATTTTATATACGGCGGCACCGGTTGTCGGATCGATGGCGCGGCTGAATTTGATGAATACTTTTCAGACCGGCGAAGTAGGCACTGAAGACGGCAACCTGCTGTACGACGAACGCCCTGACTGGGTTAATACGTGGGAGAAAACCGGCCTCGTTGTATTCGACGATAAGAATGGCGATGGCCGTGTGCAGTACTACGATGATTCGAATGAGTCCTTCATGCCGATAGCTGAACAATATGGATGGAAGGGCAATGAACTCACCGTTGATATTGACATTATAGTGCTTGCGAACCCCGAGATCGCGAACCTGCCGAATTGGGTTATTGCGCTGGTTGCCGCCGGTGGCATTGCGGCGGCGTTGTCGACCTCCGCTGGACTCTTGCTCGTTATTTCTGCTGCGGTATCTTACGATTTGATCAAAGGTATTTTCATGCCGAATATTTCAGATAAAAAGGAGCTGATGGCGAGCCGAATTGCCGCAGCATTCGCAATCCTGGTAGCCGGCTATCTTGGCTTCGATCCCCCAGGCTGGGTCGGGCAAGTGGTGGCTTTTGCATTTGGCCTTGCGGCTGCGTCGTTATTTCCGGTCATACTGCTGGGCATTTTCTTCAAGCGAGTTAATCGCGAAGGTGCCATCGCAGGAATGCTGACAGGCTTAGTGTTTACCTACGGCTACATCGAGTTTTTCAAAGGTTTATTCCTGAAAGGGGTAGGTGCACCGTGGGGCGTTAATGATGCCGAGCACTGGTTTTTGGGGATTTCTCCAGAGGGTATTGGCGTGATTGGCATGTGCCTTAACTTCACGGTAGCGATTGCTGTTAGCTATCTGACCCGCCCACCACCGGAACACATTCAACACATGGTTGAACAATTGCGCGTTCCGCGACACGTGGATGTTAAGCAATGATAACGGCTGTTCTCTCGTTTGTATTATTAACGGCGTGTTCCATGTCCGGCAGACGCTCCTACATGATGGTGAGCATCTCGAGATAAGTAGCCCCGGTCTGACGCGCGATTTTCTGATAGCCAGAGTCGCTCTCAGTGCCATCGCACTTGCGCTTGTTATAAAGTTCCTGCTGTGCGGTCCCGGGGTCTAAGGCATGGAGAATTAGTGTCTGGCTACGCTACCTCCGCCCGAATGAATGCAACCTGAACGCGTAATCTGTGAAAGTTCCTATTGCGTATCGGAATGCGAATCATTATCATTTTTGACCTGAGACGAACTCTGTTGGAAAAACCTTGTGGAAATAAAAGCTTACACACTTGCTAGCCTTAAGCGAGGCCAGAAAGGCATCATCGAGTCGGTGGATACCAGCGACCCGCAGGTGCAGCGACTTATGGTGCTCGGACTTGTAGAGGGTGCGGAAATTGAGCATGTCAGTTCCGCAATCGGCGGCGACCCAATGGAGTTCAGACTATTTGGTTGCGGCATCTCATTGCGCCAGGAGCATGCCAGATTCTTTAAGGTCTCCCCCGTAGTGGCTGGTGGCTAAACCCTCCGAAATTCGAATTTTTGCCAGTAAGATAGCGATACGGTCGGACGTCGAGTCCAGCATTGCCGTTGTCGGTAATCCCAATTCGGGCAAAAGTACGCTGTTCAATCGACTAACCGGTTTGAAGCAGCGCATTGGCAATTACCCCGGCGTCACGGTCGAACGTCATGTCGGCACGATGTCTTTTGATGGCAAGAAGACTGAGTTGGTCGATCTGCCCGGTACTCATTCACTAAGTGCGCATTCGCTCGAAGAGCAGATAGCCGTTGACGTAATTCTGGGACGTATGGCCGGAAGCAGTTCGCCTGACGGCATTCTCGCTGTTCTTGATGCGACTAATTTATACCAGGGTTTATTCTTACTGCAGCAACTTGTTGATCTAAACAAGCCGATGGTCGTAGCACTAACGATGACCGATGCAGCGACGCAATCAGGTATTGCCATTGATGTCGATGCTCTTAGCGAAGTGCTGGGTGGCGTACGAATCTGTAGTGTTGTTGCGACGACCGGCGCTGGCCTTGAAAATCTACGATCCGCAATTTCAGAATTGCCGAAATCAGCGCCGCCGAACGCAATCGATGTCTGGCCAGCGCTTCGTTCTGCGGCAGGTAAACTGCGCTCAACGTCAAAAAGCAATTTATCACTTGTCGAATGTGAGCGGCTTCTGGTTGATGGTGTAACGGAACGTAATCAATCGTTCGCCTCCGAGCTTAGCGAAGAAGCGAAGGGGCGTTTGCTTGAAATGCGTCATGAGCTCTTCGTCGATGAACCAGGCATTGCGATCGAGGCGCGTGTTCGTTATGACTGGGTACGGGAAAATCTACTCAAGTTGCAGTGTTCAACGCCACCATTTTATTCGTGGCGAGTAAGTGTGACCGCCTTTCTAAATCAACCGGTTGCGGGAACAGTCGGACTATTTCTTGTCATGGCGATTGTGTTTCAGGCGGTCTTCGCCTGGGCCACACCTATTATGGAATTCATTGATGGTTCCACGGCGGTCCTCAGCGCTCGTGTCGGCAATCTGCTCGGCGATGGAGCGTTCTCTAGTTTGATCGCTGATGGCGTCATAGCGGGCGTCGGTAGTGTGATTATTTTCCTGCCACAAATTCTGATCCTATTTCTGCTCATCATCTTATTGGAGGACTCTGGTTATCTCGCTCGAGCTGCCTATCTGATGGACAGGACGATGCGCTCGGTTGGCTTGTCAGGGCAATCTATCATTCCGATGATTTCGAGTTTTGCCTGCGCCGTTCCGGGAATCATGGCGACTCGAGTAATACCAAACCGACGTGATCGAATCGCAACGATCATAGCCGCGCCGTTCATGACATGCTCTGCACGATTGCCGGTATACGCGTTGTTGATTGCCGCCTTTGTGCCAGCTGACCAGATTGGCTTCATGAACCTACAAGGCTTAGTGCTCTTTGGGCTATACATGTTCGGTATCGTGATGGGTGTATTGACCGCATTATTGATGCGGAAGACAGCACTGCGCGGTCCCAAACCTTCGTTTGTGCTGATGTTGCCTGAGTTTCGTCGGCCGAACCTACAAACGTTAATGTTCCAGTTACTCGGTCGCGTCAAAGTTTTTCTCTACCGGGCGGGTACCGTGATCTTCACCGTTGCGGTTATCGTATGGGCTCTAGCTTATTACCCGCGTTCAGAAACAATCGTGCCTGAAGCACAAAAGCAAAGGACGATCGCGGCTTATTCTTTGTCGGGCGTGCAGTTGGCCTCGGAGTATGAGCGAATCGAACATGCAGCCTCTGCTGCGCAACTTGAACAGAGTTGGTTGGGTAGGGCGGGCAAAACGGTTGAACCGTTATTTAGACCGCTCGGATGGGATTGGCGAGTATCAGCTGCTGTTATTGCAGGTTTTCCGGCCAGAGAGGTCGTCATCGCAGTGCTTGGTACCGTCTATGCCGTCGGTGACGAAGCAGATGAGAAAACACTGAGCGGTCGCCTGCAGGCGTCAACGTGGCCTGACGGGGCTCCTGTGTTTACGCTGCCAATGGTGATTGGTCTTCTGATCTTCTACGCATGCTGCTTACAATGTGCAGCGACACTTGCGGTTATTCGTCGCGAGACAAACTCCTGGCGTTGGCCGGTTTTCGCGTGGGTCTATATGACGGGGATCGGTTATGGCGGGGCATTGCTGGCTTTTCAGATCGGTAGCGCCTGAATCAAATTACAGTGCGCAAAGCCTCTTCGCTGCAGCTTCGAGAGTTACGGCGTCAGAACTGGACTCGAGTGTTGGTAAATGGAGTCCCGCAAAAGACACTCAGTGGAATTGAGGCGGCTCCGTTTTCACGCGTCCATTTCTCTGCCGGCGCTGAAAGGTCGCTTTGCGAATGCCGCGTGAATCAATGGACTGTCTGTGAATACATCTAGGCGGACATCCTTGAGTGCCTGCTGTAGAATCCCGTCCTCGGTCGGGGTGTGGCGCAGCTTGGTAGCGCACCTGTCTCGGGGTCAGGGGGTCGGAGGTTCAAATCCTCTCACCCCGACCATTCTTTTCTTGCCCCAACAATCTGTCGTTAATCGAGAGGCTGTTCGCGTGGTAAGAATAGCTCCTTCTCCAGTTCGTTGGTCGGCACTTCGTCCAGCCATTCAGGTCTTCTGAAGTTACGCTTGATGCCTCTGGCAAGCTTGCCAAATAGTCAGGAACGACGCTGAATAGACAGTTCGGCGATATCGATCAGCGCCTGCTTATACTTTGATTCCGGTACGCGACCTAGTGACGAAATGGCATTGTCTGCAGCTTCTCGCGCCTTGTTGGCAGTGTATTGGAGCGCACCAGTTGACTTGATGATCGCCGTGATTCGGTCGAGTTGATCAAGTCCGCCTTCCAGTATCGCGTCGCGGATGATTTTGCGGTCTTCACTAGATCCCTCTTTCATCGCATAGATCAGCGGTAATGTGGCCTTACCTTCTGCCAGGTCATCGCCGATGTTCTTGCCTAGCTCGTCAGCTGATGCATCGTAGTCTAGGGCGTCGTCCACTAACTGAAAAGCTGTACCGAGATGTCGCCCGTAGTTAATCATGGACGATTCGATTTCGCCGCCTTTACCGTTCAACACGGCGGCGATCTGAGCGCCAGCTTCGAACAGTCGAGCAGTCTTGCGATAGATCACCTGTCGATAGTCATCCTCAGTTGTTTTCGGGTCATGTACATTCATAAGTTGCATGACCTCCCCAGCCGCGATCGTATTGGTCGCGTCGGCGAGTATTTGCATCACGCGCATATTGCCGATGTTGACCATCATCTGAAAGGCGCGGGAGTAGAGAAAGTCCCCGACCAGAACGCTAGCTTGGTTACCGAAGACGGTATTAGCTGAATCCTGACCTCGTCGCCTAGAAGACGAATCGACAACATCGTCGTGGAGCAGGGTAGCGGTATGAATAAACTCAACAATGGTGGCAGCGCGAACGTGCTGCTTGCCTTCATAGCCTAGAGCCCGAGCCGCCAGCAGCACGACAAGCGGCCTGAGACGCTTGCCACCGCTCATGACGATGTACTCCGAAACCTGAGATACCAGAACTACGTCGCTTTCAAGGCTGTCTGAGATCAACTGATCGACCGCACGCCTATCCGCCGCTGCGAGCGCTGCGATGTCATCAAAGCTGACAGCAATGGGAGTTTTTTTGGCGACTTGCATGAGATTCGTGATAATGCCCGAAAGCTACGAAATTGGCGACATTTGTACGCTTTTTCTACCTCTTAGGGCGATATTGCAAGCTATTGAAATAAGGTTAGATTTCAGGAGTGATGTACGTTGACCTAGGGCACCGGAATCTATAGAATTCCCGCTCTTTTGTGGCACCCGCCATTGAATCGCTTACGCGGTATTTATACAGACCCACAAAAAAGTCTTAATTCTCAGTAGATTGCAATTTTCGCAACTTACGTATTGGAGTAAACACATGTATGCGGTTTTTCGCACCGGCGGCAAACAGTACCGCGCGGTAAAAGGTGACGTCCTGCGTTTCGAGAAAATCGAGGCCGAAGAGGGCGCAACAATAAGTTTTGATGATGTTCTGCTTATCGGTGAAGGCGCTGATATTAAAGTAGGAAATCCGGTTCTTTCTGGCAGCTCTGTTAGTGGCAAGGTTCTTCGCCAGGGCAAGAGCAAGAAGGTTCCAGTCGTCAAGTTCAAGCGACGTCAGAATTATCTTCGTCAGGGCACGCACCGCCAGTTCTTTACTGAGGTAGAGATTACGGCGATCAGCGCTAGTGGCATCAAGAAGGCCACCCCTAAGGCAGAAGCAGGAGTACCGGTAGCCGAGAAAGCGGCTCCCAAGAAAACGACTACCAAAAAAGCAGCCCCTAAGAAAGCAGCCCCTAAGAAAGCAGCCCCTAAGAAAGCAGCCCCTAAGAAAGCGGCTCCTAAGAAAGCAGCTCCTAAGAAAACAGCTACCAAGAAACCGGCAGCTAAGAAAGACTAATTCTAACGAAGCCCACGCCTTAGTGGCGGGGTGCTGAAACAAACAGGTACGGTACAGTGGCACATAAAAAAGCAGGCGGTAGTACTAGGAACGGTCGCGATTCGGAAAGCAAACGCCTTGGCGTTAAAATCTATGGCGGTCAGGCAATTATTGCCGGAAATATCATCATTCGTCAGCGTGGCACTCGTGTCCATGCGGGTAGAAATGTTGGTCTTGGTCGCGATCACACACTGTTCGCCAAAAAAGACGGGTTTGTAAAATTTCAGCGTAAAGGCCCGAAGAATCGCCAATTCGTCAGCGTAGTTGACGCATAAGTAGGAGCGGTCCCAGACCGCGAGCAATGCGACGAGTTCGAATTGCAAGGCGCCTAAATTGGGCGCCCAAAGTCAGGCCCCGCTCAAGCGGGGTTTTTCGTATGGGATACTAAATAAATGAAATTCGTCGATGAAGCATCCATTCGTGTAAAGGCGGGCAACGGTGGACACGGTTGTCTGAGCTTTCGACGTGAGAAATACGTCGAGCGTGGCGGGCCGGATGGCGGCGATGGCGGGCACGGTGGTAGTGTCTACTTGGTGGCAGATAAGTCATTGAATACATTGGCAGATTTTCGTGTCGCGCGGATGTTTAAAGCGGACGGAGGCGAGGGCGGTTCGGGTAGAAATAAGACCGGTCGTTCTGGTGACGACCTTGAAGTCTTTATCCCAATTGGAACCGTCGTACACGATGTCGATACCGGCGAAGTTATTTGCGATCTAACCGAAACAGGCCAACGCCAAAAAGTGGCAGAAGGCGGTCGTGCCGGCCTTGGTAACCCGCGCTTCAAAAGCAGCGTTAATCGCGCGCCACGAAAAATTACTAAAGGTTCTGACGGCGAAGCGCGCCACTTGAGTCTCGAGCTCAAAGTTTTGGCTGATGTTGGCCTGCTCGGAATGCCAAATGCTGGGAAATCGACGCTCATCACCTCAATGTCGCATGCGAAACCACGAATCGCAGACTACCCGTTTACCACATTGCACCCTAATCTTGGCGTAGTCCGTGTTGGTCGCCTGCAAAGTTTCGTGATGGCCGATATTCCAGGGCTTATCGAGGGTGCCGCGGAAGGTGCTGGTCTGGGCATCCAATTTCTCAAACATCTACAACGCACCGGATTATTGTTGCATCTTGTCGACATCGCGCCTATCGATCCATCTACCGAGCCAGCAGATGAAGTCCGGGCGATAGCCAAAGAGCTGGCAAAATTCTCGGATGACCTAGCGGAAAAAACGCGCTGGCTGGTGATTAACAAGATCGATCTGCTCTCCGAGGAAGATCAGGCAGTAGCCAGAGAAATGTTGCTGGAGCAATTGCAGTGGGACGGGCCTGTGTTTGAGGTCAGTGCTGCGACAGGCGTGGGTACTGAGCAACTGGGCCAGGCTATCATGCTGGAACTTGAGCGAATCGCCGAACTGGCTGCCGAAGCTTGACATAAACACCTCCCAAGTCGCTGAGACGGGGTCCTCCCCAGCTGGAGCGTACCGTTGTTCGGTACTGATTGACTGCTGGTCTGAAGGTGTCATGCCTAAGTCATTATCCTAGGTTCCCGAACGTATTACCCAATCTGGTTTTTCATTGTTTGAAATGCTGATTGCGCTAATCGTGTTCAATACCGAAATGCTGACAATGGTTGGATGACAGGCCGTATCGAAGCAATCAAATTACGAGTCCGTGCAACGCACCGCCGCTGCGCAAATCGTGAACGGCACGCTCGAAGATATGAGAACAAATGGCGGCAGAATATCGCGTACAAAAAAGCCGCCATCAGGCGGCTTTTTTGTGTCTCTACAAGGTCGCGATTAAACGGCGAGTGCTTTTACTCGCTTATTTAAGCGACTCTTGTGACGTGCCGCTTTGTTCTTAGTCACAATGCCCTTATTGATCATGCTGTCGATCACTGGCACAGCGTCATTGTACGCAACCGCAGCAGCGTCTTTGTCGCCGGCATCACATGCTTTCACAACAGTCTTGATCTTGGTGCGCATAAGAGAGCGCATGCCCATGTTGCGCTGGCGAGTTTTTTCAGCCTGCCGGGCGCGTTTTTTTGCTGATTTGATGTTTGCCACTGGTATTTCCGTGTCGTGCCTGCAAAGAGCGGCGTATTATTCGTGGCTGGAGGGTGATTGTCAACAACTACCGGCGGGTCCGGCTTGGCGCCGTCGTGCTATTACCTAAACGACTTATTTTATGAATTTTTTGGGCTAAACTGACCGCAGTGATGGGCACTGAAAACAAACAAGTAGAAGGGCAGGACGGACGTTCCGCAAACAGCGGGGAAATCACGCCCGGGGCGGAGCTTTTCAGAAAAATCACCGTCGTCGGCGGGATGACCTTAATTTCGAGAATTCTGGGTCTCTTACGGGATATCGTATTCGCTCGATATTTCGGTGCCCAACTGGTGATGGACGCTTTCCTCGTGGCTAACCGAATCCCAAATATGCTGCGTCGATTCTTCGCGGAGGGCGCATTCTCGGCCGGTTTCGTTGCGGTTATGGCGCGGTACCGTGAAAATTACGATCACGATGATGCTCGTGAATTTATCGATTCTATCTCCGGTACCTTTGGCATCGTTCTTTTTATCGTGACATTGATGGGCGTGGTCGCTGCACCATTGCTGGTGCTGATAGTGGCGCCAGGATTCGTGGGTGATGGAGGTGATCTCGATCTTGCGGCGCTGATGTTGCGATTCACGTTTCCCTACCTGTTTTTCATTTCTCTGACAGCTTTCGCTGGTGGGATCCTAAATACTTATGGCCGATTTGGCGTCCCCGCATTTACGCCGGTGATTCTTAATATCGTGTTGATCGCGGCGGCGATCTGGGTATCGCCGAAGCTTGATGAGCCTGTCATGGCGCTTGCCTATGCCGTGCTGGTTGCTGGAGTGCTTCAACTGCTGTTTCAGCTGCCGTATCTCGCCAAGATTCGGGTATTGCCACGGCCAAAATGGGCGCCGCGACACGCAGGCGTGAAGCGAGCATTCAAGCTGATGGTTCCGGCCATATTTGGCTCATCAGCGGCACAGATCAACGTGCTCGTTGGCGGCATCATCGCCTCGATGTTGCCGGTTGGTAGTATCAGCTACCTCTATTTTTCTGACCGCTTGATGGAATTTCCGTTGGGTATATTTGGCATAGCGCTTAGTACAGTAACGTTGCCGTATCTGTCGAGGTTATGGGCGAAGGACGACAAACAAGCGTTCAGGCAGACACTGGACTGGTCATTGAAAATCGCCTTCCTGATAGCGGTACCAGCGGCGATCGGTCTGTTTATGCTAGCTGAACCTTTAGTGACCGCACTTTTCTTCGGCGGTGTGTTTGATGAGTACGCCGTTCGTATGACCGCACTTGCATTGAAGGCCTACGCGATGGGGCTTGTCGGATTTTCATTTGTCAAGATCTTGGCTCCTGCCTATTTTGCTCGTGAGGACACGAAGACTCCCGTTCGAATTGCTCTCTTAGCGCTCCTGGTCAACCTAATATTGAGTGTTGGCCTAGCCTGGTATATGTCCACCAACAACATCGCTGGCCCGCATGTGGGACTTGCGGCGGCAACATCTGTCGCGGCTGTCTTGAACGCCATCCTGCTGTATCGCGGACTGCGCAGCACTCGGATCTTGCGGCATTCGGCTGGTTGGCCAATTTTGCTGGCGAGGGTTGCAATCGCGTGCATTGCTATGTTCGCTGCCTTGAATTACTTGAATCGGCCGATTGAATGGTGGGTTGATGCTACGTTCGTCAGACGAGTTATTTGGCTTGCGGTATCCGTTGGTGCTGGTATGGGGACCTATTTTCTGATGATGTTGCTAATGGGTACTAGAGTTGCGCAGTTCAAGCTGCGGGCAGATTGATATGAGGTTAGTACGTCACATTAGGGACTTGCCACACGCTGATTTGCGAGCCGGGAGTGTGGTGACCATAGGTAGTTTTGATGGACTTCATTTTGGTCATAAGCAGTTACTCGATCAGGTGATCTCGAAATCGTATGCGATGGGTGTGCCGTCGATAGTGATGAGCTTTGAGCCGACACCAAAAGAGTTTTTTTCTGCGGCGAACCCACCCGCGAGACTTATGCGTTTCCGGGAGAAATTTGATTTCCTAGCTGACTACGGTATCGATATATTTTATTGCCCCCGATTCAATCCAGGGATGCGGAGTATCCGGTCTGGTGACTTCATTCGTCAGATTCTCGTACAGGGAATGAATGCACGACATATTGTCGTCGGCGATGACTTTCATTTTGCTCGCAAACGAGAAGGCAATATTGATGAGCTGCGGCGGGTGCAAAAACCACTAGACTTCGCCGTGGACCAAGTTGCCAGCATCGTTAAAGACGGAGTTCGGGTCAGTTCGACAGCGATTCGCGCCGCACTGGCCGAGGGTAACTTGCCGCTTGCGAAGTCTTTGCTCGGTCGTCCATATCGGATGTCTGGTCGCATTATTAAGGGTCGCCAGGTTGGCAAAACGCTGGGTTATGCAACGGCGAATGTCGACCTGAGGCGGCGTCAATCTGCCGTTCTGGGTATTTTCGCGGTGCGAGTATCCGGACTGAAAGAAGGTGTTGTCTCTGGCGTTGCTAGCGTCGGTACCCGGCCAACGTTCGATTTGGTTAAGCCCCTGTTAGAAGTACACCTGTTTGATTTTGATCGCGATATTTACGGCGAATACATCCACATCGACTTTATCGCTCGCATCCGCGATGAGCTAAAATTCGAATCAGTTGAAGAACTGGTTGCAGAAATGGATACTGTCACCGAGAATGCACGATCAATGCTTGCCGCAGACGCGAGCTAAAAGGACAATAATTTGAGAAAGCTCGAGAGTTCCAATGCAAGCAACGCACGATTCGTCATATGGATGATCGTCGCTGTGGTTATCGTTATTGCGGATCAGCTGACCAAATGGGCGATCGTCGAGTGGGTGCCGCTGTATGAC
>CAJXYT010000009.1 GCA_913063505.1 uncultured Gammaproteobacteria bacterium | reverse complement strand
GTCAATATCGCTCGAATAGCCGAAGATTCTGGCGTCTTGTCGCTTGCGGTTCATGGCCGAACTCGCGCATGTCGCTACAAAGGTGAGGCTGAATTCGAAACTATCGCGCGGGTAAAAGAGGCTGTTGAAATACCAGTGATAGCAAATGGGGACATCACGACAATCGAGAAGTCGCTTGAGGTATTACGCGTAACGAATTGCGATGGCTTGATGATCGGACGTGGGGCACAAGGACGACCATGGATTTTTCGTGAGCTTGGACATCTTCTAAACCCAAGCGGTGAAAAACCACGACTGGATAAAAATGAATTGCGTGATATTATGCTCGACCACTTGGGAGAACTACATCGGTTCTATGGAGAATTGACCGGGGTTCGAGTGGCTCGCAAGCACCTAACCTGGTATTGCAACAGCTTGGCCAATGCCGACGAATTTCGTCATCAGGTAGTGCGTGTTGAAAGTGCTTCAGAGCAGATCAGCTTGACCAAGAACTACTTCGATCGAGAGGACGGAGGCGACTCGTTGGCTGTTTGATTTGTCTGATTTGGGGGGGAATACTCGACCTTATCGAAAGGCGAGGTAGCGATTTGGGGTTGGACAATTGTGGCAAATAATAATCAAAACGACTCACTCGTATCCAAGAAGAGCAAGAAACCGCTCTGTAAGCACACTGAAGATGCTTTAGACCAATACTTCATCGCCCTGAACGGCGATCGCCCAGGCGATTTATACGACCTCGTCATTGGAGAGGTAGAACGGCCGTTATTCAAAGCCGTTATGGACTATACACAGGGTAATCAGAGCCAAGCAGCCGGTATTCTTGGCTTGAACCGCGGTACCTTGCGCAAGAAACTCAGGACTTATTCCCTAATTCAAAAATAACCCTCGCGGCATTTTCCTCTCTATTTCTTCAGGTGACTCGATGTTCAATGTCCGACGCGCGCTGGTCAGTGTTTCTGACAAGCGTAAATTGATTCCATTCGTAAAAGGCCTGACTCAATTGGGCGTCGAAGTGCTTTCAACCGGCGGCACATGCAAGGCACTACGAGACGCAGGACTGGATGTAATCGAAGTCTCAGAGAAAACCGGTTTCCCAGAAATCATGGACGGCCGCGTAAAAACTCTGCATCCGGTCATTCATGGCGGCCTTCTCGGTCGCCGCGGAACCGACGAGGCCATTATGGAGGAGCATGGCATAGAGCCTATCGACATGCTGGTCGTCAATCTCTATCCGTTTGAGCAAACGATCGCGCGCGAAGACGCAAGCATCAACGATGCTATCGAGAATATCGACATCGGCGGCCCAGCCATGATCCGTGCCGCATCCAAAAATCATGATGGCGTAGCGGTGATTGTTGAGCCTGACGACTACGAAGCCGTTCTCGAGGACATACAAAAAGACAACTTGTCTCTTCAGGGCCGGCGCAGACTTGCGGCGAAAGCATACGCTCACACTGCAAGCTACGACATAGCAATAACCAAATACCTGTCTGCCTCTCTCGGAGACGAGGTGCTTGGCCCGCGATTCCTGTATTCAGGCGGCTTATCTGAAAAACTACGCTACGGCGAGAATCCACATCAGGGCGCAGCATTCTATGCTGACCAACAATCCCCTGCCGGCTCTCTGGCAGCGGCGAAACAACTGCAAGGCAAAGCACTCTCCTATAATAATATCGCTGACAGTGATGCCGCCCTGGAATGCGTAAAGCAATTTGAGGGTCCAGCTTGCGTCATAGTAAAACACGCCAATCCATGCGGTGTGGCCGTCGCTGATAATATTCAGGATGCCTATGACAAGGCATTCAAGACCGACCCGACGTCCGCGTTCGGTGGCATCATCGCCTTTAACCGCGCGCTCGACGTCAAGACGGCAGAGGCTATTGTCGAGCGGCAATTCGTTGAGGTGATTGTTGCTCCGGCGATCGATGAAGATGCCGCCAGGATAATTTCTGCAAAGAAAAACCTTCGTATATTGGAAACCGGCAGCTGGCCGTCAGTTGTAACGCCCGGCTTTGATTTCAAGAAAATCTCGGGTGGTTTGCTAGTGCAAGATACGGATCTGGGTACCATTACGGCCGACGATTTGAAAGTAGTCACCGATCTTTCGCCCTCACCCGAGCAGATTCAGGACATGCTGTTCGCGTGGACTGTCGTGAAATACGTCAAATCGAATGCGATTATTTTCTGCAAAGATAAAGCGACAATCGGCATCGGCGCAGGCCAGATGAGCCGTGTCTACAGCACTAAAATTGCGGCGATAAAAGCAGCTGACGAGAGCCTGGAAATCAAAGGCTCAGTGATGGCATCAGATGCCTTCTTCCCATTCCGTGACGGAATCGACGCGGCTGCTGAAACCGGTATTTCGGCAATTATTCAACCGGGCGGCTCAATACGAGATGACGAAGTGATCCAGGCAGCGAACGAACACGGTCTCGCGATGGTGTTTACGGGTATGCGTCACTTCCATCATTAAGGTAGTTTAGAGGAGCACTATGAAAATTCTGATAATCGGCAACGGCGGACGCGAGCATGCACTTGCCTGGAAATGCGCTCAATCTGAGGACGTCGACGAGGTTCTCGTCGCTCCAGGAAACGCCGGGACCGAACTCGAAGACAAAGTTAGAAATGCAGCGGTTTCCTCAGATGACATGGAAGCGCTATCTAAACTCGCACAAGAAG
The DNA here is from genome assembly GCA_913063505.1 of uncultured Gammaproteobacteria bacterium. Taxonomy (GTDB): domain Bacteria; phylum Pseudomonadota; class Gammaproteobacteria; order Steroidobacterales; family Woeseiaceae; genus UBA1847. The sequence goes on along the minus strand of CAJXYT010000009.1, from coordinate 38,018 downwards.
AAAACATCGGCCTGACTATCGTCGGACCGGAAGTGCCATTAGTCGCCGGAATTGTCGATCACTTCGACTCTCTCGAGCTGCCCTGTTTTGGCCCCAATGCGGCAGCTGCTCAACTGGAAGGCTCCAAAGCATTCACAAAAGACTTTCTCAGACGTCACAGCATTCCAACGGGTGACTATCAAAGCTTCACTGAACTCGATCCTGCGCTCGCCTATATCCGCGAGAAGGGCGCGCCGATAGTCATCAAGGCCGACGGTCTGGCTGCGGGTAAAGGTGTGATCGTTGCAATGACACTGGCGGAAGCCGAAGGCGCGGCGACCGACATGCTCGCCGGTGGTAGTTTTGGCGATGCCGGAGCACGAATCATTGTAGAAGAGTTCCTGGATGGCGAAGAAGCGAGTTTTATCGTCATAACCGATGGACGCACCGTGCTGCCATTAGCGACCTCACAGGATCACAAGGCGCGCGACGAGGGCGATACCGGGCCGAACACAGGTGGTATGGGTGCGTACTCCCCGGCCCCCGTCGTAAGTCCTGAGATCGAACGGCGAATCATGAGTGAGATCATCGAACCGACACTCGATGGTATGCGTATCGATGGTCACCCCTATCTTGGATTCTTGTACGCCGGATTGATGATCATGGCGGATGGAACGCCGAAGGTTATCGAATTCAACTGCCGCTTGGGCGACCCTGAAACCCAGCCAATATTGATGCGCCTTAAGTCAGACCTCGCGGCTATTTGTCTAGCAACGGTTAACGGGACTTTGGCTGGGCAGACTACTGAATGGGATTCTCGAGCCGCGCTCGGTGTGGTTCTGGCTGCAGGTGGCTATCCCCTGAGCTACACAAAGGGAATGGGTATTACGGGCCTCGCCGATGCGAATAGCGAAGTCCAGAAGGTATTTCATGCCGCCACTGCCAGTAATAATGGCGACGTTGTAACCAGCGGCGGGCGCGTACTGTGCGTTGTCGGTCTTGGCGATTCCGTCGCGACGGCAGCAGCATATGCTTATGAGTCAGTAGATAAAATTCATTGGCAGGATGTCTATTCTCGACGCGACATCGGCCATCGGGCAATCGCACGAGAGAAGAGCTGAAGGTGCTGTGCTAACTACAACAGAAGCGCTCGAAGCCGTGTTGGCCGAAGCAAAGGCCTTCGCTACAGAAACAGTTGCTGCCGACGATGCCACTGGGCGCGTGCTGCAGCAGATCGTACGAGCAGAACGCAGCCAGCCGCCATTTGATCGTGTGATGATGGACGGCATTGCACTGTCCTGGGTCGACTACGATAGCGGCCAGCGCACATTTCCAATTCAGGCGATGCAGGCGGCGGGCGATAAAGTATTGTCGCTGCAGACCGGTCATTGCATAGAAATCATGACCGGCGCATCGCTACCCGATAATGCGGATTGCATTGTCCCAGTTGAGCGAATTTCCGTTGCTGATGGCACAGCCGAAATCGAGGCTAATTACGAGCTAAAGAAGAATCGCTTCATTCATCCACACGGCTCAGACTTTGCGGAAGGCGCGCATCTGATGACACCCGGGAAACGAATTTCGCCGCTCGACATAGCAATCATTGCCTCCTGTGGAGAGACGGAAGTGATCGTCGCCAAAGATCCAGTCATACGGGTCATCTCTACTGGCAACGAGCTGGTGGCCGCCGGCGATGCGATCGAAGCACACCAGATTCGAATGTCAAACGGGCCGGCGATAGTGTCTTTGCTTGGGAGTTATCACTACAAACGCATAAGTCACGACCACATAGTTGATGACGTTTCCGAACTGCGTCATCGTTTAGCCACACACCTCGACGAAGCCGACGTCGTCATTTTGAGCGGCGGCGTTTCGATGGGAAAGGCCGACTATGTTCCGCAGGTCCTTACTGATCTCGGGGTCGAGGTCGTGTTCCATAAGGTTAGTCAGCGGCCTGGAAAGCCACTGTGGTTTGGTAAGGGACCGAACGGCCAGGTGGTTTTTGCGCTGCCAGGCAACCCGGTATCAGCGCTAGTCTGTTGTCGACAATATGTCATCGCGGCACTAGCCAGCGCATCCGGCGCCTCTGAATCACCGCCTGAGTTCGCTGCAGTCGCGTCAAATATCTCATTTAAGCCAGCACTCACCTGTTTCCTACCCGTGAAACTGATTTCTAATGCGGCCGGTCAAACGCTTGCCATGCCCGTCAAAACCAACACATCTGGGGACTTCGCGTCACTGTCGGCGACGGATGGCTACATCGAACTGACTAAGGATCAGACTGATTTCCCAGCCGGCACAGCCGTGTTCCTGCACCGATGGATTGCTCAATAATCGTCATTCAGGTTACTGTTCATAAATGATATCTGCTACTGATGCACTTGAGCGCCTTCGCGACGGTAACCGTCGATTTATATCCAATGAGATTAGCGAAGAGGTGTTGGCCATTCGTGAGCATCGCGCTGGAGCGGCGGCGCCACAAAACCCTTTCGCGATAATCCTCGCGTGTTCTGACTCTCGAGTTCCAACAGAACTCATATTCGATCAGGGTATCGGCGACCTGTTTGTGATCAGAGTTGCCGGCAATATCGTCGCGCCCTCACAAATCGGCAGCATCGAGTATGCAGCCAAACAGTTCGGCACTCGTCTGGTTGTTGTACTTGGACACAGTAATTGCGGTGCGATTATCGCGACCTTGCGCGAGCTTGCGCTTAAGGAATCTCACCGCTCGCCCAATCTACGGGCTATTGTTGATCGCATCCGTCCAGCCCTGGATCCAGTACTCGAAGAATACTATGACGTCGAAGACGAAGCGGTTGTTGCGAGCTGTGTGCACGCTAACGTTCAAGCGTCAGTTGATGGCCTACAACATGGCTCCTTGATCCTTGAGCAACTCATCGAAGCCAAAGAGCTCAATATTATTGGCGCTGAATATTCTATCGAGACAGGTTATATCGACTTCTTCGAAAGCGATTGAGATATCGATCTTCTCTAGTCATTATTTTTGCAGTTCCATAACGAAAACAGGGCTCTTGCTTCGCAGCAAGAGCCCCGCTTCCTAATCGGCTATAGAATCGTCTCTAGCGTTTCATCGCCTCAAAGAACTGCGTATTGGTTTTCGTGTCCTGCAGCTTATTGAGCAGGAACTCGATTGCCGCAAGCTCGTCCATGGGGTGCAATACTTTTCGTAGCACCCACATCTTCTGCAACTCGTCGGGGTTCGTCAGATACTCTTCTTTTCGAGTGCCGGAACGATTGATGTGGATCGCCGGGTAGGTGCGCTTTTCAGCAATTCGGCGATCCAAATGGATTTCCATATTACCGGTGCCCTTAAACTCCTCGTAAATCACCTCGTCCATCTTCGAACCAGTATCAACAAGCGCTGTCGCCAGAATAGTCAGGCTACCGCCCTCTTCGATGTTTCGTGCAGCACCAAAGAAACGTTTCGGTCTGTGCAGTGCGTTCGCATCAACACCACCGGTCAGCACCTTACCTGACGACGGTACGACAGTATTGTATGCCCGAGCCAGTCGAGTGATTGAATCGAGAAGAATAACGACATCGCGTTTGTGCTCAACAAGGCGTTTTGCCTTTTCGATAACCATGTCCGCAACCTGGACGTGACGACTTGCAGGCTCATCAAACGTTGATGAAACCACTTCGCCACGCACCGTTCGCTCCATTTCCGTCACTTCTTCCGGTCGCTCATCAATAAGTAGAACGATAAGATCGACTTCCGGGTTATTCGCAACGATTGCAGACGCGATATTTTGCAGTAGCATTGTCTTACCGGCTTTCGGCGGTGACACGATAAGTCCGCGCTGGCCTTTACCGATCGGCGCAACCATATCAATGATGCGAGCCGTTAGATCTTCGGTACTGCCATTACCCTGCTCCAGAGTCAGACGGTCTTTCGGAAACAACGGCGTCAGATTCTCAAACAGAACCTTGCTTCGAGCATTCTCCGGAGCGTCATGATTGATCTGACCGACTTTCAGCAGAGCGAAATAACGCTCGCCTTCTTTCGGTGGACGAATCAGTCCTGAAACCGTATCACCAGTCCGTAGATTGAATCGTCTAATCTGACTTGGACTTACGTAGATGTCATCCGGACCGGCAAGATAGGAGCTATCCGACGAGCGCAGAAAACCGAATCCATCCTGCAATATTTCCAGAACACCATCGCCGTAAATATTTTCACCGCTCTTGGCGTGCGCCTTGAGGATGGAAAAGATGATATCTTGCTTGCGTGAGCGCGCGAGATTCTCAACGCCTAGTGACTCACCCAGCTCAACCAACGCCGTTGCCGGACGGGTTTTGAGCTCCGTCAGGTTCATAACATTCTTGCTGGCTTCAAGCTGATCTGCTGGAATTACCTCCAACGAACCCTCATCATCATCAGGATATTCGCTCTGCGGTGGACGGCGGCGGCGGCGGCGGTTTGGATTGCCCTTGCCACCTTTGTTGCTAGCTCGACTATTAGAGCGTGGATTCTGTGGTGCATTTGTATTAGACAAGTAATCTCTCTCAGATATTAGCGTCAATAAACTCAGCAAGCTGCGATTTGGACATCGCGCCGAGTTTCTGTGCCTGAAGGGCACCGTCTTTGAAAAGAATCAAAGTAGGTATACTGCGGACGCCGAACTTTGCGGCGGAACTTGGATTCTCATCAATATTTAACTTAACGATGTCGAGTTTATCCGCATATTCATCCGCTGCTTCGTCCAGCAACGGTGCGATCATTTTACATGGCGCGCACCATTCGGCCCAAAAATCGACCAGTACAGGTTTTGCATTATTAACTACGTCGGTATCGAAACTACCGTCCGTGGTGTGCACAATCTTGTCGCTCACCGGCTATATCCTCCAAATGAAAGGTTTTGATAAAAGTGATTTTTGCCCGCAGTCAGCCCCTCTGACGAACGAACATTGATAAAACGGATGACGCTGCCTTAACTATCAGGCAATATGTCGCAGCTTTGTTGCCGACTATTTCCGGCTTCTTTCTGGATCGTAAGGAAAGCGAAACTGGCGGGTGCGACGATTGTCGCGTCGTGTAAAAACCAATTTGACCGCTTCGCAAGCCAATTTGCAAGCTTTTAACGCATATTTTCTGGTTCTAACTTTATGTCTGAAAATCATCTGACCGACCTCAGATTCGACTCCTTGCAGTTGCACGAGAGTCTACAGGCGGGCATCCGTGATGCTGGCTTTGAATTCTGTACGCCAATCCAGGCCAATACGTTGCCAATTGCACTCAAACCCCTTGATGTTGCAGGTCAGGCTCAAACGGGTACCGGTAAGACCGCTGCCTTCCTAGTCGCAGCCTACCAACGCTTACTGACAGATCAAGAGGATGCGCCGGAAGGACAAAAGCAGCCGCGGGTATTTGCGTTGGCGCCGACCCGAGAGCTAGCGATCCAAATCGCCAAGGACGCCGAGCTTTTGGGTAAACACACCGGTTTGACCATCGGCCTTGCGTATGGCGGCACGGATTATGAAAAACAGCGCAAGACGCTCACTGATGGTGTTGATCTAATTATCGGCACACCGGGCCGCATTATCGATTACTTCAAACAGGGCGTATTCAAGCTCGATCAGATCCAGGTTGCAATTCTGGACGAAGCTGACCGCATGTTCGATCTTGGCTTCATTAAGGATATACGCTACCTGTTGAGACGCCTTCCAAGCCCGGAGAAGCGACTTAATATGTTGTTTTCAGCAACATTATCTCAACGTGTTCTGGAGCTCGCCTACGAGCACATGAACGAGCCGGAACTTATTCGTATCGAGCCTGAAAAGATTACTGCCGATAAGGTTCGACAAGCCATATTTTATCCTTCCAACAAAGACAAGATGCAGCTTCTGGTTGGTCTGGTTCGCGAAATCGGCGACGTCCGCACGATGGTATTCGTCAACATGAAGCGTGAAGCCGAGAAGGTCCAGGATTACCTCGAGGCCAATGGCATTAACGCGGCAGCGATCTCCGGTGACGTGCCGCAGAAGAAGCGCGAACGTTTACTGTCAGATTTTCAGGAAGGAAAACTGCGTGTCCTTATCGGCACAGATGTTGCGTCACGCGGACTACACATCCCCGACGTCGAATATGTCATTAACTATGATTTGCCAAATGACGCGGAAGACTATGTCCATAGAATTGGCCGAACGGCTCGAGCCGGCGCCTCCGGACATGCTCTGAGTCTCGCCTGTGAAACCTATGCGATGTCCTTACCGGACATCGAGAAGTACATTGGTAACAAGATTCCATTTGCGAATTATGAACCAGCAGACCTGCCAGAACTCATCCGACCGAAGGCGCGACCACGAAAACCGCAACAGCGTCGTAGTGGCGGTGGTGGTGCCCGACCAGGCGGTGGACGTTCGCACGGGCAACGACGCTAGTTACAACATTTCGGCTACCCGTTTGACTCCTTCGAATTCGGAGGAGTTTTTCTCCACAACTCTCGTATCGGGCTGTGTGACCTTCAGTAGCATTTCGATGCCATATTTTGCTGCACTGCGCAGAACATATGAGCTGTCATCAACGAAGAGTGTTGTCTTCAAGTTGAAGCCAACGTCATCCTGTAACGCACCCCAGAAATGCTGACTCTCCTTTGCGTACCCGTAGTCATGTGAGCTGTGCATTCCGTCGAAGTAATCACCGAGACCTGTGACTGCATCTTTCAAGTTCAAGGTTTCGCGATGCGAATTTGTCACGAGCAGAACGCGAGCTTTATGACTGAAGGCGCGCTTTAAGAACGCAAGGGCACCCGGCAGGTAACCGATCCGATGACTGGCATCGTGATGCAATTGAATAACGTCGAACCCTAGGTATTCCGACCAGTGGTCAAGGCAATACCAGCGCAAATTACCCTGGGCGAGAGCGAACTTGTCTGCCAGAATTTGCCGCGCGTCCTCATGCGGGATGTCGTTCTCGAGCGCGTAGTGGCGAGGAATATGTTCGAGCCACATGTAATTATCGTAGGCGAGATCGAGTATCGTCCCGTCCATGTCCAGCATCAAGGTCTCGACGTTTTCCAAGACTAATTTTGAGTCCTTTATCATTGTTATACTGCGCGCCTCGAATGTCTACAGGAACCGGAATGAAGTCTCTAATTGATCCCGTTGTCGCTTTAGCCGAAGCCGCTGGTAAAGCGATCCTCGAAGTCTACTCGTCCGATTTCGAGGTGCAAAGCAAAGAAGACAGTTCACCGTTGACGCAAGCCGACCTCGCGGCACACTTTTGTATCGTCGCCGGGCTCGAAGAGCTAACACCTGGTATGCCAATTATTTCCGAAGAAGCCGATTTGCCGGACTATGCCGAACGTGGTCAATGGGACAGATATTGGCTTATCGATCCGCTGGACGGAACTAAAGAATTCGTCAACCGGAACGGAGAATTCACTGTGAATATCGCGCTGATAGACCATCAGGAACCGGTCTTCGGCGTAGTCCATGTCCCCGTTCAAGGCATGACTTACATCGGCTGCAAAGACTACGGTGCTGAGCGCCGGGATAGCAATGGCGGCCGAGAATCGATCAGTGTGTCACCTCATAGCTCGAGTCCGGTTCGAGTCGTCGGTAGCCGCTCTCATCGAGATCCGAGTCTTGACGCGTATCTCGAGAATCTTGGCAATTACGACATGATTCTAATGGGCAGTTCGCTCAAGTTTTGTATTATTGCCGAGGGTAGCGCGGACCTTTATCCGAGACTTGGACTAACCTCTGAATGGGATACGGCTGCGGCCCAAGCTGTTGTAGAGCAAGCCGGTGGAAGTGTCGTCACGCTTGACGGTAAACCTATGAAATATAATGCGAAAGAGAACATCCTAAACCCCCACTTTTTCGTCATTGGGGCCGCGGACCGAGACTGGTTGGCACTACTGCCTGACAGCGAGTAGCATGACTAAATGACCGAGAAAATTGATACTGAATCATTTAAGGAACTCGATCAACTTCGAGAGCTTCGCGTCAGTCACAGGAACCTCAATTCTCTTATTGACCAGCTCCAGCATGACCCTATGGTCGATCAACTTCGCATTCGTCGACTCAAGAAACGGAAGTTGCTCCTGAAGGATATGATCATAAATTTAGAGAGTGAATTGATCCCAGATCTGGATGCCTAAGCCCGCGCATTAGACTGACTCTTGCTTTTGTTTCCATGGCAAGAATAACGACCAACGTAAGGAGATTCGCACTCACCATACCGCCCAACATCGATGCGGCAATACGCCACATGCCTTCCGATCCGCTACCGCTACCGCTACCGCTACCAAACATTATCAGCAGCAAACCACCAATCGTCGCGATGACCGTCATCATGAGCGGGATGACGCAAGGAAATTCGTCAGGTTTTCGGCCCAATATGCTGACTTCCACGCTCAGCGGCCAGTCGCACTTGCTTTCGACGCTCCTCAAGACGCAGCAGCCGGTCTTCATCAGCTTCATTGACGCATTGCGGGCAGGAAACGCCTTCGCGGTAATCGGGCGACACCAGGTCTACGGTATTCAATGGACGACGGCAAGCGTGACATTGCACATATCCGCCCTCTGCGAGATCCCGGTCGACAGCGACACGAGTATCAAAAACAAAGCACTCGCCGCTCCATTTGTTCTCAATATCATCCACTTCGGTCAGGTAATTCAGAATTCCGCCCTGCAGATGATAGACATCGTCAAAACCAAGCTCGAGCATAAGCGCTGTCGCTTTTTCGCAGCGAATGCCGCCCGTACAGAACATCGCAAGCGGGCGATCTGTCGACTGTTTTGCAAGCTCTTTCGCGAAGTCTGGAAACTCTCGAAAACTGTCATTACCCGGATCGATAGCCCCCGGGAAAGTGCCAACTTCGATTTCGTAGTGGTTGCGAGTGTCGATCACCAACACACTTGGGTCTGAGATCAGTTCGTTCCAACGCTCGGCGCCGACATGCTGGCCAGATCTCTTGTGCGGCAGAATATCCGGGCGACCTAATGTGACGATTTCCTTCTTAACCTTTACCTGCATTTTTCGAAATGGCGCTTCGTCTGACTCAGTCCAACGTGCGTCGAGTTCCTCATCGATATTGAATCGATCGCGAATCCAGTCCATAACTATGCGAACCGCCGATTCGCTGCCGGCCAGGGTGCCATTAAATCCTTCCGTGGCGACGAGTATCGTGCCGAGCAAGCCCTGCTCGTCGCAGAGTTTCTTGAGTTGATCTCGAAATGAGTCCGGGTTCTCGATGTCCAGGAACCGATATAGCGATACTACTTTCATTGTCTTTTCTATTCAGAAACCGTGAGTGACAAGATGCTATGACGAATTTCCTCACCGAGTACCAAGCGCGCGTCTACACCGATACTCGTCAGGCCCTCGTCAAATTCAATGAGTCCGCCTGAGTTACGCCGAAGCACCTCAAGATCCTGCAGGGTACATATGAAATCATGGAACAAGGTCTTATCAAAGAAGTCTGGTGAGTGAAGTCCGTAGATCATCGATAGACGCTCGGCGCTTTGCTGGCACATACCCTCGAGTCGGGCGCGGGACAATATACCTGAACCATTGCCGACCAGAATCGCGATAACAAGATAGAAACGTTGCAGCATCGGCACCATCGACTGGCCGAGCATGAGCAATTGAAATGCCTCCGCAGAGCCTGCCGGTGGTCGTACGAGGTCCTTCTTCCTGCTGCCATAGGTCAAGACATCAAGATCAATCAGTGACTTGATCGCATCTGTCGTCACACTATCCATATCGTCCTGCTCCCACTTCAAACACAGCTCTTTCTTCATAAATGGGTAAATCAGGCGAATCAGTCGCTGCAGCTCCTTGTGTTCCAGCTGTCGGCCCTGAATAAAGCAGCACGCGACTGAAGCCGGTACTGCGAATAAATGCAGTATGTTATTCCGAAAGTAGGTCATCAGAACAGCGGTCCGCTCGGTCATGTGAATGACCTCGCCCATCGGATGGGTGGAACGACTGATCACCTCAAGTTTTTCGCCATGCAGAATGATCTGGTCAGCACTCCAATCCGGCAGGGTGACGGAGTCAGAGTACTTGAAGCGCTGCAGAAGCCTGAGACTGACCTCCAGCTGTCTGCGCAGCTCATCCAGTCCGATCGTTTGCCTGGGCGTGGCGAGCAAAACATAGGCAAGCAAACTAATCGGTGTCACTGCAGCAGCCGAGTTGATGCCCTGCATAATTTGGCCGCCGAGCTCATCTACGATGCCGGCAAGCCACGGTGGTCGCTCGCCGTTCTCCGATTCGTATTCACGCCATTCGGGATACAGCCGATCGAGTATCGGCTCAAGTTCGATTGGCTCCGCAATATTGACGTATACCTTGCCAAACTGGTCTCGAAGCGACTTGATGGAACTAAATAATCCGCCAATCGATTCTTTTTTCTTCTTGGCACCACCAAGCTCATTGATAAAGGAATCGCCTTCTATCAGTTTCTCGTAGCCAAAGTAGATGGGTACGAAAACAATCGGGCGCTGCGGGCTCTTGACGTAAGAATTGACCGTCATTACGAGCATGCCACCTTTGGGTGCCAAAAGTCGCCCCGTGCGGCTGCGACCACCTTCGACGAAATATTCCATCGAATAGCCCTTGACGAGAATCTGATTGATGTACGCGTAAAACACCGCTGCGTACAGACGATTCCCCTTGAAACTGCGACGCAGAAAAAATGCACCACCGCGGCGCAGAATGCCGCCGACCAAGGGCATATTAAGATTGATGCCTGCGGCCACATGTGGAAGATGCAGGCCTTCTTCGTAGGTAACGTAGCCAAGCAACAGATAGTCGATGTGACTGCGATGACACGGTACGTAAATGACTTCCTTATTCTTGGCGACGTCGTGAAGTCGCTCCATATGGTTAACTTCCACACCGTCGTAGATGCGATTCCAGAGCCATCCCAACAAACGAATAAGAATGCGAATTGTCGGATAGGAAATGTCTGCAGCGATCTCGAGCGCATATTTTTCTGCTTTGCGTCTCGCGACCTCCTGTTTGCGATAGTTATCGCCCGCCTCAGCGTCGATAACACGGCGCACTGTGGGTGTCTGCAGTACCTGCTTTACGAACGTGCGGCGATGAGATAAATCCGGTCCGACCGTCGCGGTTCTACGTTGTCGAAAATGCACACGAAGGATTCTGGATGCTTTTCGAAACGCGACATTTGAATTGATATCGCCCGTACATATCGAACGAATAGGCAGTGCATGGCTAAAACGAAGCAAAGTGTTTCGTCCGTGCAGCAGCGTTACAAAGAGTTTTCTCGTTCTTCCTATAATGTCCCAGTTTTCGGACAACATCAGCTTGAAGACCGAACGCTCCTTCTCCGGAGACCGGCCCCAATAGATCGCAACTGGGATCAGCAATAGTTCCTGACTACAGTTCTCGGCGCCTTCTACCAGCCGCTTGAGCCGGCGCGAGCCGCTCACTCGCGGATAGCGGAACCAGAAGCCCTCCAATTGCCGCATGATAATTAAGCGGTTTACCTCACGAACACCACAGAAATCGAATGATTTGGTTGGTGAAGGCATGCCGTGTATCGCACAGGCCCGCTCCAAAGCAAGCACGTCGGTCAGGCCACCCGTCTCTAGGACATAGCAAACAGCCGCGTCGCTATCGGTTAAGAGCTCGGCAGGAGCTTCGGGCTGGATCGCGGGGCGCGCCCAACTCGAGAACACCTTCCCGGATACCCAATACAACGGGCGAAGAATGAATCCTGCGATGTTCATGGCGGACAATTCTACCCAAAAGATGGCCCCTGTAGACCGTTGACTTTCAAGAAAATTAGGCATCGTAAATGCCGTACACTCTCTCTTCTTTGCCGACGGTGAGCTTCCAGGTCGCGATATGAGCCTGCTCGACTCGATGACAGACGAAAAAAGGGCTGGAGTGATATTCATTCACATGAATCACACGAGCCCTTTATTAATCAACAGCAGTCCGCAATAAGTAGAAGTTGAACGTCGCGGGCATCAAATCGCCCGCGAAGGATTGCGCTTACCGCTATAGCTTTGGCACCGCTTAGTCGCTCGTTGCGCCTTCTGCATCTTCAACTGCGTCATGCGTACCGTCTGCAGCTTCTTCAACGATACTTCCTGCCGACTCAGCGACTTCTTCAGCCATCTCTTCTGCTACGTCTGCTACGTCTGCTACGTCTGCTACGTCTGCTACGTCTGCTACGTCTGCCGCAGTATCCGCTGAATCGTTACCGCCACATGCGAACAGAGCCAGACTCGCAAGTAAGATTAGTGATTGCTTCATTGCTTTCTCCCTTAAATGTTCATTAGTTACTGATTCTTATCAAAAATTGTCTTAAATATCCATTAATCTGGTCAATATTCCTTGTTAGCCGGTGATCCCCGTTCACCAGATGTAGCGTCGCAGAACACTCACGCGCGTAACGAATACTATTTTCGACCGGCACAACATCATCATGCCAGCCGTGCACAATGCAAATCGGCATAGTTGGTGGTGGCGGTGTCAGCTCCTCATGGCCTTCCATGAAGTAGGCTGGCGCTAATACAAACAATCCTGCGGCGCCTAGGGACTCTGCCGCTGCTGTCGCGACGTGACCACCCATACTGGAACCGACCAGGATCAACGAATCGTCGATATTTGAACATTCGCGTACGAGTTTCTCCACGCGCTCCGTCGGATCGGCGATGCCTTGATAATCGATACTGTCGACGCCGCAACCATGCTTCTTCATAACATCCGACATTGCTCGAATCTTGGTTCCCCAGGGTCCACTTTCCTGGCCGTGGGAGAAAATTACCATGGTCATACGATTATCCCGTCTCCGTCTGACTGCTTCGAAAAGCAATTCTTAAACCTGACCGTCACCCCCAAGTCTTTTTACAAGTCGGGTTCTTGCCGTCTGCCAAAGCCTGATTGTAGATAGGAAGCGTTTTTTGCCATTGCGAAATAAGATTTTCGATTCGGGTTTCACTTGCAGGGTGAGTCGACAAATGCTCTGGTGGTTTCTTGCCACCCAGCGCCGCCATGTTCTGCCACAAATCGACGGCCGCACGTGGATCAAAACCCGCTTTAGCCATGTACTCGAGACCGACAACGTCCGCCTCCGATTCCTGGCCCCGGCCCATTGGTAGCTCCATGCCCAACGCCGCACCTGCACTCATGACTTGTTGTGCGGTATACGCACCACCGGTGTAACCACCACCCATGATGATCGCTAACGCTTCAATACCAATTCCGGTGAGCATCCCGCGTGAGGCACGCTCATTCACATGCCTCGCAGTTACATGCGCGATTTCGTGGCCGATAACCGCTGCGAGTTGATGTTCATTTTCAGTGACGTCGAGAATGCCGGTATACACGCCGATCTTGCCGCCAGGCATGGCGAATGCATTAACTTGATTTTGCTCAAATATCGCGAGCTCCCACTCAAAATCGCTGTACGGTGGGTCAAGTTCAGCAACAACGGCTCCTGCGACACAAGCGACAAAATCGATTTTCGCGCGATCAGTGGTCAGCGGCAGCGTTGCCCGGTACGCGTTAAACGTCGATCGAGCTTGTGCCTCGAGCTCTGCGTTGGACTTTAAGATTAGCTGTCCGCGGCCAGTCGGTGACGTAGAGCAGGATGCGATAAAAAGCATAAAAACTAATGTTATCAATAATTTGGAACGGACCATGCTCTTCTACCCCTTACCCGGTACGGCTCTTTATATTCGGCGATTATAACGCTCTCGAGCACCAATGGCCTCGTCATTGATTCGACCACGAGCGGATACTTCAGTTCCACACTCTCAGCGCGGTAGACGAGACTCGAACTTCTGGCGCCAGCTCGCTGCGTCGGCTTTTTGAAGGGCGCTGTCGATGCCGCCCATCAAGCGCTTTTGCAGCGGTTGTTTAATCTTGTATGTCACCAAGTAGATGTCGCGTGTAGTCGCACGCGTACTCAGCAATTCATCGCTTGTCTGAATATGATCGGCTAGTCCGATCCCCAGGGCGCGAGTTCCGTACCAGTGTTCGCCCGTTGCAATTTTCTCGAGGTCCATGTCAGGCCTGTAGGCAGCCACGGCATCCTTGAAGAGCGTGTGCACGTCTTCTAGCTCTTCTTTCAGCTTGGCTCTGTCTTCATCCGTGTTCTCACCGAACATGGTGACGCTGCGCTTGTGCTTACCCGCCGTAACCTGTTCAAAATCAACGCCGTGACTGTCTAACAAGCGATTGAAATTCGGTATCTGCGCAAGCACACCGATAGACCCAAGTATCGCAAACGGTGCTGCGTGAATTTCTGTTGCAACGCAGGCCATTAGGTAACCACCACTCGCAGCCACTTTGTCTACACACACGGTCAGTGGAATATTGTGATCTCGTATACGAACGAGCTGCGATGCCGCGAGACCATGCTCGTGCACAACGCCACCATGATTCTCAAGACGCATAATCACTTCATCGTCGGATGTCGCCACGTCCAGAATCGCACTGACCTCCTCCCGTAGCGAGGGAACGGCGCTCGCCTTCAGGTCACCCTTGAAGTCGATGACAAAGCTGCGTGGTCGTATAGACGCGTCTTTGGCGTCAGCCTTATTCTTTTTCTTTTTCTCTTTAGCCGCTTTCTTCTGCTGATCTTTGCTCGACACAGCTGTTCGTAAAGCTTCAACCAGAAACTCGTGTTTCTCGTTAAGGTTTTCGACTTCCAGGCCTTCATGCGCACCCTTACGTCCTGCCGAGGCAACGACCACGATGACGGCGATAATACCTACGACTACAGTAATTACTTTGAGCAGGAATAATCCGTACTCCGCTAGAAATTCAATCATATTGCGATGCCAACGTTATTTTTTTGTAAGACCTGTTCGGCCCGATAGCTCGAGCGCACCATCGGCCCGGCGACTACTTCCATGAAACCCTTCTCCAGTCCTTCAGCACGATAGGCCTCAAACTCTTCCGGCGTAACGTAACGCTCTATAGCGAGATGGTGTGGGGTCGGTCGCAAGTACTGACCAAGCGTCAGGATGTCGACATTCGCCGCTCTGAGATCATCCATTGTCTGCATGATTTCATCATCTTTCTCGCCGAGTCCGAGCATCAGGCTCGTTTTAGTGAGCACATCCGGACGATATGCCTTCGCGTGACGCAGTACTTCGATCGTCTGCTCATAACTCGCGCGCGGATCGCGTACAGGGTGTGTTAGACGCTTCACTGTTTCGACGTTTTGGGCGAAAACCTCCAGACCTGAATCAACCACCAGTTCAACGTGCTCCCGAACGCCGTTGAAGTCAGGTGTCAGAGCCTCGACAGCCGTATTTGGATTCAGCTTCTTGATTTCCTGAACGCAGGCCGCGTAATGCGACGCTCCGCCATCGGCCAGATCGTCGCGATCAACTGACGTAATCACGACATATTCAAGCCCCATGAGCTCGACCGCCTTCGCCGAATTCCTGGGCTCTTGCGCATCCAGCCAACCTTTCGGATTGCCGGTGTCCACAGCGCAGAAACGACAGGCTCTCGTGCAAACCGAACCCATGACCATGATCGTCGCCGTACCGGCGTTCCAGCACTCTCCGATATTCGGACACATGGACTCCTCACAGACCGTACTCAAGCGATGCTCATGCACAATCTTCCGAGTATTCGAATAACCCAATCCTGACGGCATTTTCGCGCGCAGCCATTTCGGCTTATCGCCACGCACCATCGGTTTGCTGTTACGACGCTGTTTTTGGCCGTTCTTGACGGCCGAAAAACCTGCATCAGTCTGGTATTTCTCGCCGCTTTTAACCTGTCCGGTCTGGACTATAGGTATGCCGCGAAATAACTTATTGTCGTTGCTCATGCGTCAGCCAGAGGGCCATGCGTTGGGGCACGCATTGTCGCATAAATGGGTGCCGACTCAACAATTCAGAATCGAGTAATCCATAAAAATTTAGCATAAGTCACATTCAACTTGATTCTGAAGTAAAATTTCGCCTTAGGCGCCATCGTCCATAGATTTGAGCCGCTAGCATATTTAACATGGTCGTCAACTTGCTGAATCTTCAGTAGAGCTTACGGGCAAGACACACGGAAATTGAATAAATGACCGCTAATACCGGACTCGTAAAAATTATCCTACTCGGCATTCTTCTTGCCGTATCAGGCAGTGGGCTCACTCAGGACGAACTGAGAGATACCTTCCTCAAGGAAGCGGATGCTGCGAAAGCAGCGGCCGAAGCTGTCAACGCAAAATTATTCGCGCCGAAGGGCTTCCAAAGCGGAATGAAAGAATATGATGACGCTGAAGATCTATTGAAGCGCGGCCGAAACATTAATTACGTACGCTCAACTACAGCGGACGCAGTTAAGTATTTCAAGGCCGCTGCCAGAACAGCCGAATTTGCACAAACCACGCTGGCACAAGCAGTCAAGAGTCGCCAAGATGGTGCCAATGCCGAGGCCCCAAAACGATCGCCCGAACTATGGAGCAGTGCGCAACAAAAATTCATCCGCGCAGTTCAACTACTGGAACGCGGTGACCTCAAGAATGCTAAGCGACTTGAGGACGAAGCTATTAATTTGTATCGCGAAGCAGAACTTACCGCGATCAAAGAACAATATCTCAGCGAAACCCGGCGACTTCTAAGTAACGCTGACAGGGCTCGCATTGGCCGGTATACGCCGATCACACTAGGAAAGGCGAAGCACCTGATCGCAGAAGCTGAGCGCAAACTCAATGAAAATCGCTACGAAATCGATCGGTCAAGGAGTCTCGCCACACGCGCAAACGACGAGGTCGAGCATGCCTTATACCTGTCCGAAATTGTCCGCCAGGTGCGAGACAAAGATCTCACGGTAGAGCAGTTGCTTCTAGACTGGGAGCAAAATATACAGACGCTCTCCAGTGTTGCAGGCATCGTACCGAACATGCAGGAAAAACATAGTCAACTGGTCGCCAAGCTGAGTGTCCACTTTAAATCGCAGGGCAATGAACTGCGGGCAGTGCAGCAGGAACTGCGGGCAGTGCAGCAGGAACTGCGGGCAGTGCAGCAGGAAAAGGCTGAGAACAAAGTACGCATGGCCGATATAGATGAAGAGTTACGTACCCTCGATGAGCGGCTGAGGGATGCTATGGCAGAGCGCGCCACGCTGATTCAGCGTCTTGAGGCTCAGGCTCGTGTAAAAGAACAATTTGAGCAAGTCGAGAAAATGTTCTCGCCTCACGAAGCTCGTGTTTTCCGCGAAGCAGATACCATCATCTTGCGGCTCTTCGGTTTGAGCTTCGACAGTGGCGCATCACAAATTAAGCCAGAGAATTTTGATCTGCTTACTAAGGTTGAAAAAGCTATTGATGTATTTCCTCGAAGTGAGCTCATCATCAACGGCCACACAGACTCTCAGGGCAGCGATAATCAGAACCAAAAGATTTCGCAAGAACGAGCAGAGTCTGTGCAGCAATACATAATTAATGTAATGCGGATTCCAATGTATCGACTCATCGCATCGGGCTACGGCGAAACACGACCAGTATCAAGCAATGAGACCGAAGCTGGACGGGCGCGTAACCGACGGATTGATGTTGTAATTAGGCCCAACATTGACGTCATCGAGTAGTTAAATCTAAATCATGATCACGCCACCATTTCGCGTAAGTGGCCGCCGTACGGTCTAATTCTCACCTAACAATCCGGGGAGCTCACCAACATGGGTAACCTCTATATCCGGCAAGTCGAACTCATCAGGCCAGACGCTCTTATTTCGATTAACCCATACTGTACGTAACCCAGCATTGCGTGCGCCATCTACGTCAAGCCTCGGGTGATCTCCAACATGCAGAGTTTCTTTAGCCTTGGCCCCTCCGAGCCTCACTGCCATTTCAAAAACTTGCGGTGACGGCTTTGCCGCACCTGCTTTTATGGCTGTGACCACTTCGTCAAATAGATGATCTATTCCGATAGCGGTAAGATTCGCGTTTCCATTGGTCACTGCAATTACTATGAACCGCTCTTTCAAGGCTTCGAGCGCCGGTATGACCTCAGGAAAGATATCGACGTCATTTCTAACTTCATCAAAAATTCGAAAGGCTTCATCAATGAACTCGGTGCCATAGCCAGCCGCCGTCCCAACTCGGCTGAGAACTGTCCTTCTGAGGAAAGTCAGGTCATGCGCACTGCCCGAGAACTCGGCCGCGACTTGCGACCTCACCTCGCGAATATCGGCCGGCTCATATAATTCTGTAATATTCGGATAGAACTCTCCGAGCCACTCGTAAAGACGCGCCTCAGCGCGCCTGATAACCGGGTGAATTGCCCAGAGTGTGTCGTCAAGGTCGAGTGTAATGGTGCGAATGTCGTTCACTGTTGCCGCCGAAGCCTGTATCAGGGACCATTGTGAATTCAATCCCTGCACTAGTCCATCGGGACTGGTCCAAAGCGGAGCTCAAAAATGAAATATCTTCATACAATGGTGCGAGTTGCCAATATTGATGCATCAATCGATTTTTACTGCGACAAACTTGGACTCACAGAGCTGAAGCGTTACGAAAGCGAACAAGGTCGATTCACGCTCGTCTTCCTCGCAGCGCCAGATGATGAAGAGGCGCAGGTAGAGTTGACTCATAATTGGGACCCAGAAGAATACGATGAAGGCCGTAATTTTGGCCATCTTGCGTATCAGGTCGATAATATCTACGAAACCTGCCAGAAGCTCATGGATGCAGGCGTGACCATCAATCGTCCGCCGCGAGATGGGCACATGGCGTTTGTTAGATCGCCGGACAACATCTCTATCGAGTTACTGCAAAAAGGCGACTCATTGCCGCAAGAGGAACCTTGGGCGTCAATGAAAAGTGAAGGACACTGGTAGTAGCCAGCGATAGGATTCGACCTTTACCCGAGAAAAACCAATCGCGATGATCGATGCGGCTATCGCCGCAGAAAACGTTGGGAACGAAGACTAGCTAGGTCAGGTACCCGGCGGCATCAGGGGTGGTAACGGACTTTGCGTTGCCACCTCGCTATCTTCTATTAACACACTGATTGAGCGAATAGCGGTAGCCATTCCGCTGCCATCCCACTCACCTGGAGTGCTGCTGTAACTGCTGGCCGACAAAACACTCAGTTCTTCAGACAAAGGTGAGGTAACCCGCTTCGCGAGCTCACTAACACTCCTCGGTGAGTTGTCGGGCCACTGCAATACTGCCCATTCAATCAGGGCTGCACGAACAGCAGTCTTGTCGCCGGCGTTGGCAGCCTTCTTCGCCGCTTTGACGAATTTCGCCTGTTGCTTGTAAATCGGTGGCGGCTCCGGTGCTTTTGGCTCTCGTTGCCGGTCACGGCTCGACCACCACCATGCGAATATCGTTAACAGCCATACACCACTAAGTAGCTGGCTCAGCAGTTTCCAGAATTCGTCTTCGACGAGCTTGGCAGGATTCGCGTCTCCAGTCGCGTCACCCAAAGCTCCGGATTGTATCGCTGGCGGCAATACTGTCTCAGCGACCGGTGCATCAATGGTAAATGTTTTCGAGGGCAAGGTCGCAACCCGCCATTCGCCCGCCTCGATGTCCCACCAAGGCACTTCGAGCTTCGGAATTTTCACCACTCCACCGCGCACACCAATCATCGCGTACTGATCACGACGAATACCTCGAATACCCTCGGCCTCGAACTGACGAGAGAAGTCGGGCTTATCAGCATAGACATTCATACCCTCTACATCAGGCGGCGACAAAGCCGGGATTTGTGTCTCAATCTGGCTAAGCGCGCTTACCGTGACTTTTCGGGTAACCGGTTCACCTGCTGAAACTTCATTGAGTTCTCTCGACCACTCTTCACTGAGCTGGACGTCTCGCGCAGGAAGCCAACTGGCGTTTGGAAAATCGGTCGGTGGCGCAGGGATTGGCAAGATCTTGATCGCATGCGCATCTGATTGGAATACCTTGCGCCCGGTAATGCGTCCGTCGCGCAATATTCGTGCTTCAAAGCGAGCTGGCGAGATTTCGATCTCACCGCTGGACTGAGGATAAATTGCCAGGACGCGTTCCATGACATTGTACGCTCGACCATTCAAGAGAGCCTCGTAACTGCGCTCTTCACCAGCACGCTCGATCAAGACTTCGGCACCGCTTATGACTGGATCGCGATAATTCTGCTGACGCGTCGCGACGGCACGGTAGACTTTGAATCGATAAAGAACCTGTGACTGCACGTATGCTTCAGTCTGGTCAACTTCGCTGATGATAAAGACGTCCGCCTCTCCTGGAGGCGCGTTGGCCGGCTCATTGACCATGATAGAGATGGGCTTACTGCTTTCACTGCCGACTGAAACCGCGGGAATGTCCTGCTGGCCCGCCACCCTGGCCATCAACGCGACGGTCCAGATACGACTACGACTAATCTGGCCATTAATAATTGACGTGTTGCTGAGCTGACTCAACTGGCCTCGGTAGAAATTCTCGTCGAGTACGGACAGATTAGGCTCCGCATCGCTATTGGCGTTCACTGTGATCTCGAAGACAAACGACTCGTTAAGGTCAACTGAATTCCGGTCGACGCTCGCGGTGACATCGGCGAACGCATTTACAATCAATGCGAGCAGTCCGACTGAACTCAACAATGTAATGCGGATGGCTTCGCCACTAGTTACCATGGTTGCACCTCGTTATCTGGCCACATACTATTTCCGTCCTGATCTTTACCGGAGCGCTGGTATTGATGTCTAAATTTCCTGCGTAGCAAACCACCCGGGTCATCCGGAATTCGACGCAGCCATTGCTCCATCGCTTGCTCCTGCTCTTGTTGCTGCCGCAGTTCTGCGAGTTCGGCTTCAGACATCTGCTGCGGTTGCTCATTGGGGTTCGCCTCCTCGGCAGCGCGCTGCAACTCTTCCTGCAGGGCCTTCATATCCTCTTCGGATATTTCTTCGTCGCCGCTTTCCGATGAGTCGCCTTCTTGTGACTCGCTATCACTTTCTGATTCGCCTTCTTGGTCCTGCTCTACTGACTGCTCTTCAGAGTCCGGTTTCTCGCCCTCTTCACCCGGGTTTGCCGCAGACTCCTGATCCTCGCCCTGATTCTGCTGCTCTTGCTGCTCCTTCCTCTTCGTTACAAGATCAAGATTATAAGTAGCGTCTTCGTGATTCGGTTGTTTCTCTAACACCTGCTCATAAGCGTCAATTGCCGCATCAAAGTCACCCTGAAATGCCATCGCGTTACCGAGATTGTAGAGGTTTCGAGTATCGCCGTGCTCTGAAAAAACAGAAGCGCTGCCCGCGTAGTCACCGGCCTCGTAGTCCGCTACCGCTTGCCAATCGCGGTTCTTGAACAGAGCCGCTGCATCCTTCGCGTTACCGGCTTCGAGCTCCCTTCCGGCCTGCTGATCCTTATTCAACCATAAGTCGCTCCACGTGGCTGCATAGGCGGTCTGCGGTAGCGGCACGATGAAAAATATCAGCACGATTACCCAGCCGCGACGAAATCCCAATGCGGCCAACGGAAGCAGAAACAACAGTAGCCATGGACCTTCCTCGCGCCAACGATCGGTAGCCAAAGCATCATCGCCTATGACGGCATCGCCTAATATTTCTCCAGATAACAACTGCTCTAAGTCTCTGCCATCATCAGAAATTCTAGCGTAGCGACCACCCCCGGTACTGGCAAGCGCTCGCAAGCCGCGCTCCTCCAGTTTCGGCACAGCCATCTCTCCACGGTTGTCAGTCACGAATCCTCCCGTCACACGTGGAATGGGTGCTCCCTCAGTTGTTCCGACACCCAGAATGGACAAGGTATATCCCGCTGCTTTTAGATCACGCGCCGCGACGGACGCAGCTGGTGACGAGCCGCCATCTGTTATCAACATTACCCTGCCAAAACTGGCCTTCGCCTGTTCAAATAGCTGCCTGCTCTTAGCAATCGCGACTTCTGGATAGCTGCCGCGGCTCGGCATGATGTCGGTGCCCAGACTGTTCACAAGCAATGCAATAGTGTCTGTATCCGTGGTCAGCGGCGCTACGGTAAAAGCATTGGCTGAGTAAACGACCAGGGCGGTTTGGCCGCTTTCCCGTCGCTCCAGCATGTCTAGAATTTTGAGTTTGGCTCTCCGAAGTCGACTCGGTGTAATGTCCTGCGCATCCATTGATCGGGATAAATCCAATGCGACTACCAATGCCTGCTCTGCTCTGAATACGGGTTGTTCGACTCGCTGCCATGCCGGTCCCGCGAGTGCGGCAACGGCGACGACACCAGCGAGGCCCATCAACCACCATCGATAATCTTTACCACGACCGGGATCGCGGGATAAAACATACGGCATCAACTCGCGATCGATAACGGAACTCCAGTTACCCGACTCGAGTTTGCCGCGGGCCAACAGATAGGCCAACAAAACGATCACGGGAATCGCAAACAGCCACTCAGGACGCAGCCAGTGAAAATTAGCCAGCACTTACACTTACCTCGCTCGCTCGTCTCAGTGCGCCTCGCTCGATAAGACTGACAAGACTCATCAATGCCACCAGCAAGACAGCCAGGCCTAGCGGATAGTAGAAATAAGACTGCACCGGCCGAAAACCGGACTCCGGCTCCTCGACAGGCTCAAGCTCGTCAATCAGTTTGTAGATATCCTGTAAGCTCGCTGTATCAGTCGCACGAAAGTATCGGCCGCCCGTAAGGCTGGCAATTTTTGTCAGTGTATTTTCGTCGAGGTCAGTGGAAGGGTTAATTAGACGTCGACCGCCGAACAATGAGGACACTTTAAGTTGCTCGGCGCCAATACCGATTGTGTAAATCCTCAAACCAACCTGTTGGGCAAGCTCAGCTGCTTTGACAGGCTGGACCTCGCCTGCGGTGTTCGCGCCATCAGTGAGAAGCACCAAGACCTGATCGCCCTCACTATCATCTTGTTCATACACTCTGCGTACGGCCAGTGTAATCGCATCACCGATTGCCGTTTTTTCTCCTGCGAGGCCAATGAACGCTTCCATCAATAAAATATTCACGGTCTCTCGATCCAAAGTCAGCGGCACTTGCAGGTATGCCCGCTCGCCAAATAGTATGAGGCCGATTCGATCGCCTTCACGGCGCTCGATGAAGTCGCTCGCAACCGCTTTCGTCGCCGTCAGTCGATCAACACGCCGACCGGCCAGTTCGAAATCCTTTTGATTCATGCTACCGGAAAGATCAACGGCCACCATCAGGTTTCGGCCCGCGACTGAGACATCCAGCTCTTCTCCGATTCGCTCTGGTCGTGCAGCCGCGAGCACTAGGAGAACCCAGGCGATCACAGCGATCCAGAATCGCCATTTGTGAAGCTGCTCTTTTCCGGAGCGATCTTTCAATGTCGAGAAGCTGTCAATACTCGGTACGCGAAGCCCCGCCTCAGACAGACCAGTAGCCTCAGATACCAGACGACGAAGAATGATCGGCAATGGCAACACCATCAAAACTAAGGGCCAGGCGAGAGACCACATTAGACCGCACTCCCTACCGGCGTCGCCAGACGCATTCGAACAGCCGCTAACAATGCATTAATATCGACATCACTGAAATCCCCGTTCGGATCTCGGTACGGCAACTGCAGCAAGCTCTTGCCGCCTTCAGTATGAAAATACGGAACCGGTAAATCACGATCCAGCCACTCCAGCCAGGCATCGCCGGTAAGGCCTGCCACTTCGTGGCGTGGCGCATACGCGAGCATGCTGCGGCGCAATAATTCGGAAAGTTGCCTGCCTAGCATCAACGGATCCCGGCGCGTCAGATAGTCCGACTCAACTTCAGCCAAAGTACGCATGGCACATCTCTGCGGTGCGAGAAATTGATATTTCTGCCATGCGCGGAGCACGAGCCAGCCGATGCCTGCGAGCAGCAACGCGATCACGAACCACCATCCAGGCGCTAAGGGCCACCAGCCGATGGGATCGGGTAGATGTAGCGGGCGCAGTGGAAGTTCGGTGGGATCCATAACTAATGTGACCTTCGACCCAAAGCAGCTTGCAACGTTGCAACTGGATCATCATTAGTAGACATCGGCATCAGGTGCACACCATAGCGATGACAGAAGACTTCGAGATCATGCGATCGTTCAGCGAAATCACTTTCATAGTCGTGTCGTGCAGCCGCAGCGTACGTGTCGATCGCCAATTCCTCCTCTGGCGATACGATGCGATAACGTCCGGGCGGCGGTAACTTTTTCTCCATCGGGTCATTCATAAATACAGCAAGGACTTCGTTATGACGCGCGACGCTGGACAGATACGATTGCGCAGTGCGATTGAATCCGATGAAATCGCTGACAATAACAACAAGGCTCCCCGGTCTGGCAACTCTACGCAGCGCCGACAACGCCTGCGTCAACGGCTCTGAGCCTTCCGGGACACCCCGGTTCTGCCAGTCCTTGTGTGTGGCCAATTGGTGAACAAATCTAAGTGTCGCGCGACGACCCAAGCGTGGCTTGAGTTCGCAATGAGATGCATCACCAAATATGAGGCCACCTAAGCGATCGCCACGATGGTGGGCGGCCCAGGCGATTAACGCCGCTGCGCGCGCCGCATTGACTGACTTGAAACAACCGCGTGTCGCGAAATGCATATTGGATCGCAGATCCACCACAACAAGAACCGGTCGTTCACGCTCCTCGCGAAAGAGCTTTGTATAAGCTGTCGTGCTGCGCGCTGTAACGCGCCAGTCGATACTGCGCGGATCATCGCCAGGCTGATAAGGACGTGACTCGTCAAACTCCATGCCGCGCCCACGAAAGTGTGAAACGTAAGCACCCGTTTGCAGGGCTTTCACGCGCAACACATCAAGTGCAATTGCTCGAGCTGGGCCATTCAAACGAATCAGTTCTGCCTGGCTAACGCTGATTGGCGAAGCATCTCGAGGTAGGCGATCCAATAGAGACACTAGGGAACTCCGACGCCATCCAGAACGCCTGCAATAATGGAGTTCGAATCGACGCCATCTGCTTCAGCTTCGAAACTCAACACCAGTCGATGCCGGAGAACATCTGGTGCCACAGCCTGAATATCTTCGGGCCCTACAAAATCGCGGCCCGAGAGCCATGCGTGCGCTCTGGCCGCGCGATCGATACCCATGCTCGCGCGTGGGCTGGCGCCATAGAGAACCTGTCCGTCCAAGTCGGCGTTCACCGCGCCCGGATTTCGAGTCGCAACGACGACGTTGACAATGTATTCCTCGAGTTCGGGTGCAAGATGCAGATTCAAAATATCTTGTCGCGCCTCCATGATCGACGACATGGCCAGTAATTCCGGCGGTTGGAACATATCGCGCTCTGCTTGTTTCGCCTCGTTGCGGTTAAGTACCAGAATTCGTCGTTCATCTTCGATCGTGGGATATCCAACCTCAACATGCAGAAGGAATCGATCCAGTTGCGCTTCCGGTAATGGGTATGTGCCCTCTTGCTCAATTGGGTTTTGAGTCGCCATTACCATAAAGAGGTCTTCAAGCAGGTAACTCTTATCGCCGACCGAGATTTGTCGTTCTTCCATTGCCTCAAGTAATGCGGACTGAACTTTCGCCGGCGCGCGGTTAATCTCATCCGCGAGAATCAGGTTGTGGAATAGCGGCCCCTTACGAAATTCGAAGGTTCCTTCCTGCGGGCGATATATGTCGGTACCCGTCAAATCTGCTGGTAGTAAGTCGGGGGTAAACTGAAGTCGATGAAAATCGCCTTCGATACTTTCTGACAACACCTTGATCGCTCGAGTCTTCGCCAGACCGGGCGCACCTTCGACCAGAAGGTGTCCATCACACAGCAACGCGATCAACATGCGATTGATCAGATGCGCCTGACCGATGATCAGCCCGCTTGCGTGAGTTTCAAGTTTTTGAAATTGCTCTCTAACGCTCATTAATTACTCCGAAGGATGCGGCGGCGTGCCATTCTAGAGAGGATGGCTAGCAAGACCAACTAGTCACATCATTTTTTAGTCAATTTTTTCGCCGAGTTAAGTATTATTAGCCTCAATTCCGACCACAAGATAGGTATTCCATTGCGTCGAGCCGAAAAAAGCCCATGTCTGCGCAAAAAACGTTATTCGTTGCGCTACTGTTGATTAGCCCACTGACCGCCTGCCAGCACGCGGCAACTGAAAATTCCACCCCATCGCCTGTGCAGGTCGAGTCCGGCTGCGGCGACGATGGCGCTTTCGAAGCAACGTTATTCGGAAGCATTGAGGCCGCCGTAACCTATTTAGGCTCCGACATGATGTATGAAAACATGCAGCGACCGAATGACGAGGGCGGCAGATTGCGTTTTTCAGGCCTCGCTGGAGGTAAAGTAAATGGCATACGGCTGTCTCGATACCTGAACTGTCATTCAGCAACTTTTAAGCTGGGTCAATAGTTTTGGCAAAGGGGGAACCGTGGAAGTGATAATTGCCAAAGATGCTGATGCCGTCGCTGAGTTGGGCGCACAGCTTGTTTGCGAATTGCTCAATAAAAAGCCTGAGGCTGTGATGGGCGTGATTACTGGCAGTACGCCCATAGCTCTATATCAGAAACTTATTCAGCGCCACCAGCAGGGTGAGGCAAGTTTTCGCGCTATAACTACCTTTAATCTCGACGAATATATTGGAATGACTGCGGATAACCCACAGAGCTATCGCTCGTTTATGAATCGCGAACTATTTGATCAAATAGATATACTAAAAGCCAACACCCATGTGCCCAGCTGTGGTCTCGAGGATAATCCGCGCGCTATTGGTGCCGCTTATGAGCGTGCAATATCTGTAGCTGGAGGCATAGATCTTCAAATATTGGGCATTGGTTCTAACGGGCATATTGGGTTTAACGAGCCCTGTTCCAGCCTGTCTTCCAGAACCAGAATGAAAATCCTGACTGAGTCGACGGTTAACGATAACAGTCGATTATTTAGTGCGGAGGAGTTTCAGCCTCATTTAGCCGTCACTATGGGTATTGCCAACATACTGGAGTCTCGCCGAGTCACACTGCTGGCTACCGGGGCTCATAAGGCTGAAGCGGTGCGCGACGCGATTGAGGGGCCCTTGTCGGCGAGATGCCAGGCCAGTGCTCTGCAAATGCACGAAAGGGCCACCTTTATTATTGATGAGGCCGCCGCCTCATGCCTTGAATACGGAGATTACTTTCGTTGGGCTAATAGTGAAAATACGCCAATTATTGAAAAGTTCGGCAACTTCTACGAGTTGGATTAGGCTTAGTGCACAGATTATTTTAGAGTAGAAATAGAAATGACTCGCAAAACGTCAACTGGCATTGCCCTCAGCGTCCTTCTCATAATTTTTGCAGCGTGCAAGGCGCCGGCCGAAACACAGCCCGCTGGCGTCCGGTCTTTGGATGGCGATTTTGAGCGCGCAACATTAATTATCGATGCAGATAATGGGGCTCAGCATGAGCTGCGGATTTATCTCGCGTTGGAATTTGACCAGCAACGTCGTGGGTTGATGTTCGTCCGCAATATGCCAAAGGACACCGGCATGTTATTTGTTTACGAAGACAGCGATATTCGCTCAATGTGGATGAAGAACACGTACATACCGCTGGATTTGGTATTTGCTCGAACTGACGGTACGGTCGCGTCGATCATCCACGACACGCAGCCACTATCACTAACACCCCTCGCCTCAGTCGAGCCGGTAACCTACGTGCTCGAACTGAACGCCGGAACAGCCAGACGACTGAACATCGGCCGAAAAAGCCGCATCATCTGGGAGAGCGCTCATGATTAGCGCCGCGAAGCGTGGCGACGATCGAGTCCGCAAGATAATTAACATTGCCGGGCGTAATACCGGCCAAATTGATCCGGCTTGAGTCGACCATATAGATGCCAAAGTCTTTCTTCAGTCGTAAAACCTGCTCTGCCGAGATTCCGAGAAAACAGAACATTCCAGTAGCCCGCACGAGGTGCGAGAAATCGTGTTCGGGCGCCCTCAACACCAGCGCGTCGTTTAACATTGCTCTCATGCTCTTCAGTCGTTCACGCATTTCAGCAAGCTCGATAACCCAGGCATTGCGCAATTCAGCATCGTTGAGAATAAGACTGACAACCGCTGCCCCATGATCGGGTGGAACCGAGTAGATTGTGCGAACAAGATTGTTGACCTGACTGTCGACGACGTCCCGAGCGGCACTATCCGCAGCAAGCATGGATAAGGTGCCTGCGCGGTCGCGGTACAATCCGAAATTCTTTGAGCACGAACTTGAAACGATCATTTCCGGAACGTGTTCGGCCATGTGACGAATGCAAAATACGTCTTCATCCAGTCCGTCCGCAAAACCTTGATACGCGATGTCGATAAATGGGATCAGATTGCGATCAACTATGACGTCTGTAAGCGCGCACCATTCATTATTGGATAAATCAAGGCCCGATGGATTGTGACAACAGGCGTGCAGTAAAACGACGTCACCGGCAGGCGCATCTTTCAAGATCGATAACATGTCATCGATCTTGATGACATGATTCAGAGCGTCATAGTATGGATACGACTTAAGACTCAAGCCCGCCCCCGCCAATAAAGGCATATGGTTTACCCACGTCGGCTCGCTGACCCACACCGATGCGGCGGGCGACGCACGGAAAATCATTCCGGCAGCAACTCGCAAGGAACCTGAACCGCCAGGCGTCTGAATCGTGACCAAGCGATCGGCTGGACTCGATTCACCGAAAATCAGTTCCTGCATTACCGCATTGAAATCCGCCGCACCCGCTGTGCCGATGTAGGCCTTACTGTCCTGCTCGTCGATCAGAATCTGCTCTGCTCGCTTAACGACCTGCAGTACTGGCGTATTGCCCTCCGTCGTCCGATACACCCCAACGCCCAGATCGATTTTCTCCGTGCGAGGGTCATCTCTGTACTCAGCGATCAGGCCAAGGATAGGGTCCGCACTGGCGGGCTGCAGTGATTCAAACAAGAGTTTTCTCCGCTATAAATGGCATTTTATGGTGCCTTTAGCCGCGTATTGTACACACAAAAATGCCGGCTCAAACGCCGGCATTTTGTGCTGCATTTATTGTTTCTAGATCAGGCTTTCGGTGCCCATACTGAACACCATCCAGCGGCCGCAACAACCTTGCCCGGGAATATCAGGCAAGGACGCCATGCGTCGCCGTCGGCGCCTTGAATGAGAGCGCAATTCGCGCAGTTTTGATCCGTAACCGGACTGTTTCGCGATGCAGCATCAACGCTTGATGCGTCATTTTTATATCTCATTGCTTGCGCCATCGGGTCATCTTCAGTGAGTCGCGGTAGGTCGGCAGCGTGTGCGTCACGGCCAGACAATGCGAGGCAACCAACAGCCGAAGCGGCTGACAACTGAATAAACTTACGGCGTGGAATTGTGCTCAACGGAATCTCCTTAATTTTTTATTATCAACGCTCCGGGTTCTGTCCCGGCAACGATCAATCTAATGCATCTGGCGTGCATTCTAACCAACTTTTATGAATGCCCGTATAACGGCGTAGGCACATGAATTTTCTTCGGTTTTGAGAACGATTCTCATTGCGTCCTGCAGTCCCCGTCATTGGGATATACTGCATGACCCCGGCACTCAATCGAAGTCACTATGACCGATCGCAGCCTCTCAATTACCATCCATAAAATCCGTGGCGATTCCGCAAATCCGGTCGAAGACTACGTCGCGGTGGAGGAACCATTGGAGATTCGCCTTGGGTATTCGACACCTACAGGGCGCACCGCCAAAAGCATATCCATTACGATGCGGACGCCAGGTAATGACGAGGAGCTGGCTATCGGGTTCCTGTACTCCGAATCCATAATTACCCACTCGAGCGACGTTACATCAGTCGTACACTCTGGCCCCGCTGCCCCCGATACAGGAAATCACAACATTGTCCGCGTCGATCTCGCAACCCACGTAGAGGTTGATCTTGGCCGTCTGCAGCGGCATTTCTACACAACATCGAGTTGTGGCGTATGTGGAAAATCTTCGCTGGACGCACTCCGAGTTACCGGGGCTGAGGCACTCGATATCAACCGCGATCAATTCAGAAAAGCCGTGCTGGTCACTATGCCGGATACGCTCCGCGACCATCAGCGGGCTTTTGATCAAACAGGGGGCCTGCATGCCGCAGCGGCATTTGATTCACAAGGTGAAATTCTTGTGGTACATGAGGATGTTGGACGGCACAATGCGGTCGATAAAGTTGTCGGGGCGTTACTAACACGAGGCAGGCTTCCCGCCAGCGATCTTGGCCTGATAGTCTCTGGTCGAGCTAGTTTCGAACTCATGCAAAAAACATTGGTCGCAGGTATTCCGCTGTTGGCTGCAGTCAGTGCACCATCCAGTCTCGCAGTGCAATTGGCGACCGAATTTAACGTAACGCTGGTCGGCTTTTTGCGCGGCGATACTTTTAACATCTATTCCGCCGGGGAACGTATTACCTGATGGCAAGAATCGATACAGAAACGACGAGCCAGATCGTCAAAGACCACAACGGCAAGCCGGAGCTATTGGTGCAGATCCTGCAAACCATCGTGACTCGATTTGGTTGGGTACCACCCGAGACAGTGCGTCAACTCGCAGAAGAGCTGAACCTGTCACGAGCGGATGTGCATGGTGTGGTCGAGTACTACCACGATTTCAGAACCAAAGAGCCCGGCAAGCATATTGTTAAGATCTGCCAGGCAGAAGCGTGTCAGGCAATGGGCAGTCGCCAATTGACTGATTATGCGCAGAAGACTTTGGCGATGAGCATGTACGACACTGAAAACGACATCACGCTCGAACCTGTTTATTGTCTTGGTAATTGCGCTTGCTCGCCCGCTGTAATGATCGACGGAAAGACCTATGGTCGCGTTGATGAATCTCGATTCAATGCGCTCCTCAATAATTTGCGAGGAGATAAATAATGGCAAGGACGAAAATCTACGTGCCACGCGAAACCGCCGCCGTCTCAGTTGGCGCTGATGAAGTCGCATTGGCTATCGCCCAGGTCGCGAAAAAGAATGGCGTGGACATCGAACTGATTCGCAACGGCTCCTGGGGAGCCACGTGGCTGGAGCCGCTGCTTGAGGTTGAAGTCGATGGCACCCGCGTCGCCTACGGAAACGTTAGCGCTGCAGATATCGCCTCCATGTTCGATGCTGACCTCCTTAGCGGCGGTAAACACGAACGTCGCCTCGGGCCGACTGATGAGATTCCCTATCTGGTGAATCAGGATCGCTGGACATTCTGGCGCTGTGGGCGCATCAACCCGCTGTCAATTGAAGACTTCGAACTGCATCAGGGTTTCAGGGCGCTTAAAAAAGCATTTGTTGATGGTGCCGAAGCGGTCCTCGAAGCCGTTGCAGAATCTGGTCTTCGTGGTCGAGGTGGCGCTGGTTTCCCAACCGGCATCAAGTGGCGGACGGTTGCCAATGCTGAGGCGGATCAGAAGTACATCGCCTGTAATGCGGATGAAGGTGATAGTGGTACATTTTCCGATCGCATGCTGATGGAAGGTGACCCTCTTGGTTTGGTCGAAAGTATGGCCATCGCCGGTTTCGCGGTTGGCGCAAGCAAGGGCTACATTTACTTGCGGTCAGAATACCCCCTAGCGCATTCGATACTGTCCCGCGCCATCGAAACTGCCAGAGATGCAGGATGGCTGGGCGAGAACATTAAAGACAGTGGATTCGATTTCGATATTGAACTGCACCTCGGTGCCGGCTCCTACGTCTGTGGTGAAGAAACGGCCATGCTCGAAAGTCTTGAGGGCAAGAAAGGCATCGTACGCTTCAAGCCGCCATTACCTGCGCTTGAAGGACTTTTCGGTAAGCCCACCGTCGTGAATAACGTAATATCGCTGGCGTCTGTTGCCAACATCATAAATCTCGGCGGTGAGCGCTATGCGGGCATGGGCGTCGATCGATCCAAAGGAACCCTCGCTTTTCAGCTCGCGGGCAACATCAAGCGTGGCGGCCTAGTAGAAAAGTCCTTTGGTGTTACTTTGCGAGAACTCATCGAAGACTGGGGCGGCGGCACGGCTAGCGGTCGACCCGTCAAAGCGGTCCAGGTCGGCGGTCCATTGGGTGCCTATATTCCAGCCGACCAGCTTGATACGCCTATGGATTACGAAGCTTTTATCGGTATTGGCGCAATGATCGGACATGGCGGCATTGTGGTGTTTGATGACACGGCTGATATGGCGCAGCTCGCTCGATTCGCGATGGAGTTTTGCGCAATCGAGTCCTGCGGCAAGTGCACGCCCTGCCGAATTGGCTCAACGCGTGGCGTAGAGGTGATCGATAAGTTGATCGAAGGCGTCGATCGTGAGCAGAATCACGAACTTTTAGTCGACTTGTGCGACACAATGGAAGGCGCGTCCTTATGCGCAATGGGCGGAATGACGCCCTATCCAGTTAGAAGTGTTCTAAAATACTTCGCAGAGGACTTCGCGTCCTCAGGCAAGAAATAAATTATGAATAAAGTACGCCAAGCCGATCTCGGAACTCCCGCCGTCACAATGATTGAAACCGTGCAGGTCGAAATCGATGGAATGCCCGCGACCGTTAACGCCGGATCCAGCATATTACGTGCGGCGCGTGAATCAGGCGTCGACATTCCCAAGCTCTGTGCTACTGACAGCCTCAAGCCATTTGGCTCCTGTCGCATGTGTCTTGTCGAGATCGAAGGCCGCAAGGGCTATCCTGCGTCGTGCACCACGCCAGTCGAAGCTGGCATGAAGATTCGAACCCAGACTAGTGAGTTGTCGAAAATTCGACGCAACGTTATGGAGCTGTATATCTCCGACCACCCGCTGGATTGCCTAACATGCTCGGCGAACGGTGATTGTGAGTTGCAGGACATGGCTGGCGCTGTCGGCTTGCGCGATGTTCGCTACGGATTCGACGGCGAAAATCATCTTGACGGCGGTGTTGATTCCAGTAATCCATATTTTCAGTTCGACGCAAGTAAATGTATTGTTTGTTCGCGATGCGTACGTGCCTGTGACGAAGTTCAGGGCACCTTCGCACTGACCATCCAGGGCCGCGGTTTCGCATCGAAAGTATCCGCAGGAATGGATGAGGGCTTTCTCGGTTCGGAGTGCGTATCTTGTGGTGCCTGCGTGCAGGCCTGCCCAACAGCAACATTGATGGAAAAAAGCATCGTTGACGAGGGCCAACCGGACCATAGCGTTTTAACCACCTGCGCCTATTGCGGCGTTGGCTGTTCGTTTCAGGCCGAGATGAAGGGCGATCAAGTCGTCCGTATGACACCGCACAAAGACGGCGAAGCAAATCATGGTCACTCTTGCGTTAAAGGACGATTCGCCTGGGGTTACGCATCACATAAAGATCGCATAATGAAGCCGATGATTCGTGACACGACGGACGAGCCGTGGCGTGAAGTCAGTTGGGCGGAAGCAATTCAGTATTCAGCTAGGCGCTTCAAGGAAATTCAGGAGAAGTACGGGCGCAAATCGATCGGCGGAATCACTTCGTCGCGCTGCACGAACGAAGAAGTCTATGTCGTACAGAAAATGATCCGCACGGCGTTCGCGAATAATAACGTCGATACCTGCGCTCGCGTCTGTCATTCTCCAACCGGGTATGGTTTGGGAATGACCTTGGGTACCTCCGCTGGAACACAGCCATTCGACAGCGTAATGGATACCGATGTCATGATTGTGATCGGTGCAAACCCAACTGTCGCACATCCAGTGTTTGCGTCGCAGATGAAACGACGCCTGCGCGAGGGCGCAAAACTGATCGTTATCGATCCGCGCAAAATCGATTTGGTCCGCTCCGCTCGCATTGAGGCCGCGCATCATATTGCATTGTCTCCTGGAACGAACGTCCCGGTGGTTAACGCCCTGGCGCACGTGATCGTGAGCGAAGGACTCGTCGCCGACGACTACGTCAAAGAGCGCTGCGATATTGAGTCGTTCGAGGCCTGGAAAAAAATGATCCTAAAGCCCGAAAATTCCCCAGAGGAAGTGGCTAAAGTAGCCGGTGTCGACGCCGAGACACTGCGAGCCGCCGCGCGCTTGTTCGGCAGTGCAAAAAATGGATCAATCTACTATGGACTCGGCGTTACGGAACACAGTCAGGGCTCGACCATGGTGATGGGTATGGCCAACCTTGCTATGGCGACCGGTAATATCGGCCGTTCCGGCGTTGGCGTTAACCCGCTCCGCGGCCAGAACAACGTACAGGGCTCCTGCGATATGGGCTCATTCCCGCACGAACTGCCAGGTTACCGACCCGTCTCGGACGATGACGTCCGCTCGCTGTTCGAAAAGCATTGGGGTGTACCCCTCGACCCGGAACCTGGCTACCGTATTCCCAATATGTTCGACGCCGCATGCGCGGGCGAATTCATGGGCATGTACATTCAGGGTGAAGATCTGGCGCAGTCGGATCCAAACACGCACCACGTCGAGGCGGCTTTCAGCAACATGGAGTGCATCGTTGTTCAGGATCTATTCCTGAACGAAACAGCCAAGTTCGCGCATGTATTCCTACCTGGCACATCGTTCCTAGAAAAAGATGGAACATTCACCAACGCCGAACGCCGCATCAATCGCGTTCGCCCTGTCATGCCGGCACAGCAGGGCAAGGACGAGTGGCAGATCGCCCAAGACCTAGCTCAAGCCATGGGTTACAACATGGATTATCAATCCTCTGCAGAAATCATGGACGAAATCGCGGAGCTCACACCAACATTTAAAAACGTCAGCTTCAAGATGCTCGATGACATTGGTAGTGTGCAGTGGCCATGTAATGAAGCCGCGCCGGAAGGCACACCAGTTATGCACATCGATCATTTTGTCCGCGGCAAGGGCCTCTTCATCGAAACTGATTACGTTCCAACCGAAGAAAAGACCAATCGAAAATTCCCATTACTACTGACAACCGGCCGCATCCTTTCTCAATACAACGTGGGCGCACAAACCCGTCGTACCAAGAACAACGTTTGGCATTCCGAAGACGTCCTTGAAGTACACCCATCCGACGCAGAGGCGACAGGCGTCAGAGAGGGTGAGCTCGTGTCAATGGTCAGCCGAAAGGGTGACATTACGTTACGAGCGACGATCACTAACCGCGTCAAGCCAGGTGTCGTCTATACGACCTTCCATAATCCTGAGACCGGTGCCAATGTAGTAACGACTGAATATAGCGATTGGGCGACAAACTGTCCGGAGTACAAGGTCACGGCGGTGCGAATTACGCCGGCGACACACAGATCAACGTGGCAAGACGGATTTGCTGCGCGCGCTGAGCAACAGGGTAAGATCACGGAAGAAGTAGAACAATGACTCGGACTATCTCCACATTTGCATTAATCATTCTTGCTATTCATAGCACCGGACGCATCTGCACGAACGACCATTAGCCATGACTTGTTCAGGACTTATCGAGTTTGGTGAACTTGGACCCTTCAAGCGAAAGGCTGTACATCAAACCCTTCGACCCAAAAATAAATCCGACCACTGGATCCTTAATATTCTGGCTGTCAATCGTCTTGCCAATACCCAGATCGATCAGCGTTACAGAGCCGTCAATACCCACTTTCCATCCACCCGAGACACGGAACTTCTGTAGGGATTGCTTGGTCATGAACGCAATTACAATTGATTTTGCCTGCACACCCAACTGAAAACCGATCGAGCCGGCAGACACTCGATAATATTCGATTGTCTGTCCATCAACGCGCAATACACCCTCACCAGTTTCACCACCGATCACGGCGCCGACTTTGATGACGCGCGGAAACACGAGGTAGCCAACCGCCTGGTCAAGAAAAAGCTGCGCCCCGTTTACTTCGCCCCGAAATACCTCAAGTGTTTTGTCTGACTCGCGGTTGAGCTTGTCCGCAGATGCCGCTAATACCAAACCGGCAAATAAAAGCATTAGTAACATGCTGCCCGCTCGAATAGATTTACTAAAGCTCTTCATCATATGCTCCCTGTGAGCTGGCGCGCTTGCCAAACTGTGGACCACGAATAGAGGCTATGATAGCCCATATAGTGGATTAACAGATTAGATTGGCGCGCCTGAACCGCTACTGAACCTTGTCCATGTTCCTGGGCATCAGGCTGGGCGGAATGGGCGCACGACGCCGATTCGGCTGTGGCGGATAGTTTGCTGCAAGGTAATCAAGGATTTGTGCCTCTACCTCTGGCTGAAACAGCCACAGATTCTGTGTTTCCTGCATCCAACGGATGATATCCAGCCAGGTATTTCGGTCGGCCCGTTGGCTGGTCACCAATGCATGTGAATGGCAACCCCCGCAGTGCGCTCGAACCTGCTCCCAACCCGGACTCTTGATGAGACCTGAGGAATTATCAATGTCAGTGGCGTTCAACTCAGCTGACAAGAGCAGCACTACGAAACCAAAAGGCACTCTCACGCCGTTACCATGACCGCTATTCGGTGGCACGCGTTATTGAGATAACCGCGCGGGTTCCAGCCCGGCAGTAGCATAGGCTGTGCTCGGCCGGCATCGTCAGTCGCACGAGCCCAAATCTCGTAATACCCGGGCTCCGGAAAGTCGGCAGTTGCCGTGAAATGCTGCCAAGCGAGGCGATTCACTGCCTTCTTAAGTTTAGCCTTTTGCCAAGTGCTGCCGAAATCGATAGAGATGTGCACTGCCTTTATTCTATTATCGCCGGCCCAAGCATGACCTCGAACCTGAAGCGGCTTCGCGACGCTGGACTCGATACCGGACTTCGGAAACGTAATTAATGATTTCACCGGCATGGACTCGATAATGCACATGTCTTCATCAGCGACGGACGTACCCGGCGCAACCGATTTGCACGGTACTCGATACGACTGTCCCGTCATTTTCGCACCGTCGTGAATGCGGTCCCGAATCAAAATGCGGGTAAGCCATTTTCCACTAACAGACGCGGGCCAGCCGGCACATAGCATGCGAACCGGGAAGCCGTGTAACTCAGGCAGCGGCTCGCCATTCATCGCCCAGACAATCATCGATTCTTTCTCCAATGCTTTTTGCACCGGCACACCGCGCGAGATTGGCCGCTTGGTGGGGTCGCCGGAAAGATGCAAGTCGGCCGCTTCATAGGCGACATAGACTGCATTGTCAGAAACACCGCAGTCTTCAAGAATGTCTCGTAATCGGACGCCCGTCCATTCGGGGCAACCGATGGCGCCCGTCGTCCATTGGTTGCCTTTCGCCGGCGGATTGAATTCCGATCTGCCGTTGCCCCCGCACTCTATCTGTAATTGCAGAGTGTGCTGTTTGTAGCGCTTCTGAAGTTCGTCCAGCGTGAGCACGGTCGGACGTTCGCACGCTTCGCCTTCGATACTGATTTTCCACTCGAGCGGATCGATATCCCAAGTAGATGGCGGAATGCCGTTATTGCGAACGAACAAACGTGACGCTGGTGTGACTGGATCATCCAATAAATGCGCTGGCGTTTCGGCATTGATGGGACGGTCATTTAACAATGTAAGCCCGGACTTCCCTGGGATCGAAAATGCCTCGTCACTTTGTGCAAGCGCCGCAGGAATCAAGCCACCTGGCATAAAACGTGCGAAAGGGATGCTTGCCCCAATAGCCGCTACCATCGCAGCCAAGCCTGAGCCTTTTATGAATCCGCGTCGCGATACTTTGTTCGCTTTTCGGCCCCATAGCAGCTCATCAGCTCGCTCGGGATTCTCGGCATAAAATTCATGCAGACCTCTTTTCTTGGTCATAGCGTCTTCATCAGTTTGCGTCGGCGTCAAGAAAGGCGCCCAACCTCTTCTGCACAGTATCGCGCAATTTGTTAGCTTTTACTGTATCGAACACGGTCTTCTCTTCGTTTTCACGACTGCAGTGTGAAGTATCAGTGATCCTCGCGCGCTCACCTACTGGACGGCACACCTCAACTGGCGGAACTACTGATAGGTGGGCACACTAGCCCGCCTTGAACACCAAACTCGCCCAATCCCGCAGTTTTATTGTAACGCTCGGCTTATTAACAGCCGTTGCAGCATTAACTGTGGACCTCAGCTTGCCGGCGATCCCAGCCATGGTCGATGCGCTCAACACAACACTGTCTCGCGGACAACAGATTCTGTCTCTTATACACATCTCCGAGCCCACGAGACCGTACTAGATCTCGTATGCCGTCTTCTGCTTGAAAA
>CAJXYT010000008.1 GCA_913063505.1 uncultured Gammaproteobacteria bacterium | reverse complement strand
GCGTCACGCAGCACCATGTCCCGGTCTGCTGATGCACAGAACGAAGTGCGACCTCGGCATTTTCGATTCCGGAAAATTCGGCAAGCCCACGCGCCGAGAACGCCACGTGCGTCGCGGCCCTGACCAGCTCCCCGTCCGCTGGCACCGGCAAATCCGCGTCCAGAATAGCTGGTATGCCATTCCGCCTTGCCAGGTTCAGGCCAAGCAGCGCGCCTTCCGGCCAACGTGTATCTGTGAGTATCGCAGCTACATCTAGAGGGAGGTGCGCTTCTAGCCATTTTGGATCGGCATCCATTGAACTATCGAGATAATTAACAATCATGCGCTCACCAGCGCTATCAACAAATACGGCAGAGGTCGAAGAGCGCCGGCCACCCATGCGCCGCACCAGTGTGCAATCGACACCGTAGCTCTCTAATTCAACGATGATGAGATCCGCCAGCATGTCATCGCCTACTCGAGTCGCTAGTCGCGCCGAGCCGCCAAGCCTCGAAATCGCCACCGCAGCCGTGGCAGCAGGGCCGCCGCCCAGCGTTTCGAAATCGGATGCGCGATACTTGTCGGCATTAGCGGGCATCGCGTCAACCGAAAACACGAGGTCCTGTACAGCATGACCAATACAAAGCACACTCGCCACGTAAATTACCTCACTCGGTGCGACTTTGGCGCTGTCGGATCAACTGACATTGATCGCATAGACAACATGCCGCGTATCGCATATAAGATTTAATTATGATCCTAATCCTGATTGTTCCTAGTTTAATCGAGACACTAAAATTGCAGCAATCAACCACACAGATAATGCCTGATTACGAAGCACGACGCGGCTCGAATATCGTCAGAAAGCGATTAACAGCGGTCTGCTAATTTCGCCGATACTTCACAAAGAGATTACTACAATTGTCAATTCTAGAGCACAAATTGCCTGACATCGTTATTTCAGAATTCATGGACAAGGATATTGCACTTGAGGTGCTGGATAATTTTGATGTGCAATACAATCCAACTCTCGTCGATGATCGCATCGCATTACTCGAGACTCTTGCAGAGGCGCGTGCCATCATCGTACGTAACCGTACACAAGTTAATAACGAACTCCTTGAGCATGCGCCGAATCTCCAGGTTGTCGGCCGCTTGGGTGTAGGGCTCGATAATATTGACCTTGAGGCCTGCAAGTCACGCAATGTCGTCGTCTGCCCTGCAACAGGGGCAAATGATGTCGCAGTCGCGGAGTACACAATCACCGCTGCACTCGTTCTTTTGCGTGGAGCCTGGAGCGCGATTGATCGCATGATAGCGGGTGAGTGGCCGCGTACCGATCTAATGGGCCGAGAGATATCCGGTAAACGATTGGGGCTTATTGGGTTCGGTTCAATTGCCAGGGAGGTCGCAGCTCGCGCCAGCGCACTCGGGCTGGACATTTACGCGTTTGATCCATATTTGGCGGCACACGATCCTGCCTGGTCAAACGTTCGCCGCGCGACATTGGCCGACCTCGCTGCAGATTGCGACGTCATCAGTGTCCACGTGCCATTAACAGACGAAACGCGTCATCTGATCGGCGTCGAGTTCATCCGCAGCATGCGCGTGGGGTCCATACTCATCAACACCGCACGAGGTGGTATCGTCGATGAAAGCGCAGTAATCGAAGCATTACGCGAGGACCGACTTGGAGGCGCGGCACTCGATGTTTTTGAGTCCGAACCACTGGGCAGTGAAAGTGGAGCTGCGTTTGGTGGAGTTCCTAATCTATTGCTCACGCCACACATTGCCGGGATTACCGCAGAAGCCAATCAGCGCGTTAGTCTCCTGACAGCACAAAACGTGCTCAAGCATTTGCGCTAAAGAATCGTCAAGGCTTCAGCATGGACAGTGCTAGGGCAAATGCACATAATTTTGCATGGCGTCGTCATTTACTGTGATGGTTTTCGAATGGAACGCCCGGCATCGATAGAGAGCATCACAGATTCAATAATGCAGCCTCAAATTCTTCAATAATGTCACTAATATCTTCACAGCCAACAGAGACACGAATCAAATTATCTCGCCATTTCTGTGGGTAAATTAAAGTACACACATCACCAAGACTTACTCCCTTGGCGAACAATTTGTGACTATTTGCGAACCGATTCATCTCATCGAGTCCGCCTTTTATTCTGAAGCTTAAAATACCGCCATATCCATTCGGTAAAGATGTTTTTGCCAACTCATGTTGTGAATGACTTGATAGGCCCGGATATTTTACCCACTCCACCTTAGGATGCATCGCAAGATATTCCGCCAGTGCCTGGCCATTTTCGGCATGCTGGCGCATTCGCAGCGATAACGTCCTAACACCACGCATGATAAGCCATGCCGCAAGCGGGCTAAGACACTGCCCAAACGCATCCATCTTTATGCGAGCACGATCAATTGTATCCCGCGTGCCCG
Source organism: uncultured Gammaproteobacteria bacterium (assembly GCA_913063505.1). Lineage (GTDB taxonomy): Bacteria > Pseudomonadota > Gammaproteobacteria > Steroidobacterales > Woeseiaceae > UBA1847. Next base: position 41,770 of record CAJXYT010000008.1, on the reverse strand, counting down.
AAAGTACGCCAGCAATCGTATCTCCATGGCCACTGATGTACTTAGTTGCAGAGTGCAGAACAATGTCTGCTCCTTGCTCGATAGGTCTACAGAGGTAAGGGCTCAAAAACGTATTGTCTACTATAAGCGTGAGTCCGTGTTCATCGGATATCTCTTTGTAAGCAGCGAGATCTGCAATGTAGATATTCGGATTTGTCACAGTCTCAATAAAAATAGCCGTCGTATTCGTTTTAATAGCAGCTCGCGCCTGATTAATGTCGCGAACATCAAACATCGACACTTCGATCCCCATCGCCGGGCAATCCTGTTCGAAAAACTGCTTACTTATGACAAAAAGATCATCAGTCACAATGACATGATCGCCAGACTTTGCCGAAATCATGATCGAGATAGCCACGGCAGACATTCCCGATGAAGTGACTAGGGCACCTTCTGCGCACTCGAGCGAAGCCAGTTTTTTTTCTAATGCGGCATTTGTTGGATTGGAGGTACGAGAATAAAAAAAGTTATCTAGAGGATTCATTCGATCTGGATCAACTGCAATCTCAATAGCCGCTGCGAAATCCTCCGCTCGTTCGAAAGCAAAAGTAGCTGTTTGATAAATCGGCGTATTGTGTGCGCCTGTCGTCTTGTCCCCGCCTTCGCCCTCGTGGATCGCCCTTGTCGAAAAACTTCGTGTCATATCAATTCCTTAATTACAGATTACTGACTAGGTAGTTAACCAGCACAATGAGTATCACGCCTGGCAGAACCCACTTCAACCACGCAAAATATGTATCGTGCCAAGGTCTATCCGCCGATCCGAAAATCTGCGCCTTGGTGACGAGTCGACCAAGCCCCCATGCCACCGTAGTCATAGCGATTGCACTACCGAGCATTTGCATTCCAGAACCAAAAATTAAGTCCAGCACGCCAATGAATTCCGGCTCCAAAGAGCTTGGCAGCATTATTGCTGCTTCGATTAGTAAAATGATTAGGATGACAATACCGCGACTGGATCGCAGTTTCATCTCCTCACTGATACTGCCAACAATTGCTTCGAGAGCACCAATCGCCGAAAGAAATGCGATCAGGCAAAGCGCAAGCAGGAAGAAGCTGCCCAGGACTCTGCCGCCCGCCATCACACTAAATAATTTTGGCAGGGTTGAAAAAACCAGTGTTGGTCCTTGTGACAGATCGAGATTGAATACGAGTATTGTCGGAACAATAAATAGCGATGCTAAAATCGCTGCACCGACATCTCCTAGGGCGGTAAATGATGCCGTTTTCAGCATATTTTGGTCGGCCGGCATATAGGAACCATAAATAACCATTATCGTTCCAGCGAGACCGACAGAGAAAAACGATTGACCTAGTGCGGCGAATATATGCTCTGCGGTCAACACAGAAAAATCTGGCTTTAGAAAATCGGCTACCTTAGCCAGTGCGCCGGGCAGAAACAAAGCGTTTACAGCTAGGTATAAAATGACGAGTGCAAAAAAGGGAACGAAAAGGCGGCTCACCGATTCGATGCCCTTATTGACACCTAAATGTAGGACCAGCATTGCAAACCCCAATACGACCAGTGCAAAAACGTACTGCAGCCAGCCATTTGACATCTGCCCGTCGAATTCCGCAATCGTTGATTCAGAAAAGCCATTAAATATCGAGAACAATGCCGTAAATGTAATGTTCCCAATGACAACGAGGTAGTAAGACGTCGACACTATCATCGTGAATACGATCAAACCGCCAATTCGACGCCCCCAAGTTGTGCCAAAAACGCTTGATAGTGCACCGATAGGCCCTTTACCCGTCGCTCGGCCAAGCGTCCATTCGGCCGTCAAGCCTGGAACAGCCAGAAATATTGTGAACAAAAGATAGACAATTAGGAAAGCTGATCCGCCGTATTCGCCCATCATGTAGGGAAATCGCCAGACGTTTCCAAGGCCCACAGCAACACCAATAAAAGTCAAAGTCGAAGTATATTTTGACGAAAACTTTTGCCTTTCCACTTAGAGCTACACCCTTTTTGGATTTATTTTTGTAAGCCGTAAAGAATCACGGGAGCGAGTCTAACCGCAAAAGCCCAATCTAAATAACTGCACTCCCGTCTGCGGGAAGACGCATTCCCGCCTCCTCCGGCAAGCCCTGCAGCTACTCACATGCAGGCAATCTCGCATGCCGCGGTCAAGCCCGTTGACAGCATTCAGCTAGAACTTCGCGCCCCTATTTATTTATATCTCGCGACGCATCTTCTGACGAAAATTCGATATCAACTCGTTGTAAATCACTGCCACCAGATCCGGGCCTTTAACTTTGCCGCCGGCCCAACGGGCGTCGTATTCGGCGGTGGGGTTGTCCGATTGAATGCGCCCTAGGCTCAGGCCGCCATTGATGCCGGCCTGCACCCGGTCACGAATGGTGTAAAGCATATCTAACTGCTCTCTGACATCGTCCTGGCTGCTGGGTACACCGTGTCCGGGCAAGAAAACCGTGTCCGGATTGGATATTTCCAGCAGCATTTCATAACTCGCCACGATACCCAGGAAACTGCCGCTAGCGTTGCCGTCCACAAAGGGGTAACCCGTGGTCCTAAAAACGTCTCCGGTATGTATAACGTTGGCGTTTTGGAAATGCACGAAGGAATCAGCATTGGTATGGCCGGGGCCGTTATGGAAGGCGTGGATATTCTCGCCATTCAGATGAAAGCGCACCGAGTCCGTATAGGTGAGTACCGGCAGTCCGGCGCGCTGGTCCGTGGTGAGAAGCCGGTCGAGATCGCCGCTGGTGAGCCCATTTTTCAATAAGACCCTGACATTCTCATGGGCCACTATCACAACTCCCGCTTTGCCCAGGTTCTGGTTTCCCCCAGTGTGATCGCCATGATGGTGAGTGTTGAATAAAAATCGCACCGGCTGGTCGGTGACGACCTGGATGGCGGCAAGAATTTTTTCCGTCAGCGGGGCAAACTGGTCATCTATGAGGAAAACCCCGTCTTCACCCACTGACACGCCGATGTTGCCACCCGCGCCTTTTAGATAGTAAAGATTGTCGGCCAGACGGTGTGTGGTGATTTCAATCTGACTAAAATCCCGCTGTGCCAGACTGGCTGTTGAAAGAACAGCAAAACAGCAAAACATTAATACCTTGATACTTTTCATAATTCAGGCTCTCTTTAATTATTATCTGGTAATGGACGAATCATCGGATTACGAAACTGAACGCGACTATTTTTTGAACTTATAGATTCCATAGCAATTGTCCCCCGGCGGAGACTGGCCGGTCCTTCTGCATTATCTGGTTCAGTAAACTCATTAACTGTTTCGCCATTTACTTTTATTGTTACTTTCTTGCCATCAACCTTTATGTAATAACTAAACCATTCGTTATCTGTATGTGAGGTGGTCTTCACTTCGCTTACCCCAACCAAGCTACCGGTCTTGCTCTCACCACGCCGACTAGCATTAATTTGAGCCTCATAACCATAAACAGGACGTCCATCATTTTTATAACGGGTATGAAAATAGATTCCTGAAGCTGAACCGGGAGAGGTGTATACATCAACTTTGAATTCGAAATTTTTAAAATCACCGCCATCAATCGGCCCTACATAAAATAAGTTACTTTGTGGCCCCTCAGCAAGAATAGTATTTAAATACACATCAGGGTCAGGAGCGTCATGCTTTGGCATACGCAACAAATGTTCAGCTTTACCAGCAACAAGTTTAAAAGAATCAGTACCCATATTTTCTTTTGAGGGCCAAATATCTTTTCCATCCCACCAACTAAATGAAGACCAATCAGTTGTCTGGGTAGCGCGCCAACCATGTAGGGTTCCCCCTTTAAGCAAGGAGATCCATCCCAATCCTCTCTCACCTGAATACCCTTTAGATGGAGAGCCATCATCACTAAGCTTGCCAGCTGCCCACAGCAATCCAGCTGCTACTAGATTTAGATTTACATCGGAACCCATAGTCACATTGTGGTGGCCCAAAGTGCTACTGAATACTCGAACCCCTTCATATTCATGAGTCCAAGCTATAGGAAAAAATTCAGCGGGTTCTGCGCCATAAGCACGCGCCAGTGGAGTAGCATTATCTTTTAACTCAACAGGCATATAGAGCTCCCCATTCGGAGTCCGCCAAGTATCAGGGAAATTGACCATAATGGGATTATTAGGCTCAAGTAACTCTATCGTAAAAGGAGTATTAACAACTTCATGCACATAAGACTCAGCTCCAGTAAAGTTGTACCAATTTGGAGCATTTGTTCGATGTAAGTGCATTGGGCAATGTGTCATTACTGCAGGTATTTGACTTTTAACATGAGCTTGAATAATTTTATCTACATACTCAGGATTACCTTCTGCCACATGAAGGTTACAACTGTTGTATAAAACTAAATCAAAATTTTGTGTCCATTCATCTGTTTGCAGGCTCTCAAATTTGAAATACATATCCTGTTTATTTGCACCCTCGTCATGATCGATGGTGAACTCAATATTACCGATGCGATCAGTCAAGCCCTCTGTGAGCTGTCTTAATTGGGTGTAGTAATCGTGATAAGGGCCACCGCCGGTAATCATCAAAACCCTCAATGGTTCTGCATTATGGCCATGTGCTCCATGATGAGCCGCTCCAGCATATTGAGATAGGCTGCTAGAAAAAATTAATATTGAAATAGAAAGAAATATTTTTTTAAATATTTTTGAATTCTTATTCATTTTCTGATCTCCTAATTTTTATCTCTTGCATTTAATCTTTATTAATTGTCACTCAGCTCTACCACCGGGCAATACTGCTTAATAAAGTCACTGTGACTGGGCAGCTTGGCAAGATCCTGATCTACAGAAGTGATCATCCCATCAAGCTGCCGCTTTAATTCCTTCGGCGGCAACATGCGACCTGCACCATGGTGATTTTTTGGGATTAAGCCTTGCCCAAGCATCACCTGAACCCAAGAGTGCGTGCGAAATAAATTCACTTCATCCTCCCACACATAGCCATTTTCCTTAAAAATCTCTAAGCGGTGAGCGAGGCTGTCCGGGATATCCATAGTACGATAATAATTCCAGAATTCACTGTCATCCCGTTGCGTTTGCTTGTAATGCAGGATGATAAAATCACGTACCGCCTCCCACTCAAGGCGAGTTTCACGATTAAAGCGCTCAGTTGACGACTCCATTTCACCTGAAAATGGAAAGAGATTCATCAAGCGTACGAGTGAGGTGTTAATCAGATGTATGCTGGTTGATTCGAGAGGCTCGATAAAACCACTCGCTAAGCCTATGGCAACACAGTTTTTATGCCACGGATTTATTCGGCGACCCGTTTTAAATTTCAAGAGACGAGGCTCAGTGGTTGTTTCTCCAGTGATATTGCCAAGTAAAGTTTTAAGAGCATCATCTTCAGAACAAAATTTGCTACTAAAAACAAGACCGTTGCCGGTGCGGGTTTGCAGAGGAATATGCCACTGCCAACCGATAGGATGTGCAATCGCACTTGTGTAAGGAACAGGCGGTCCAGTCTTTTTCGTCTGAACTGCCCAAGCGCGGTCAGAGGCTATCCAATGACTCCAGTCCTCGAATTCAACATCCAATGCATCGCCGAGCAACAAGCCTCTAAAGCCACTACAATCAATAAAAAAATCACCGGCAACCTGTCTGTCATGCTCTAACTCCAACGATGTAATATTACCCGTCACTGGATCAACAGTAATTTCATTAATTTTGCCTTCAACTCGCTGGACGCCAAGTAACTCACTTTTTTTGCGCAGCCATTTAGCATAGGCCGTTGCGTTCATGTGAAAAGCATACGCCAATGACTTATCACCAACTTTTGTAGCGAATTTACCTTCCTGGGCCGCCTTCAATTCGAGACAATAGTCCTCCAAGCTACCCCCAAAACCATTAGCCTTAGCTTCCAGCCAATACTGATGGAATCCAGCCAGCCAGGTACTCTCCCCAATATCACCGAACGAGTGAATATAACTTTCGCCCGGCTTACTCCAGTTGACGAAGTCAATGCCGAGCTTAAATGTCGCCTGGGTTTCACGCATAAACTCACGCTCATCAATTCCAAAAAACTGATGAAACCTACGCATGGTAGGAATGGTCGCCTCGCCCACACCAACGGTTCCAATCTGATCGGATTCCACTAGAATGATTTCGAGCATATTACTCAGCCGCTTGGCCAAGCAATGAGCTGTCGTCCAGCCAGCCGTTCCACCACCGGCGATGATGACGCGCATTTTCTTCTCCATCAATAATTCTCCAGAGAGCTGATGATTTAAATTGTGTTGCAATTGCACGCAGTCTGCGTGCCGGCGATTAACTTATATATACCAAAATTCCGAGATACTCTTTGGGAAAATGCACTGTTACGTTTTTGATGGAACCAAAAATATAATGGTCGACCAAACCCCACTGGGCCTTCTTCGAATTGTAGTGAGTATAGGAAGGATAAGCACCTTTTTCCCAACTGGTTACAACTGGTTACAACCGGTTAGGGGTGGACAAGGAGCTAAACTGCGTTCCAATATTGCTGCATTTGATGCAAGAGGGCGTTTATTCGTCTTATGCGTCCCTAGGCGGGTGCTTTCTCCGTCTTAACCAAGTTTATTCTGACATTATTCTCTCACGAATTTTTCATACTCTGCCCGCGTAGGCAGGGCGTTTCCTGTGCCGAGGCGAGTGACCATAAGAGCGGCGGCATCCACGGCCTCCCTAGCAGCATCCTCGAGTGACAACCCCCTCATTCGCCCCGCACAGAGCCATCCGGTGAAGGTGTCTCCCGCACCCGTTGTATCCACCGCCACTACCCGAGGTGCAGGAATTTCAATGGGGTCTGCATCGGATAGGATGACGCAGCCCTTTGAGCCCAAGGTTAGTAAGATAACTGACCCACTTTGCGCCTGCAGCATCTTGCCGCTACTGATGGCGGAGGTGATGGTGTTGGCCTTCATGTTTGCACACGTGTGTCCCAAAATTGTGCAAGCCTCAACCAAATTCAGGACGACGATGTCTGCCAGTGCCACCAGTGCAGCCGCATCTTGTGGAAGTGGAGCTGGATTCAAGATGCTGGTCGCGCCGCGTGCTCGTGCTTCGCTCAGAGCAGTCGCGGTCGTCTCGTGACGCATGTTTCCTTGCATTAGAAGCATATCGCCTTGGATTACTGATTCTAAAGTCGGCGCCAGACTCTGGACATCAAGCCACCTGGCGCAGTCAGCGGTGCTGACTATTGCATTTTCGCTGTCGTCACTGATCATGATGACCGACTCGTCCGTGGAAAATGGCGCAGTCAAAACATTAGCTATCATTCCTTCTACAGCACCAATCGCAGTGCGCAGGATTGCAGCTGGCGCATCATTGCCTACAGCTGTTGTAAAGCAGACTTTGGCTCCGGCACGAACGGCTGCAGCGGCTTGATTGAACCCCTTCCCCCCAACGTCTTCTTTCCGTTCCGCTGCAAGAACGCTCTCGCCAGGCGCAGGAAAATTCTGCGTTAGGTAGAAAATATCGCGGGTCGTGTTGCCAATGACTCGTAGCGTCACCGCAAGTCCTTCACCACCCGCATGAAGCTTCGCGCGCGCACCGGATCAACGGGGTTCCACCAAACACCATCTTTCTTAAGAGAGCTTGCGACTATGACACCGCTTGCGATTGACATTATTCTTTCCACATTGCCTTCGTTAACGCCGCTCCCAACCACCACGGGCAGACTTGTTGCTCCAGCGATGGTGGTAAGCTCTTCTTGAGTTGCAGCATTGCCAGTGCGCTGGCCCGTCGCAATCGCCACATCTGCGTCAAAGAACTCGTTATCACGAGCCAGTTCTTCGATGCTGCGATCAGCGGTAATTGCATGCGCACCGTGTTTAACATGCACATCCGCAAAAACCCGAACTGCTTCGGCACCAATGGCTCTGCGATAGCGCAATGCCATGGCGGCTGGGCCTTCCACTATTCCCTCATTGGCGACGTAGGCGTTCGACCACTGGTTGACGCGTATGAATGAAGCGCCTGCTGCTTGCGCGATGGACAATGCCTGAAACGCCCCATTTGCTAAAACATTCACGCCGATTTGCAAGCCCGTTGCAATCCGCACACGTTCAGTCATAACGGCCATACAAGCAGCAGTTTCTGGTCCAATTGCATCGGGTTTAAGAAACGGTATGTCGCCGTGATTTTCTACGATCAATCCGTCCACACCGGCTTCTGCATATCGTTGCGCCTCAGTCAGCGCATAGTCATAAATCTCTGAAACTGGACCGCCGCTATATCTTGGAGCACCTGGTAGTGCCTTCGAGTGTATGACGCCAATGACGGTTTTGGGCTGCCCGAACAGCGACGTAATTGCATTGTCTCGTAATTGTCCAACTGACATCCTTGATTATCCTCTTATAAGAGTTTTGGTTTCTGGATCGTAGGTAAGAAACCGGCAGCAGGTTTCTGACAACCGATTCTTCCGGATCCATTAGTAATAGCAGTTAACGCCGTTGGCCGGTGTTTTAGAAAAAATGTCAGCGGGCTTGGTTGTTCTAGTCCGTCGACAAGCCATGAAACACTTTAACGGAAGAGGCCTGTGTTTCGCTGGGTGAAACAGCAGTCAACTTGAGATCACGCTTCATTCGCTTGCTCCTGAAGCCCACCACACATAACGTAGTTATGTAAGATGGCTGGAGCAATCTTCAAAACATTATCGTTGAAATCAAAGTTATCTGCATGAAGATTCGTATTTTTCTGTCCAGTGCCGATCCAAAAATAACAACTTGGGACATGCTCGGCAAAATACCCAAAGTCATCTGCAACCGTTGCGGGTGTCGCTGTTTCTCGATATGTTACACCAGGAATATCGGACAGGCTTTTGACCAGGCTCGAGGTGACGCCCTCATCATTAACGAGTGGAGCAAATCGTTCGATCCATCTCATTTCAACATCAACTCCATAGTGTTCGACAGTTTGCTTGCGGATTTCATCGACGATATCGCAAGCCATCAAAAACTGACGATTGGAGCTGTATCGAAAACTCGCCTCTAGACTGATTTTAGTTGGAATCAAATTTATGGCGCTGCCGCCTTTAACCCGTGTGAAAGAAAAGCTCACCGGTGCACTTTCCTGCTTCAGATCTCTTAATCTGGAATATGATTGGCGAAGAAAATCAGACATAGCTGAGAAAATGTCCGGGCAATTTTCCGGCATTGCCGCATGACCACCACCACATAGAAAATCCAGTTCGAGCGATTGGAAGGCGCTCATCTGGACGCCATGGCGTACTGAAATGACTCCTGATGGAAGGGTCGGCCAGTTGTGGAAACCTACCATCTGGTCGCATGGAAACCTTGTGAGTACATCGTCTTCCAGCATAGACTGCGCTCCACTTCCAGTCTCTTCAGCTGGTTGAAAATAGAGATGGACATCTCCCGGTCGTTGTTTCTCCCGAGCTAATAACTCTGCTGCAGCTAGTAAGATTGTTATATGTCCGTCATGGCCGCAAGCGTGCATTTTCCCCGCGTAACGACTTGAGTGCGCGACACTGTTCTTTTCGAGAATTGGAAGAGCATCCATGTCGGAACGCAGCCCTATCGTTGGACCTGTACCTCCGGCTAAAGTCGCTACAACCCCGGTGCCACCGATACCTCTTGAGACCGTCCAGCCGATATCTGTAAGAAAATCTGCTATACGAGTGGAGGTTTCCGTCTCTTCGTACGCAAGCTCCGGTCGCATATGAAACTCTCGACGAATTGAAGAAAAGCGCTCTAAGTTCTCAGCGAGAAAGGCACAGGAGGCGTCAACGTTGGTCATAGGTAATATTCTTTATTTTTGAATTTTAAGTGAAGTGGCCGTATTGGATATCATCATATGATCGATCTCTTTCTGACCGAAACCATGGCCCAATAGACGAGGTAGGAATTCCGAAAAAAGATGAGCGTAACCTTTGCCGCCATAAGCGGTAAGCATGGACTTTAGAAAAACATCCTGCGACAAAAGTAATTGATCTAAAAAGCCAGCTTCAGCCAAATTTGCGAGGCCTATCGCACTTTCATGGTCTGTCGGGCAAGTAACACTGCCCTGCTCATATATATAGTCCATGCCAATCATATCGTATTCGATGAAGGCCCCCCGTGCAGCCAAAGCTTGTTGATATGACTGATCATCATGGGAAGGATTCATGTGACAAAGGATGACACGTGCAGGATCCAGCTCACAAGACTCGACTACATCTAACACCTTATGTGCATGCCTATCCCAGGCTGGCAGATGCACCATCAGCGGGAGACCTATTCGGACAGCAGCCTTAGCTGAAGCCTTTAAAACCTTCATCTCAGAATCAGTAAATTCGGTGCTAACACCAATCTCACCAATTAAGCCGATCCGAGCACCAGTTTGATCGACACCAACCTCATATTCGACCTCAATCTCTGAGGCAATATCATCGACCGATAGAGTACTCAATTCAGCTGGATGTGAGCTGTGCAAATAATAACCCGAGCCCATTATGATATTAAGCCCGGTGGCTTTCGCCACTCGCATGAGAGCCTCGGGGTCACGTCCGACACCACGATTTGTCGGATCCACCAATGTCTTTCCGCCATGCACGGAGACCGGTGCGAGCTCCTGAATAGCCAACGCTTCATCATCATTACCGCAATTATCTAAACATCCAAACGGATCTTTGATGAGTTGCTGCTGCATAGAAGCATCAACTTTTTTATGCATAATTTCTGAATGATAGCCGGGCTCATGGCCGCGCCAAGCACAAGAACAATCATTGAAGACATGCTCATGCATTAACGTGGTTCCAAGCTCCGAAGTAGGGATGGGGCCTAGTACTGTCATAGCGGTCGATTCCGACATCATCTTACTCCTCAATGGGTTGTAGCAATGCGAGTAAAAACTCTGGTATTCAACCAGATTGCAATCAAGATGATCGCTCCGGTAACAATTTGCGTGAAGAATGGCGATACGTGCAACAGGATCAGACCGTTACCAATTACGACAATGGTCAGCGCTCCAAGCACTGTGCCAGCTACAGATCCACGACCGCCCATCAGGGAGGTGCCACCCAAAACCACAGCCGCGATGACTTCCAGTTCGAATGCAACACCGGCGTTTGAACTACCACTGGCCAGGCGTGCGGCAAAAATTAAACCGGCAAAAGCTGCGGCTACTCCGGCTAGAACATAAACCATGATAATCACGCGCTTTGTCGAAATACCCGCACGTCGCGCCGACTCTGTATCCGCACCAATCCCGATCACGTGACGCCCAAACGTCGTCTGCGAGAGCGTAACAAGACCAGCCACAACCACAACTATTGCTAGGATCGCCGGAATCGGCACACCCATGAACCAGCCACGACCAAGAGCTATGAAACCTAAACCTCGATCGATCGGGATCGAAAAGCCTTCGGTCATCAAAAGTGCGATGCCACGGAAAATTGACAGACCCGCGAGGGTGACAATAAAAGGTGGAATTTTCTCGTATGCGATAAACCAGCCCTGCATCAGTCCGATCAATGCACCCACGCTCAGTACAATTAGCACTGCTATCGGCCAAGGCGTTCCCTGCGCTATGACAATTGCTACCAGCGCATTCGCAAGTGCGAGCGTCGAACCAACTGACAAATCGATCCCACCAGTGGTGATCACGAACGTCATCGCCACCGCTACGATCATTAAAGGAGCCGATTGGCGCAGAAGATTTAGAAAATTGTTGCTAGTAAAAAAGGCGTCTGTCGACACTGAAAAACCGACAACGCAGACCATCAGAAAGACAGCGATGCTAGATACCTGTGCATTTTGGGCCAAAAATTCCGTCAGCTCGACGCTCTTATTTTTGCTTTGTGTTTGCATGCGCATGCCCTCCAACAATCAGCTGGACTAGATCTTCAAGATTAGTCTCGTGTATGTTGCGTTCGGCCACTTTCGTGCCCTCATACATAACGGCGATGCGATCACAAACGCGAAATAGGTCCTGCAATCGGTGCGTTATCAGAATAATGGAAACTCCCGTTTCCTTTAAACGGTTGATCAGGTCCAACACAGCGTTGACCTCCGCGACTGCAAGTGCCGATGTTGGCTCGTCCATTATCAGCACATCAGGATTAAATGCGGCGGCGCGGGCGATGGCGATGGCTTGACGCTGACCTCCTGATAGCATCGCAACCTTAGAATTTATATTTGGAATGCGGATTTGCAGTTTATCCAGCATCTCCTGTGCACTCTTTCGCATCTCGCCCTTATTCAGGAAGCCAAGAAATTCGGGCGATTTGCGCAGCTCCCGCCCCAGAAAAAGATTGCCCGGAATGTCAATCGTGTCGCAAAGACTTAAGTCTTGATAGACCATCTCGATCCGATGTTCGCGGGCATCATTCGGCGTTTCAAAGCGAACCTCGCGACCATCGATCTTCATCTCACCTTCATCCGGCACGTATGCTCCAGACAACATTTTGGTAAAAGTTGATTTACCGGCCGCGTTGTCGCCCACGAGGCCCAAACACTCGCCTGGATAAATATCCAGATCGACACCGCGCAAGGCCTCAACCGCACCAAAACGTTTTTTTATTCCTCGCACTGAAATACGCGGTTTTGATTGATTGAAGGTGGCTTGGGCCATCTCCTTACTCAACAAGTCTTGCGAGACCACTACTTAAAAACCTCACGATAAGGATCAACGTTATACTTTGTAACAATGGTGACTGGAATGGCAACATCATATTCAATCGCCTCACCTGCAATTGATCTAAGCACTGAATTTATCGCAGCATTACCCATACCTGTCGGATCCTGCTGAATTACGGCGGTAACGTATCCAGCATCAATTCCGGCAATCACTTCACCAGTCAAATCCCAACCGATCACTTCGATGTCGCCGGTACGTCCTTGACTTTCAACGGCAGCAATTGCGCCTACAAGAGCTGGCTCACCAGTTGCATAGATCACATCAATTCCAGGGTTCGCTGTTATCAAATTCTCGGCAGACCTTAGAGCATTGTCCTGCGAGTTGCGGCCATCAACTGCGCCGACAATCTTAATGCGTGAATCATCTGAAATCCCGTCTTCAAAGCCTTTCTGACGGACATTCTGAATAAACGAATTGAGCGCACCAACGATACCAAGCTCCACGCCCTCAAAACCACTATCACCAAGATGGTCAATGAGATGAGTCGCCAACAATTGCGCTGCAAGTGTATTATCAACACCTACTTGTGCCTTCTGTGGGCCCTCCGGCAAGACTGCATCAACGGCAACAACTGGGATACCTGCAGCGGCGGCATCTATGACACTTGGCATAACGCCGTTTACATCAATCGCCACTACCACTAGACCATCCACGCCTTCAGCAATGTAGGTTTCGATAGCATCTGCCTGTTTTCCTGGGTCATTGTTTGCATTAAAAATGAATAATTCGACCCCTGCAGCATCTGCTGCTGCCTTTGCACCTTTGTTCATTTGATTGAAAAAGAGAGCCTGTTGATTAATCTGAACAAGTCCAATTTTGAGGTCAGCCGCAAGTACTGAGGTGCCCGCGAATGCAATAGTGATTGCAAGCACTGTTGATTTTAACGTTCGACGAAAATTCATATTTTCTCTCCTGTTGAAATTGAATGCCCCAAAAGCAGCATCTTGCTGGCGGATAAAGTGTTACCGCACCAACCTAAATATTGTAATATCCTCAATGAGTGCTCGCTCCCCCTCCTTTTCAAACTCTGGAAGTGGCGGGAAATTGCAAATGCCCTTAAATTTCCCCACTGAAACTAACATGTAGCCTCTACTTTAGAGGTATGACATGAGAAAATTGTAGTAAATTTATCCGCTAGAGAAATGAATGCACGCATCCAAAGGGAAGATCTTACTTGTCGCTACCCTCGATTCCAAGGGAGATGAGGTCGCCTTTCTTAAGAAACAGCTTAATGCACGTGGCCGTTCAGTTTGTGTCATGGATGTTGGGACGGCCGGTTCTCCAAATTTCCCTGGGGATATAACGCGCGAATCCGTCGTAAGCAGAACCAACATGCCCATCGGTGTGGATGGACCAGCAGAAGCACTCAACGCGATGGCATCTGGTGCAACAGCCATTGTTAACGACTTGCTCAAAGCGGGAGAAATCTCTGCGATCGCCGGAGTTGGTGGTGGTAAGGGCGCTGGTGTCTTTCATCAAATCACATGCGATCTGCCCTATGGATTTCCAAAGGTGCTTGTTACGAGCGCTCGGCCAGCGCTGCTAGCGGAGATCGCCACCACGTCTGACACCATACTGTTGCCAACAATTGTGGACCTAATGGGAATAAACAGGTTCACACATGCCGTGCTGACCAATGCAGCAAACATGCTATACGGATTGGAATGGGAAGAGGAGGTAAGTCGACCTGGAAAAACGGTTGCTGTCACGTCCTTTGGTGTCACCACACCAGCAGTTCAATCGGTCATGTCTCGTCTCGAAGGTTCCGATGTGACCGTCATCGTCTTTCCAGCGAATGGTGCAGGTGGACGCACCATGGAGTCTCTTATCGCCAAGGGCGAGTTTGATGGTGTGATTGACCTAACAACAACAGAAATGGCTGATTTGCTATTGGATGGAACAGCCAGCGCAGGAGAGGATCGCTTGACGGCAGCAGGGGCTGTTGGTATTCCTCAGGCTATAGCACCGGGAGCAGTTGATATGGTTAATTTTGGTCCGCCGGAATCGATGCCGAACCATCTTTCAGGGCGAACCACATACCGACACACCCCGATGACAACGCTCGTGCGTACAAATCCTGACGAAACCGCAAAGATTGCGTACCAAACGGCGGTCAGGCTAAACCAATCTATAGGGCCGGTGGCAGTATTCTGGCCGGCGCAAGGCGTTTCGGATTACGATCGCCCGGGCAAACCTTTCCACGATCCGATAGCCAATGTGTCGTGGCGCGATACAATGAAGCAGACGCTCAGGGCAGACATCCCTGTCTTAGAGACCGACTTTCACATCAATGATCCCGAATTCGGAGTGCTCTGCGCCGACTGGATGATTACACAACTCAATGAGCCTATATGAAGACTTTTTCCCGACAGAACATATTGAAACATTTGGCGGCAGAAACCGAAGCCGGTCGTCCTATTCTCGGAGCGGGCACCAGCTGTGGCTTGGTTGCTAAATGTGCGGCACTCGGCGGCGCAGATTTGCTGATTGTTTACAGCACTGGTCGGTCACGGTTGATGGGGCTGCCGACGAGTCGTATCGGTGATTCCAACGCCATCACAATTGACATGGCAGCCGAGATTCGGAATGTGGTATCCGACACACCCCTAGTTGGTGGTATCGAAGCCTGGGATCCGACACGCATGGATCTGGATCAGCTGCTGGATGATTTTCAGGCGGCTGGATTTTCGGGCATCATCAATTATCCTACTATTTCGACTATGGGTGAGCGCTGGCGTAAGCGTAGGGACAAGGTAGGCCTTGGCTGGAGCCGCGAAGTTGAGCTGATCGAACGGGCCGCCGCACGTGGCATTTTTTCGATGGCGTATGTGGCAACAGTTCAGGATGCAATCGATGCGGCAGAAAAAGGTGCCGATTGTTTAGTACCTCACGTCGGCGCCACGAGCGGCGGGCTTGTGGGGCACGAGACCGAGACTAAAGTCGACGAGGAAATACGCAAGATTTCTGAGATGATAGACGCCGTTATGGCGGCCGGTCATGCACCGATCTTCCTCTGTCATGGCGGCAAGATAGCGTTGCCAGAGGACACGCGCCGAGTGTATGAGAACACCCAATGCGTGGGTTTCGTCGGTGCATCGTCCATCGAGCGCATTCCGATAGAACACGCCGTGAAGACAATAGCCGAAAACTTCAAATCTATTCCGTTCTCGAAGAGGTAACCCACAGTGAGCAGTGAAAAAACTACGGATTTTTTGATCATCGGTAGCGGCGCCGCTGGTGTCTGTGCAGCACTTTATGCGGCGTCAGCTGGACATTCGGTGATGCTGTGTGAAAGAGCTTCCAAGATAGGCGGCACGACTGCACTATCGAATGCAATGATTTGGGTGCCGTGTTCTGATCATGCCATTGCGGCCGGAATTGATGATTCGCTCGATCAGGTGCGGACGTATTTGCGTGGCGAATTGGGGAATTATTATGATGAGAAAAAAATTGATGCTTACCTCGAATATGGCCCACAAGCCGTGCAGGAGATCGAGAAGCGTTCGGAGGTAAAATTCGTGCTGGCCGGCGCTCCTGACTATCATTCAAATCGTGCTGGCGGTGTTGATAAAGGGCGGGCATTGAGCCCAGTACCGTTCAATGGGCGTCGGTTAGGGGTGGATTTTGATCTTATTGGAGACCCGATCCGTGTGGTGCTGGGTGGCATGATGATCACATCAAGTGAGATCAAGCATTTCCTGAATCCGCTAAAGTCTGTCACGGCTCTGTTGCATGTGCTGCGACGCGTCAGCCGCTATTTGATAGATCGTTTGAAGTTCTCGCGAGGCACTGAATTGAGCGGCGGCAATGCGTTTCTGGCCGCAGCCTTGATGAGTTTGCGCAAGTTGAATGTAGAACTGGCAACCGATTGCCCAATGAAGGAGCTGATCTTTGAAAGTGATCGAGCAACCGGTGCTGTCATTTCCTATAAAGGTTCCGACATTCGCGTCCAAGCCCGATATGGCGTGATCTTGGCCACCGGAGGATTTGCCGCCAATCCCGAATTGCGGGCCGAGATGGGAGCCAAACACCAGCATGATGTCACATTGTGTGCTGCCGAAAACCAAGGCGATGGCATCAAAGCTGCGCGCAAGGTCGGCGGGATGCTTGATCTGAAAGTGGCCAGTCCCGGTTTCTGGACCCCGGTGTCGCGCTTAAAAAACAAGGATGGATCGACCGCCATAGTGCCCTATGGATGGCTTGACCGAGGTCGTCCGGGCGTCATCGCAGTAGGCCCGAAAGGCAAAAGGTTTGTGAACGAGTCCAATTCGTATCATGACGTTTGCATCGGCCTTTTTGATAATGGTTATCCCGATGATGAGCGTTTCTTCTTTATTTGCGAAGAAGCTTTCGTGAAGAAGCGCGGCATGGGAGATATTCTACCTTGGCCATGGACTCCCAGCCTCGGCAGTTACCTCCGACGTGGCTATATCCAACGTGGCGAGACCCTTGAAGCGCTGGCAAAGGAAATCGATATTAATCCAGAAGCTCTTATGGCCACGGTGAGCCAACATAATCAAAACGTTCATTCGGGGCAGGATCCAGACTTTGGTCGCGGGGAGTCCGCTTTCAACCTAGCGTTAGGGGATACAAGCTTGGGTCTGAAGAACCCTAATCTGGGCGAGATTAAGAATGGTCCTTTTATCGCACTTCGAATCGTCCCAGGGACTTTGGGTACGGCGGCGGGACTGAAGACGGATGAAAAAGCGCGCGTGCTAAAAGAAGACGATAGCGCGATTCTAGGTCTTTATGCGTGCGGAAATGACGCAACTTCGATAATGGCAGGTATTTACCCCGGTGCTGGAATCACCATTGGGCCCGCAATCGTTTCCGCCTATTTGGCCGTCGAGGATGCCAAAGCTGCAGCAGAAGGCACTGAAATTACACAGGCCTATAAATAATGCGGCCATTAATTTTCATTGGCACCACGAATCTTGATATTAATTTTTATTCCACAGCTCTTCCGTCCGTTGGCCAAAGTTTAATTGGCACCATTGAGGAATTTGCCGGCGGGAAGGGGGCCAATCAGGCTGTGGCTGCAGCACGTCTTGGAGGCACGCCGTATTTTGCAACGATGTTGGGGGAAGATGACGCGGCAGATAGCCTGATGCGTGCCCTAGCAGGATTTGGCGTACAAACTAGTAAAATCCGTCGGAAGCCGGGAGGGACCTCAGGCAAGGCGCTGATTCTTGTTGCTACCGACGGCACAAACATGATGGGTATAGATGTAGGTGCAAATGAAGAATTTAATCCAGATGATGTGCTTGCAGCGCTGGAAGACGTGCCAGAAGATGCCGTTATGGTAGTCGAAATGGGACTGCCCGTTGACACCTGCCGGGCCGCTTTCGAGAACAAGAAAGACCGTACCCTGATTTTTAACCCTGCTCCAGTGCGCGCTCAACTAACTGCGGCAGACTGCAAACTTATCGACATCATTACTCCCAATGAAACCGAAGCTGAAGAACTGTCCGGACTCCATGTCTCATCGGTCGATCAAGCTTTCGATGCTGCCATGCACCTCCATGATAGCGGAATAGCCGCTGTCGCCATCACGCTCGGAGCCAATGGTGTTGTTTATGTAGACGCCAAGCGTCGCGTACATCAGAAGGCCTTTCCGGTAGACGCTGTAGACACAACCGCAGCCGGCGATGCTTTTAACGGCGCGCTTGCAGTATCGGTTGCACGTGGAATGGAGATAGAGGATTCGCTATGCTTTGCAGTCGCCACCGCAAGTCTTTGCGTAACGCGTAAAGGCGCGCAGGAATCCATGCCCACCGAACAGGAGGTCAAGCATTTTCTGGCCGAAAAAGGAGCTCTGAAAAATGCATATTTTTGATTTGTCTGGAAAGACGGTATTTGTTACTGGTGCGTCTGGAGGTATCGGATTGGCTCTCGTCAAGGGTTTCGTGGAGGCATCTGCGAACGTCGTTGCGACAGACTTGAATCCGGAACCCGTTGCAGCCGCTATGGCTGGTAATGACCGTGTCATGCCGATCGCTTTGGACGTATCCGATGCCAGCGGGATAGGCGAGGCGCTAGCTCAAGCCCGCGCTCACTTTGGCCCGGTAGACATCTTGATCAACAACGCCGGGGTCAAATCGGGCGAGCGATTGATTGATGGCGATCGTAAAAAGATTCAACACACGCTTTCAATAAACACCGAAGCCGTGTTGAATTTAACGCGCCTTGTCTATGAGGATTCATTGAAAAAAAGTGGCGGGCGGATTATCAATATTGGTTCGTCGGTTTCATCGCGGGGGGCCATTTTCAACTATCAAGCTGGTGGTGCGGATTACTGCTACTCAAAGGCAATCGTGCATGATCTGACGCAACTCCTCGCTTATGAGGCGGCGCCGCAGGGCATCACCGTTAACGCGATTGCGCCGGGTATCATTCACACCCCCATGCATGGCCGACCTGCTGAAGAAACCGAGGCTCGTCATAGTGGGCGTATTCCGCTTGGACGTATCGGCCAGCCGGAGGACATTGTTGGTGCTGCAGTGTTTTTAGCATCAGAGGCTGCTGCGTATATCACTGGCCAGGTCCTGCATGTGAATGGCGGCATGGTGATGAGCGATTGAGTGACCTGTTGACACACTGGCCTAAAATATCCGCTATTATCAGTGACTTGGATGGTGTCACCTATCGCGGCGATGAGCCGATCGAATCCGCCGTTAGAGTGTTTCAACGCTGGAATGATATCGGACTCCCGTACGCATTTGTCACGAACAATTCGACGAAATCGGCTGAAGAATTCAGCGTTAAGCTGAACGCAATGGGCATACCTGCCGATCCTGCGCGTATCATCACTACTAGCGCAGTCGCCGCTGACCGGCTTAGTGATTTACTGGAGCCCAGATCCCGCGTTATGGTCATTGGTGCGCAAGCATTGGTGCGCGCGGTGGTGGACCGCGATTTCGAGATTGCTGATGAAGATGTTGATGCGGTTATCGCAGGCCTGGACCGCAGCTTTACATACGAAAAATTGGCAAGAGCCCAAACAGCTCTGCTGGGAGGCGCGCATTTCATTGGAACCAATCCGGACACTATGCTGCCCAAGGGCGGCGGATTCGAGCCAGGTGCCGGCTCAATCCTGCAGGCCATTGAAACAGCTTCTGGCGTCACGCCCATCATCATCGGCAAGCCTAAACCTGATCTTGTCACCATAGCATTATCAATACTTGGGACAGATCGGCAATCAACGTTCATGCTTGGGGATCAGATCATGACTGACATCGCAGCCGGTCATGCAGCTGGACTTCCAACCATACGAGTTCGCACGGGTGTTATTGAAAAGGATCCACTCTCGATCTCACCGGATTTTGATATTGAAAGCCTTGAATGTATTCCTGTGGATGCCTTCAGTACGTCGAAGGCACTCTAGAATCAGAAGGATAAGCACCCCTTCCCATTTGGCCGCTGATCACATTCCACAGGAGATGAAGGGTTATGTGTCCTACCGCTGCCCCGATACCCTACCCCTTATAATACTCATCCTCAAAAATCCTCTCTGACACTGCTACTGCCTGCCCGCCGGATGTTGATGACATCCTGCAGAGAGCCTTAATACGCGCCCTCTGGGCCGATGAAAAGAGGTGGCGTTTTTCGGCCAATAATGATAAAAAGTGCCCAAAGAAAAACTTAAAATAGCGACCGGGGGGATAGCTGTATACCTAAGGGTACAAACTCTTTCCGGCAACCAGACGGCAAGCGGGGGGGTCATTAGACCACGCTTGATGAAACCAAAGTACAAAGCCGGGATAACCGGGATAAGGTAATTAAATGAACAGCATTCAGCGCGTCACAGCATTGATATTCACCTGCTTATGCTTAACGGTCACGGCTCAGGCTGACCACCACAGCGAACTTGTTGTTCGTGAATTTCAAAAATGGGAATTAAGCCCTATCTATTGGTCTGAAGGCGCCTCGATGGGTGACTTCAATCAAGATGGTCATATGGATATTGTCAGTGGGCCAAACTTATACTTAGGGCCTAACTTCGATCGAAGAACTGGTTTTCGTCACGAATATTATCCAGCGGTGGCGCCAACCAGGCGCAGCCCAAATGACTTTTCGTATTACGCTAACGACAATTTCTTTTCATATGTCTACGACATCAGTGGGGACGGCTGGCCTGATATCATGACAGTGGGGCTACCTAATACTGAGGCCTACTGGTATGAAAACCCAGGAAAGCCTTTTGGCGGTAAGGGTCCTAAGAACCCAGTCCACTGGGAAAAGCACTTTGTTACAAATGCTGTTAAAAACGAAGCGCCTGATTTTAAAGACCTTACTGGCGATGGAGTACCTGAGCTGTTAATGGCCTATGACGAACATTATGGCTATGTATCACCAAACCCAGTATCTCCGAGGCTTCCTTGGATCTTTCATCCGATAGCAACCTTCGATGAAGTCATTCATCACTACACCCACGGCATGGGAATTGGGGATATTGACGGTGACGGACGCACCGACTATCTAACTGGAGAAGGCTGGGCGCGACAACCGGCCTCCCTGCAAGACGGTGAAGATTGGGAGTTTCATCCTTATGAATTCCTTAATCGTGCGAGCAACCCCGTATTCTGCTGTTTAACCGGGGGAGGCAATATGTATGCCTATGACGTGAATGGCGACGGTCTAAATGACGTTATCACTAGTCAAGACGCTCACGGTTGGGGCCTGAGCTGGTATGAGCAGGTCCGTCAATACGGTGACGATGGAGAGATGATCACCTTTAAAGAACACATCATTATGAGTAAGCAGGAAGAAAATACCGACAACCCTTATGGGGTTCAATTCTCCCAGCTGCACGCAGTAGAGCTTGTCGATATCGATGGCGATGGCCTGAAAGACATTTTGACCGGCAAGACCTATCGAGCTCATGACTTCGGCGACGAAGGATCTCGACAAGACCCAGTGATCTATTATTTCCGGCTCACGCGCCAGGATGACGGCCAGGTAGAATTCGTTCCTCATCTAATTGACGACCAGGCAGGCATTGGACGGCAATTGGTCAGCGGAGACCTTAATGGAGATGGGCTGCCCGATTTTGTGGTCGGCAATAAAAACGGGGCCTTTGCCTTTACCCAAAAGGTTCGAAGCGTCAGTCGGAAGGAATGGAAAAAGGCTCAGCCTGTCCGCAGCAAGAAGTATAAGAAGTAAGGGCGCGCTAGCGCCAGTCGGGATAGTTGTGTTTTCGCATCGTGATAACCCTTGTTTATAGCAAACGAGGGTTAACATGACGCGAAAATACAACAGATTCAAAAAATCTTTGAAAGAACTGGCGTTGTTTGTCCAATAGTGATAGCTTGAAAAAAAATGCACACACTATCCAACGCCTTTCGTGGTGATATGGAAGCAAGCATTTAATACAGCGACCGGGGGATAGCTGTGTGCCTAAGCGCACAAACTCCTTCCGGTTACCAGACAGCAAGCGGGGTCATTAAGGCCGCGCTTGGTGAAACTAAAGTTTAAAGCCGGGATGACCGGGATGATCGAGTTAACGAGGAAATTGAAAATGAGTAGAGACAAAACAATTATGCGAAAAACCAAACTGGCTACCGCAATATCAGCAGTTTTGTGTGTTGCTGCTAGCCCAGCGATTGCGCAGGATGCCGACATTGAAGAAGTTGTAGTCACAGGTATTCGCGGCAGTTTGCAGGCGGCTCTTGATGTTAAACGTGAGTCTTCAGGTGTCATGGACGCCATTTCCAACGAGGATATCGGTAAGTTCCCTGATACCAACTTGGCAGAATCACTTCAGCGTATTACTGGTGTATCCATTAACCGCGTCGAGGGTGAAGGTTCCGAAGCCACGATTCGCGGCTTCAGTGGTAACTTCAACGTAGTGACCTTGAACGGCCGCATGATGCCTGGTGCAGATGCTCGGGCTCGGTTCTTCGGCATCAACGCCAACACTAACTCTGCCGATTCGCGCTCGTTCGACTTCTCGAATCTAGCGTCTGAGGGTGTACAGGGCTTGCAGGTTTACAAATCAGGTAAAGCTGGCGTTCCTTCCGGTGGTATTGGCGGCACGATCAATATCCAAACCATCAGACCTCTTGATACAGGTAATGCGTTAACGTTTGGCGCCAAAGCTGTACAAGACGGCGGTGCTAGCGGCATGACCCCTGAGCTAAGTGGTCTGGGTAGCTGGGTGAATGATGCAGGTACCTTTGGCGTTTCAGCCTTCGGTTCTTATCAGGATCGCGAATACTCGAATCGTACGGCACTAGCGGGCAATATTGTTTGGCAGAACCCGTTCGATGCGACTGCTCCAGCATTTGCGGGCGCAACCATAGTCAATCCTCCACCGGCTGATCGACTGACTGGTTTCCCACGGTCTTCGACCCTTGTGTACAGCGAGAACAATCGCCAACGCACCAACGCCGCGTTGACTGCACAGTTTGCACCTAACGACCGCTTGACCATTACATTGGATGGCATGTTCGCGACAACAGAGCAAGCTTCAAAGGCTGTTTCGGATCTTCCTTACTTTGTACGTTCGTTCGATTTCATCGAATTTGATGATGATCCGGCTGTTAGCCTTCCGAACTTTATCGGCGAGCCACTCGTAGTTGGCGGCGGTAGCGACTTCACCAAATCAGGTAAAGAGCTTCCTTTCCGTAATAGCCTCTTCTCGATAAAAGATACGCTGACTAACTTCGGCGCGAACGTTGAGTATGTGATCAATGATTCGATGACATTCACCGCAGACATCTCCACTGGTGTAGCGAAAGCTGGCGGTAACTTCCCAATGGGCAGCATCACTGAAGGAAGTTCCATCGGTGGTCAGGCTGTTGGCGCTCAGTTCGTCGATTATCGCTCGGAAATACCTGTCACCGTTCAGACCATCGCAGACGGTTCACCAGCCACCAGCACAAATGTTAACGGTACAGTTGTTAACTTCGCTGGCGGTAACGCGAACGGCGTCTTCGAAAAGTCAGATCTCGGTTCTCAGTACGCGATTCGTGCCTTTAGTGATCAAAAAAGCACCGTCAACCAGGCTAATTTCTCGCTTGCAGTTGATAACGGCGGCCCAATCAGAGCTAACTTTGGCATGGGCTACGTTGATTACGAGATGAATCAATTCGGGAAAGGCTCATATGGCACGCTCGGCGGCTGGAACACTGGTTTCATTGGTGATATCTCAGCTCTAATGGGCAACGATGCTATCGAAGAAATCTGCATCACTTGCGAGTTTAGAGATGATGATGATCGCCTTCTGCCACTGGCAACAGTGATTGCTGATTACACCGCTGCCGGCGGAAACGTAGCAGCAGGTTCCATACCACGCAGAACCGGTGACGTAGCGTTCTTTATCGATCCAATAGCGATGGCAAAAGCCTTTGACGGCTTTACCACCGGTGGCGGCTCGGTATTTGACGAATCCAATCGTGTCTACGGCAGCATAGACGACAACACCATCACCGAAGACACAATGTCTGTCTTTGCTGAGTTCATCGCCGACGGCGAAGTTGGCGATATGCCGGTACAGGTAGTAGTCGGATTGCGTCATGAGTCCACAAGTGTTAACTCCCTTTCAGTACAGGGTGTTCCACAATCTAAGCCTTGGGCATCGGACAACGACTTCGAAACCATTTTGGGTTCGTCTGTCTCGAATGTTGAGCAGGATTTCAAATACAACAACTTCCTGCCAAGCCTCGACGTGTCTATGGATGTTAACGACAACTTGAAAGCGCGAGTCTCTTTCAGCACAACCATCGCGCGACCACGTCTAACCAGTATGTTCCTTAAGACCAATGCTGGTAGTCCAGACACAGCTACATACCTGGGCGGCAAGGCTAGTGGTAGTCGGGGTAATGCACAACTGTTACCGCTGAAGTCCAACAACGTCGATCTATCGATGGAGTACTACTACGGCGACGGCAGTGCAGTTACGGTTGCTTACTTCAACAAGTCAATAGCGAACTTTATCGGTAACGAGCAAGTACAGGGCAACCTGTTTGGTCTGCGCGATGTTTCGACTGGCGTAGCCGGATCACGATCTGGTGCTGCTGTTGCAGCCTTGCTTGCAGGTGGCTGGTTGGTGACTGAGACGAATATGTTCTCAATGACCGCGATCCTTGATAATCCTTCTGTGTACACGAATGGCGCAGCGGATTACATCGATCCTAGTCAAACAGGCGGTGCTTTGCTGTCATCTAACCTCGCAACCGCATACGACATCGCTCCGGATGCTAATGATCCATTGATGGACTTTATCATTCAGCAGCCAACGAACGCGGCGACTGCCGGTATCGAAGGTTGGGAGTTGAACTGGGTGCACTTCTTCACTGGTGCGTTCAGCGGCTTCGGAATGCAGGCTAATGCGACATTTGTAAGCGGTGACATCGGCTACGACGTTTACGCTGACCCAAGTGCTGCTGATCAGTTTGCTCAGACCGGCTTGTCAGATTCGTCGAATCTCATTCTCTTCTACGAGAACGATAAGTTTAGTGCACGAGTACTCTACAACCAGCGCGGTGAGTTCCTGTCGAACACCAACATCGGTGATCGGATTCCGCGGTTTGTTGATGCCTACTCGCAGCTTGACTTCACGACTAGCTATGCTGCCACTGATAATCTGACCCTCACCCTGGAAGGCATCAATATGACTGAATCACCAGTCGTCTTCCGCGGCCGGACAGAAAGACAAGTACAGTCCTTCATGGAAGGCGATATGCGTCTGATGCTTGGTGCGAGGTACACCTTCTAGAGATAGAAGTCAGAAAGGAAGCAAATATCTAAGTACCCACTGGCATGTCCATGTCGGTGGGTACTACTTCCCTTGGAAGTGATAGATAATGTATGATCGAAAGGGTCCGCTTGTTGCGGGCCTTTTTTTTGACCAGCTTTAAACGCGGCACTGGAAAGAAACACACATGTTTTGATATTTCTTCTCTTGGCTCCCGCAAAATTAAAATTAAAATTAAAAGGTAAAAAGTCTATGGATACGAACTCGACAATGAATATTGACCGGGACATTGACCCGGATAAATTGTTTTTAGGTATCTGTATGGCCTTACTGCCAACAGCGTTCTCCTTTGTATTAGTAAGTAATATTCTGGGTCAGTTAAAAACCGAATTTATCCTTACTAATGCGGATGTTGGGTACATTGGCGGAGCAGCAATGTGGGGGATGACCATTTCCCTGTTGACGGTTGGCCCTTTTATGGAAAAATTTGGTCTGAAAATTGCGACGATATGTGCGTTTTTTGGCCACCTTGTCGGCGTGACTCTATTTTTGATCGGTTATTTTTTTACAGGCGACCCTTCTGCATTCTGGATTTTATTTATGGGCGCTATTGGAATGGGCTTCGGCAACGGAATGATTGAAGTTGCTGGTAATCCATTGACAGCGGCTCTGTATCCCGACAATAAAACAACAAAACTGAATCACTTCCATGGCTTTTACATGGGAGGGATTGTTTTTGGCGGTTTGATTGGTTGGGGAATGTCCCAAATTGGGTCAATAGGAATTATTGAAGTTGGCCATTGGACTGCACAAATGGCAATAGTGTATATCCCCATATTTATCTATGGGTGGCTGCTCTTTCCAAGTAAATTCCCAAAAACTGAAATCGCAGAAGCAGGTATTCCTGTCAGAGAGATGTTTAGCTATACCTTTACCAGTCCTAAAGTACTGGGTCTTATTTTACTGATGGTATTCACGCTTGGTATGGAGATGGGGCCCATGCGTTGGATTCCTGATTTACTAACATCAGCTGGATTACATGGAATATTGGTGTTGGTTTGGATGAGTGGACTGATGTTTCTCTTGCGAATGTATGCAGGACCTTTGGTTGAAAAATTTTCCCCCACAGGAATGCTTTTAGGCGGGTCAATTCTAACTTTTATTAGCCTCTTGCTGTTCAGTTATGTAGAAGCAAGCATTCTCCCATTGATGTTTGCTGGCGCTGTTTTTGCCGCTGGTATGGCATTCTTTGTACCCAACATGATTGGCATTATGAGTGAGCGTTTTCCCAAGGCAGGGTCTTTGGGTATTGTGCTATTAATTGGAATGGGTTTTGCGGGAGGAGGAGTTACCAATGCTCTCATCGGAGAGGTTGCTGATGGTTACCTTCCCGAAGCATTGGATAAACAATCTACGGTTCAAATTCTAGAGCAGGTAGAACAAGATTTTCCAGAGTATCTAAATGAGGCGATTCAAGCGCAGGGCAATCCTGAGGCTATGCAGCAATTAGGATATCGGGAAGCTGATATTCAAAATATTTTATCAAGAACAAAAGCTGCTCTTGATTACTATCGTCAAAACAACCTGTTAGAAGGTGTTGCAACTGGGAATGCGCTCCGGGCTTTAATTTCTTCTGGGATATCCCAGGAATCTCAGCTCATACAAGAGGCTTCGGCAACACTGGGGCCCGCTGATAACTATGGAGGGCGCATGGCTTTTCGGTGGTTATCGACGATTCCAGTTGCAGTTGGGCTGATATTTTTAGTGTGGTTTATCAGAGACAGCCGTACAGGCGGTTACAGAGTAGTGCATTTAGAAAAACGGCGTTCAGAGGATGAGCCCCTTATATAATTAATGATAATTTTGTTGTTGGTGTATTGATGTCGCGATCGGTGGCCTGAATAGGCGGCGGATAAACTGATATCCTTACAAACAAATAAGACATTGAATTTTTGGATCAAAAACATGGTTAAAATTTTAAGACTAGGAAGCGTAAGGTGAATATTGCAATTGTAGGTTTAGGGTTTGGAGCTGAATTCATTCCGATTTATCAAAAGCACCCTGATGCGAATATGTATGCAATCTGCCAGCGTTCGGAGTCGGAGCTTAATAAAGTAGGAGATGCTTTCAATATCGATCAAGATAAACGTTATCTTTCGTATGAAAAGCTCCTGGAAGATCCAAATGTTGATGCTGTACATATAAATACACCCATTCACCTTCATGCGGAACACTCGCTGATGGCGTTGCGTGCGGGCAAGCATGTTTGCTGTACTGTGCCGATGGCAACCACTGTTGAGGATTGCAAGGAAATTGTAGAAACGGTCGCGGAGACGGGATTAAAATACACAATGGCCGAGACGGTTGTCTACAGCCGTGAATATCTGTTTGTAAAAGAGCTCTATGAGAAAGGGGAATTGGGAAAAATTCAATATTTGCAAGCCAGTCATCCCCAGGATATGGAAGGGTGGCCTGACTATTGGCAATATATGAAACCTATGCACTACGCAACTCATGTTGTCAGTCCCGTTCTTGGGCTTACTAACAAAGAAGCAGAATATGTATCGTGTTTCGGTTCGGGAACAGTCAGCGATGATCTTATCGAAAAGTCAGGCTCTTCCTTTGCGTTTGAAACATGTCACATTAAGCTGAAGGACTCTGATTTGTCCGCTCACATTTATCGTTCATTGTTTGATATGTCACGTCAATACCGAGAAAGCTTTGATGTGTATGGAACGAAAAAGTCCTTTGAATGGCCGCTTATTGAAGGGGAAGATCCAGTTCTTCATACGGCAGATAAGCCCGAAGCGGAAAAAGCTGAACGCGTTAAGGTGCCAGATTATGGGCATTTACTACCGGAAGAGATCCGCGAGTTTACATTGGAAGGAGTGTATGATGCAGATGAGCATGCTCATTTATCCTTTATCCAAGGAGCTGGCCACGGAGGTTCGCACCCACACTTAGTAAATGAGTTTGTCGCATCCGTTGTTAATGATCGAGATCCCTACCCTAATGCAGTCCAATCAGCGAATTGGACATGCGTTGGTTTGCTGGCCCATGAGTCAGCTATGGAAGGTGGAGTCATTAAACGACTGCCTGATTTTACATTGGCAGCAACATAGAAAAAATTCTTTATCAATAAAGCACAAACAGAATGAGGCTATGAAATAATGAACAAGAACATCCATTTATTCTCCCCCCTAGTATTTATTGCTGTCCTAATATTGTCTGGCTGCGAGAATAACGATACATCGAGCCAAGTAAGTGCTACCGGCGAGAAAGGTAGACTGAATAACTCTGTTGATTGGGCTACTTATCGTGGTGATCAGGAAGGATCTCATTACTCTTCTCTAAAGCAAATTACGACTGAAAATGTTCAGTTGTTAGAAGAAGTATGGACCTATGATGCCGATACTATTGTTAGACCGGGAATGTCATCCAACCCGATTATTATTGAAGGCGTGATGTATTTTTCTGATGCTGAATTAAATCTTATTGCCTTGAATGCGGCAACCGGAGAAGAGCTCTGGCGATTTGATCCGTCTGAAAATCATCCCAGAGGAGATAGTCTCGCCAATGGCATCATGAGAGGCGAGGTGCATTGGGAAGATGAGGACGGCAACAACGCAAGAATTTTCCATACCACAAAAGATCTCATTTGGGCGGTTAACCCAGATGACGGCAGTCTCATAGAATCTTTTGGTGAAGGCGGTCACATTGATTTAAAGAAAAATCATGTTTGGCCTGCTTATTTGTTAAGAGATAAAATAAGGCAAAGCTCGCCTCCTGTGGTCTTTGGTGACCATTTAATCGTTGATTGCAACCCCGGGGAGGGAAGAGAATCGCCCCCTGGTAACATTAGATCCTTTAATGCACTCACCGGTGAGTACGAATGGACTTTTCACACTATTCCCTTGGAAGGGCAGCCTGGGTATGAGACCTGGGAGTGGGAAGACAATGTTATTTATGGTGGTGCCAACACATGGGGTGGCTTCACTGTTGATGAGAAAAGAGGTTGGGTATTTGCTGCTACGGGCGCCCCTACTGGTGGAATCCATGGCGGTGGTGGTGTAAGACCTGGTAAAAACCTCTACTCAAATTCCGTTCTAGCCATTGATGCAGAGACTGGCACATTACAATGGCATTTCCAAACAATGCACCATGATATTTGGGATTATGACATTGCTCCTGCACCGATGTTATCTACTATCACCCACGAAGATGGCACACAACAAGACGTGGTCGTTCAAACAGGAAAGCAGGGAAAAATGTTTGTGTTTGATCGAGATACCGGCGAATCTCTATTTCCTATCGTAGAGAAACCGGTACCGACAGACGGTGCGCCTGGTGAAGTTCCTTATCCAACTCAACCATGGCCTTTAAAGCCTGATCCACTTGTAAGAACGGAAATTTATGAGT
This sequence comes from uncultured Gammaproteobacteria bacterium, assembly GCA_913063505.1. Taxonomy (GTDB): domain Bacteria; phylum Pseudomonadota; class Gammaproteobacteria; order Steroidobacterales; family Woeseiaceae; genus UBA1847. The sequence goes on along the minus strand of CAJXYT010000008.1, from coordinate 11,993 downwards.
CTGATTTAACCACCATCACACCCGAATCTCATGCATCGGCACTGGCGAAATTTAAAACACTGAGATCCGGACCGATGTATACACCTCCGAGTGTAGAAGGAACGATCGTGCAGCCTGGCATTCATGGAGGAAATGAATGGGGTGGTCCAGCTTTTGATCCAGAGACAAACACGGCTTACGTAAACGTAAATGATTTTCCTTTTATATTAACGTTGGATCTCATCAAGCCTGATCAAATGGCAGATGTATCTGATCGTGGGAAAACAATATACGGTGCAGAATGTGCGTATTGTCATGGTGCGAATCGAGAGGGGGGGACAGGCCTTCCTCTTAATCAACTAACATACAGTGCTGATGAGCTAAAAAATATCCTTAAGAACGGCAGAGGTGCGATGCCGGCTTTTCCGTATTTTTCGGAAGATAAATTGGATCAAGTTATATCCTTTCTTCTAAGTAAGCCTGGCGCAATAAAAGTAATATCCCCATCTGATATTGATTTAACTGACGAAAGCTTAACTTGGAGTGGAGGCTCGGGCGCATTAGCTTGGTCGACATCCACCCCACAGTATGTACCTCAGATAGAGTATTTCACTGACCACATGGGCTATCACGGTATTAAGCCTCCATGGGGTAAGCTTCTTGCAGTAGATGTCGCAAAAGGCGACATTAAATGGTCTATTCCGCTCGGAGAATATCCTGGATTGGTAGAGATGGGCATTCGACATACCGGTACCGAAAACTTTGGTGGAATGGCTGTTACAAAAGGCGGGCTGATCTTTATAGCAGCGACAGAAGATAACCGCTTCAGGGCATTTGATAAGACCAACGGTGAACTTCTGTGGGAATTTGAAATGGACTCACCTGGCTTTGCAACGCCCTCTGTTTATGAAATCGATGGAAGGCAATATGTTGTGATCGTAGCGGCCGGCGGCGGCGATCGTTTTCGTTCGCCTGTATCACCGGCCCTCGGAAAGAGAGTGCATGCATTTGCTCTACCAGTAGGGGCAGAAGCTCAATAAAGTAAGCAAGATGCCTAAATATGAATGAGTCTGATCTTCCACAGTGAAGTGTATTTTTTGAATTCTCAATAAACTAAAGATACGACTCAATCTATAAGATAAACATTAGGGGACCAGCACATGAATAAGAATGTAAATATATTTAAAAAAATACTCCTTCCTATTTCAATACTAATTTTTTCTAGCGGCTTATCTCAATACGCTGGAGCAGCTCATCACGGAGCGCATGATAATCATGTGGATCCATTGAACGTCTTGATGATTACTGGTGGGGGTCCCTGGCACGATTATGGAACGCAGAAGGACCAGATCAAAGAAGGGCTGTTGGAGCGCCTTTCCAATATTGAGATAACAACTGACTATGAAGGTGCGGATACTCTTACTATGGGATCAACTGATTTCGAGTTTTCCCGTCATTCTGAGGATGATTGGGCGGCAGAGTTCGACGTTGTTATCTACAATCACTGTAACCTTCAAGTAAAAGATGAAGGTTATGTAAAAGGAATCATTGATCAGCATGTTAAGCATCAAGTGCCTGCTGTTTTTCTTCATTGCCCCATCCATCTTTATCAATATGCAGAGGGCGATGCAGCGGATGAATGGTGGGATTTTATTGGAGCTGTTTCATACGTCCATGAGAAAAAAGATCATCCTAATACCTCTCCCTACACGATCGAGGCTCTGGAGCCGAATCACCAGATCATGAAGAACTATCCTCGTTCTTGGCGAACACCCGGTGGTGAGCTGTATCTAATTATTGATCTACATGACGCCGCGACTCCGTTATCTCACGCTTATTCAGTGGAGATAGATTCCTATACTGAAACAGCGTGGACACATGAATACAAAGGGGTTCCTGTTTTTACTAGTTCACTGGGACATCATAATTCTGCGATGGGTTCAGATGTGAATTTGAATCTTATTGCATCGGGCGTTCTTTGGGCGGCCGGAAAACTTGAAGATGATGGTTCAGCTCCGGGGTATGAAGGAGAACGTGGACTTGGATGGATCTCACTCTTGGATGATACGCTCAACGGATGGATCGAGAGTGGAGATGCTGTGGATTGGACGTCTGGCAATTGGTATCGGCGAGCACCTGGTGGAAAGGGAGCCTATCCACAAAACGATAATGCAACCGCTGGCGAATCATTCAGTCATATGGGTGGATCTTTCTATACCGATACGCTAATTGTTCAGGGAGACCAAAGAAATTTGTTCTACGATGGCGTGATCGAAGGTGGGCAGTTTGAAAATTTTGAATTCAAAGTTGATGTCTACACTTATCCTGGGTCAGCTTCAGGGGTCTATTTTCATACCCGTTATAAGGAAGATGGATCTCCTACGTACGGTTATGAAGCTCAGATTAATGCCAGCCGAAAAGGCGAGAGTAAGACCGGTAGCTTGGTTGGTGTGAGTGAAGTGAAGACCGCTCCACATGCTGATAACGAATGGTTCAGCTACTACATCAAGGTTGATGGCAAGACAGTCACGGTAAAAGTGAATGGTGAAACAGTCAACGAATTCACTGAACCTGCAGATGCAGATGGACCGGCCAGTCTCCACCGAGGCACGATTGGCTTTGAATCCATAGGCTCTGATAGCCGCGTTATGCTTCGTAATCCGATGATTCGTCTATTGCCGGATAATAATTAGGGTTCCTTCGCAGAGTCTGTGGGTGGTTCGAGGGTAGAATTGGCGAAGAACTGAATGGAATCCCTGGGTTGACGATCTGTCGCGGCCGTAGTGGAGCATTGCTTGTCAGTGAGGTTCTGCGGCCGCTTTAGCAAGCAGCTAGCGTCTCTTGGCCAACATCGGCTGGCTTACCTTCGCCTTCATCGCCTTCGAATCCTCAGCGCGCACTCGGAAGGCCAGCCGGGTCGGGACAACTATAGTCGCAGCCATGCCGATGGGATGACATCGTCCTTCTTTTCCGCGTGGATGCCTCTATGGTGAATTAATGCGGAGGGGCCGTCGAATGGCGGCAGCCGACATTAGGGCAGCTTCAAGGTGCCGACGAGCTCGGATACCGAATCTTTGTTGTGGCGCCTGAGGTAGCTTTCGATGCCCGAATTGATTTTTGGGCAAACGAGGGGGTCGTAGAACAACGCTGTTCCGACGCCTACCGCCGCGGCACCTGCGAGCATGAATTCAATGGCATCAGTTGCGTTCATTATGCCGCCCTGGCCGATGATAGGCGTGCCGTGCATCTTCGCCACCTCATAGACCTGTTGCACCTTTAGTAAGGCAATCGGCTTGATTGCTGGTCCAGATAAACCGCCTCGCACATTGCCAATGATCGGCTCGCGAGTCTCACTGTCTATTGTCATGCCCATGAGCGTGTTAATGACCGCGAAGCCATCTGTACCGGCCTCGATGCACAGGCGCGCATTTTCCTGAATATCCGTTTGATTCGGCGAGAGCTTGGTTATGATCGGCTTGGACGTTTGAGCGCGACATGCGGCAACCACTTTTGCGGACATCTCTGGGTTATTGCCGAATTGAACCCCGCCTTCCTTGACGTTTGGACAGGAAATATTGATCTCGATCGCATCAATATCCGAATCGTCAAAGCGCCGGGTAACCCGCTCATATTCTTCGATCGTTGATCCGGAGACGTTCGCAAAAAAACGCGTTTCTGAGAAATCGAGACCCGGAAGAATGTCATCGACTACTTTGGCTACGCCAGGGTTTTGTAGGCCGATGGCGTTCAACATGCCATCCGGCGTTTCGTAGACGCGGTGGCCCGGATTGCCGAGGCGCGCTTCTCCCGTTGTACCCTTAAGCACGACGGCACCAACATCTGCATTCGAGTATCCCTCGACACGCGTGTATTCTTCACCAAAGCCAACGCAGCCGGAAAGTAACACGATGGGCGATGCCATTTTGATACCGCAGAAAACAGTTTGTAAGGGGTTATCCACCATCGGTGCGGAATTCTACAGGGTTTTAAGTGTTTAGCCTTATTCTTTATCAGCCGGAAATCCCCCCGAATACGGGCAACATTATTCGTTTATGTGCCAACACGGGCGTGCAGCTGCATCTTATAGAGCCGCTGGGTTTTGAGCTCGATGAGCCACGGTTGAGAAGGGCTGGTCTCGATTACGCAGAGTTTGCGAGCGTTTCGACGTATAAGTCTCTCGAACTTTGTCTTGACGCATTGCGGCAACCGAGGATCTTTGCGCTAAGCACTCGTGGCCGAGTGGCTCACGATTCGCCGGCTTACGAAGAGGGTGATGCGTTTCTTTTTGGCCCAGAGACACGCGGGTTACCACAGGCGATTCTCGACGGCTTGCCGGCGGAGCAAAGACTGCGATTGCCAATGAAGGAGCATAGCCGCAGCCTGAACCTCTCCAATTCAGCGGCGGTGGTTGTCTATGAAGCTTGGCGCCAGCTGGGTTTCGTCGGCGGGAATTAAGCTGGTTTGATGTCGCTATTCAGGCGTAACAGCTTGCCGGAGTCGTACTGGCCTTTTATCTAGGCCAGACGCTTGTGTGAAGTCCCGTAATTACTCATCACCGACTCAGGATCCGATTGGATATTGTCGTAATAGCCATCGGTGAATTACGCGAGCTTCGAAAGCCAATCTCGACCTAGTGTCATCGCCTCGATATCCATTGTTGGGTCTGTCCAGCTGCCGCCGCTCAACATGATCATTGCATTACGATGCACGCATGCAGCGTCTGTGTCGCTAACCCAATTCACTGTGCCGCCCGCCATAATGATTTTTGCAGCCCGAAGGCAGAGCGGTGGGCAATCACTCGCTTTCGGGCTTCAGTTCGCGGCTCATCAGGGCGCCGACAGCTTCTCGCGGAGAGGCGCCCTCATAAAGTATGCGAAAGACCTGGTGACAAATTGGCATTTCAATTTCGAGTTTGTCGGCGACCTCTTTAACTGCTTCAGCTGCCAGAACACCCTCGACGACCTGCTGAATTTCTTCCTGCGCTTCGGTAATACTCATGCCGCTTGCCAGCGCGAGACCCATACGCCGGTTTCGTGAAAGATTATCGGTACAGGTTAGAACGAGATCGCCCATACCTGCCAGACCCATCATGGTTTCGTTTCGTGCACCCAGCGCAACGCCGAGACGGGTCAATTCGACTAACCCGCGAGTGATCAGTGCGATTCTTGCGTTGGCGCCAAAGCCGAGGCCATCGCACATGCCTGCGCCGATCGCGAGCACATTCTTGATCGCACCACCCACCTCTACACCAATAAAATCATCCGAGGTATACGCTCGAAAATTATCGCCCGAAATTACGGCCGCAAGAGAGTGTCCGAATTCTTCATTATTTGAAGCAATCGTCATCGCTGTTGGTAGTCCTTCAGCGACCTCTTTAGCAAAGGTCGGGCCAGACAAGACGGCGACAGGCCGGTCTTTACCAAGGATTTCGGCGGCAACCTGATGCGGTAATTTGCCGCTGCGTAACTCAAATCCCTTGGTCGCCCAACAGACCCGGGAGTCGGGGCTGAGAAACGGCAACGCCGTCGTCAATGTATTGCGCAAGCCGTGGCTCGGAACAACAACAAGGATATCGCGAATACCGTCGAGGCACCCACCAAGGTCCGGATAGGCGCTGAGGTTTTTCGGGAATTTGATGCCCGGGAGGTAGCGAACGTTTTCGCGGTCGGTCACCATGGCTTTGAGCAAATCAAGCTCGAAAACCCCACCGAGCCTGACGCTGTTACCGGAGCGCGCAAGCTGCAGCGCCAGCGCCGTCCCCCAAGAGCCGGCGCCGATGACTGCAATAGACTGCTGAGTGTCGTTGTTTATCAGTGCTTCTTCTCGTTTTCCCCAGCCGAGGTCTCGTCCCGGTGTTTCTGGGACTGCGCGTACAGGTTATCGAAGTTAATAGGTTGCAAAAGGAATTCCGGAAAGCCCGCTTTTAAGATTAGTGTCGAGATGGTTTCGCGGGCATATGGGAATAAAGTGTTCGGGCAAAAGCTGCCGACGATGGCGCTAAGCTCGTCGCCGTCATAACCGACGAGCTCGAACAGGCCAGCCTGTTGTAATTCACCAAGAAACAAAGTCTCGTCTTCATGTTTGGCCTCAACCGAAATTGTCAGTACAACCTCGTGCTGATTATCACTGAGCGCCGTATGGCTGCTGCTTATATTGAGATTTGTCTTCGGCTTCCAGTCCGGATGACGAAAGACCTCGGGCGCCTTTGGCGACTCAAACGAGAAATCTTTTAAGTAGATTTTACCAATCGATATACGCTTCTCAGCGGCTTTTTCCTCTGCCATTTTCTTTCCTTTAAGTTTGTTATTGTCGCCGGACTACCCGGTGAGCAGTTTGTCCAGTTCTCCGCTCTTATCCAGAGCCAAGAGTTCTTCGAATCCACCGACCGAAGTATCGCCGATGAATATCTGCGGCACTGTTTGCCTGCCGCTTCTTTCCTGCATTTCTTGTTGCTTCAAGGGATCATCAGTGATGGCGATTTCCTCGAATACAACCGCTTTTTGGGTTAATAGCATTCGTGCCGCGCCACAGTAAGCGCAGGTTGAATTAGCATAAACGACTACTTTGTTCGTCAATGAAGCTCTCGCGAAATTGCCCTTACTTATTTCTTCTGTTTTTTGGTTTTGGTCTTCTTTCCCGTCACGACAGGTAACCCATCCTGACTCCACCTGTTCATGCCACCCTTGAGACCATACACGCTTTCAAATCCGGCAACCCGGAGTGTGTTCACGGCCTTGGTCGAGGTAACGCCCGCCTCGCACACAGCGATAATGGGCCTGGACTTCATCGACCCGAGGCTGTTCATTTTGCCGTCGAGCTCATCGGATGGAATATTCCGGGCGCTGACAATATGGCCCTTGGAAAACGCATCTGCGCTGCGCAGGTCGATGACGACCGCATCGTTATTGATGAGATTTACAGCTTCCGTCGCTTCAACGCTCACAAGGCCGCTCGCCTTGCGGCGCAACTCGGTAAATATGACCAAAAAAAAGCTGATCATCAATGCCAGCACCAGCAGTGTATTGTTGCCGGTGAATTCTACAAGTTTGTCCATTAGGTACTCAGACAGAGAGATTCTCTGCAAAGGGATTTCATCAAACGTGGAAGTATACCTGTAAAAGCGGCAGGAAATACCCCACCGAACGCTCTACACTCTGCTGGCATGATCACCCGCACAACCTTCCTTTTCTTGTTCATCGCCATGTCTGGCGTTGTTCTGGCTCAAAATTCCCATGGTGAGCTCGCAAAAGTCAAAGAGCGGGAGCTCGAACAGGTGCGAGAACGCATCAGTGATCTTAAGAAGAGTATGGACCGCGCCTCGGGCGACCGAGACCGGCTGATCGGTGAGCTGCAGAACATTGAGATCGCGATATCCGAGCAGCGCATGCGAATAAAGGACATTGAACGTCAGCAGCGGGTTACTGAAAAGGAAAAGCGGGCTCTTGATGCTGACCTGGTCGTTCGCGAGGCTCATTTGGACAAAGAGTCTGACGAGCTGGGGGCGCAGGTGCGTACGGCTTACATGAGTGGCAGCCAGGAAAAAATCAAATTACTCCTGAATCAGCGTGATCCGGCAACGCTCGGGCGTCTGATGGCGTATTACCGATATCTTAATGACTATCGCGCCGAGAACATTTCCGCTGTGATGGATGAGATTCGAAAACTCGATGAGCTACGTAGCAAAATCGCTGCTGAGGAGGCGCGCCTGGTGGGTCTGGTCAAAGCTCGATATCGAGAGCTTGGCGAGCTGAATAGCTCGCTCGAAGAGCGTCAGGAGTTGCTGTTTAATTTGCGTAAGAGAATCGCTGATGAAGGGCAAGAGGTTGGCCGTCTTACAGCCCAGGAACAGGACCTAAGCAGATTAATTACTGAGCTCACGAGCATCTTGCCAGACTACCCCATTAGCTCAGAGGAGCCCTTTACAAAGCACAAGGCTCGCCTCATCTGGCCCGTCGCCGGAACACTCGTTCACGACTTCGGTCAGCCGCGCGTTGGCGGTAACATCAAGTGGAATGGCGTTATACTTGCGGCACCTCGTGGTCGCGAGGTGCGCGCGGTCTATCATGGCCGCATTGCTTTCGCTGATTGGCTGGCGGGCATGGGGTTGCTCGTAATTGTTGATCATGGCGAAGGTTACATGACGCTGTACGGTTATAGCGAGATGATCCTCAAGAACGTCGGTGACTGGGTGGCGCCGGGGGACGTAATAGCGACGGTCGGCGATAGCGGTGGGCAACAACAGTCCAGCCTGTATTTCGAGCTTCGCAAGGGCGCCAAGCCGGTTAATCCAAGGCACTGGATGACGCCCCGCCCCGGGGGCTAGAGGCCGGTATTCTGTGCTAAGGTGCGAAGATTGTGCCATAAGAGCCAAAGGCCGGGGCGCCTGGAACAGCATATGTCTTTGAAAACAAGAGCAATTCTCGTTGTCGTCATCGGTGTAATCATGGGCTTGAGCCTGTCCATCGGTGGTGGCCTGCTCGGACCTGGAGGGCCGGTCACTAAGCAGGAGTTCGCTTGGGAGCAGGCGCAGCTTTTTGCCGAGGTCATTGAGCGAGTCAAGCGCGAGTATGTCGAGCCTGTCGACGACGTTATTTTGCTCGAAAGCGCTATTCGCGGCATGGTTGGTAATCTGGATCCACACTCCGAATATCTGAACGCAAGTGAATATCGTGATATTCGCATCAGTACGTCGGGAGGCTACACCGGAGTCGGTATTGAGATTGGGCAAATCGATAACGCAATTCGAGTTATCTCGCCCCTCGCCGGATCACCAGCCGCACGCGCGGGAATTCGGAGCGGCGATGAGTTGGTTGCCGTTGACGGACTGGCCATTGAATACGATAGATTGAGCGACACAATGGGGCGGCTGAGGGGCCAGATCGGCTCAAAGGTGACCTTGTCTATATTGCGCGACGATGTCGTAATAGATCACGGCATGCAGCGGCAAATTATCCGCGTTGCCAGTGTGCACAAAGAATTCCTGCGTCCGTCTTATGGCTACGTACGCGTCAATCAGTTTAGCGATAACACGGCACGTGAATTGAGTCATGCCGTTGATGACTTACAAAAGGCCAATCACGGTATGCTTGAAGGGCTGGTGTTGGACCTTCGTAATAATCCTGGTGGTGTGCTCGATTCAGCAGTGGATGTTTCGGATTTATTTCTGGACTCCGGAGTCATCGTATCGGCTGATGGCCGTACCGTGGAAGCGCGCTTTACACGCTCGGCGCACCGGGGTGACATTCTCGACGGCGCTACGATGGCGGTGCTTGTCAATAGTGGCTCAGCGTCCGCAGCTGAGATCGTGGCCGGAGCGCTACAGGATCATAATCGGGCGACCATTGTTGGAACATCGACATTTGGCAAAGGACTGGTACAGACCGTCATACCATTGTCGAAGGGTCGTGCGATCAAAATTACAACGTCGCGATATTACACGCCGTCGGGTGACTCTATCCACGAGATTGGCATCACGCCCGATGTTCGTATCGATGACACGCCAGGGTTTCCAGATCTCAACCTAGCTGGAATCCTTGATAGCGAGGCCGACCAACAGTTGGCGGAAGCGATGCTGCAACTCAAGCCTCGCTCAGTGATGCACAGCCAGGCGCAATGACGACTGCAAGAGCTTGTTTGCTCGCGCTACTTGTATTGCTGGCATCGGGAAGTGCCGCTAACAGCCCGCCACGAATAGCGATTATTATTGATGATCTAGGTTACCGACTTGACGCGGGGCGACGGGCAATCGCACTGCCGGGCCCGATTTCCTTTGCTGTGCTGCCGGGAACGCCAGGTGCTCGGTCACTAGCTGTACGCGCTTTTGAGCACGGCAAAGAAGTGCTGCTGCACTTGCCGTTGCAAGCAATGGTGAGCGACCGAAATGAAGAGCCGCTCGGTATTCGTCTTGACATGAATCGCAGCGAGTTCAACGATACATTTGCGGCTGCGTTGACATCTGTGCCGCATGCCATTGGTGTGAACGGCCACCGCGGCAGCTTATTGACTCGCCATCCCGGTCATATGCGATGGCTGATGGAAGAGATACAGGCGCGAGACAATCTGTTCTTCGTCGACAGCTTTACAACGCACGAAAGCATCGCTATCAAGATCGCTGACGAAACGGGCGTTGACGCGCGCAAACGCGATGTTTTTCTCGACCCGGATCGGCACCCTGAAACCGTCGCACGTGAATTCGAGCGCATGAAGCAATTGGCTGTCAAGCGAGGCTCTGTCATTGTGATTGGCCATCCATATTCAAGCACCCTCGACTTGCTTGAGCGAGAATTACCCAAGCTCGAAGCAGAAGGTTTTGAATTGGTCACGATTAGCGAATTGGTGCGGGACGCCAACGCCACAATGAGTTATAAAACTGGGGCGTCGCAACAAAACGTTGAACTGCACCACCTATTGGCGCTCTAAAGAGAATAATGAAACATAAATTCAATATTAGCCTTTGTGCGACCGCTCTTTTCGTGTGCTCCATGACGTCGGCAGCAGCTGGCGATGTGGATCTGCAGAGAATATTTCCCTCAACCGCGTCGACGCTGGTTCTAGCAGAGGGCGACGAGGTTGCCTGCACTATGCAATACGATCCGGTGTGCGGCGTAGATGGAAATACATACAGTAACGATTGTGTGGCTGGGGTCGCTGGGGTCGAAATCGCGACAGTGGGTATGTGTGTTGGCGTAGAGCCTGACGGTTGTCCTGAGACATTCAATCCCGTTTGTGGAGCCGATGGCAACACTTACATTAATGAGTGTTTTGCCGGTAAATCAGAGGCTGAAATTGCTGGTCTTGGCGCCTGCACAATAAACGGATGTCCGAGTTATGATAACCCCGTTTGCGGCATGAGCGGTCGAACATTTGTGAATCGCTGCGAGGCTGAAGCCGATCGAATTTTGGTACAGCGCGAGGGTGCTTGCGATGTCAACAATTGTCCGCAGGTATTCGCACCGGTGTGCGGCGAAGATGGCGTTACCTATGACAATGCCTGCTTCGGGGAAAAAGCCGGTGTAACTAACTTCACAGAAGGGCTTTGTAACGTACGCTCATGCCCACGTTTGTTCGTGCCGGTGTGTGGCGAAGACGCGATGACCTACGGTAACGCCTGTTTCGCCGAGCGTCGCGGTGTCACTATAGAATACGCAGGTGTTTGTGAAAGCCTAGGCGAAAACTGTTCGAATGATTTCTTGCCGGTTTGTGGAGTGGACGGCGAAACCTATGACAACAGCTGCCAAATCGAGAATGCCGGCGTGCAAAAAGCATATGCGGGAACCTGCATTGGCCGCTGATTGATGCCAAGTTTCACGCCACCGTGGGTTTCATCGACTACTCTACTTTAGTCATTGCCGGCAGCAAGCCCCAGCAACGCCAAAGATGGTGCGAGGCTGAAGCCAGCCATAAATAGAATCGCAATGCCCGCTCCCGCCATCGGTGCGACCATCACGCCGATCAGTGCTGCGCCAGTGATCAGGCTAGCCGCAACCAGTAAGCCGATGCTCTTCGTTAAGCACTGAACATTAAGAAAAACTACTTACACCCACATGCGCTACTTGATACGTCCTGACTTCAAGAGTTTCGACATTATGATGCCAAGCTCAAAAAGGAGATAAACCGGTATTGCGAGAATCGTCTGGCTAATGACGTCGGGTGGCGTAAGCAACATGCCGACGACAAACGCCCCGAGAAAAACATATGGCCGTGCCTTGCCAAGCTTTTCGGGTGTAGTGAGGCCAGTCCAGACAGTCAGCACAGTTGCAACCGGAGTCTCAAATGCAACGCCAAAAACCAAGATGATCATCATGACAAAACTGATGTACTCGGCGATATCAGGTTTCCAGTCGATAATCTCCGCCGCGAAGGAAGCGATGAAGCCGAAGATTAAAGGCAGCACTACAAAATAGGCGAAGGCTAAGCCGGCATAGAACAGCAAGACGCTCGAAATGAACAGTGGCGATGCGAATCGCTTTTCCTTCCGATAAAGACCCGGCGCCATGAACGCCCAGACCTGATAG
>CAJXYT010000007.1 GCA_913063505.1 uncultured Gammaproteobacteria bacterium | reverse complement strand
TCCTAGTACTAGGCGGTCTACTCGAAGATGTTCTAAGGGAGAGTGACCAACGAGTGCCAATTCTCGGATCAATCCCGTTGTTAGGAAATCTCTTTCGATCGAGAAAGACCGAAAAGGTCAAGACCAATTTGATGATTTTCATTCGCGCTGAGATTTTACGGGATGCCTCGCAAACAGCAATGGAAACCAACGCCAAATACAATTTTATACGCGAAGTACAAAGGGGAAATCAGGGTAACGACGTCGCGCTGATGCCCGGCCAAAACCGTCCTATGCTGCCGCCATTGAGTAGCGAGCAAGTCCAGAAGCAGGAAGGCAGCGTGGGCGATGGAAGCGAATAACGAAATCGTAATGGCGGCAGAAGACGACGCGGGCAAGTCGGTCCGTAAATCTCTGCCGTTTTCGTTTGCAAAGCGACATGGTGTGCTTCTCAAGTTGATCAGTGAAGAATCAGGTGAAGCTGTATACCGTAGCGACGCTACGCCATTAAGCCTTTCCGAAGCACGGCGTTTCGCCGGCGTTCCATTAAAGTTATCGCGCGTATCAGCAGAAGCATTCGATGCCATGCTGCAAGAGACCTACGAGCAGGATTCAAAAAATGCGGCACAAATGGTCGACGGGCTTGACGAAGATTTTGACCTGACTCAAGTCGCACGGGAACTGGAACCATCGGACCTTCTGGAAAGTAATGACGATGCTCCGATCATTCGGTTCATCAATGCTGTACTCACTGAAGCTATCAAGGAACATGCGTCTGACGTACACGTAGAGACCTACGAGAATCGCCTGAACGTTAGATTTCGTATTGATGGTGTATTGCGTGAGGTGCTGCAAACGCGTCGCGCGCTCGCACCGCTGGTCGTATCCAGAATCAAGGTTATGTCCAAACTTGATATTGCCGAAAAGCGACTCCCGCAAGACGGAAGAATTTCGTTAAAGATTGCTGGTCGAGCGGTCGATGTCCGAGTATCAACAATGCCTTCTGGGCATGGCGAGAGAGTTGTTCTACGACTGCTCGACAAGCAAGCCGGACGGCTCAATCTAGCGGCGCTTGGTATGGACGACGGATCCACGCAGGCGATTGATAAACTCATACGCAAACCGCACGGCATCATTCTCGTCACTGGCCCGACGGGCTCAGGAAAGACAACGACATTGTACGCCGCGCTAGAACGCATCAACGACAACAGCCGCAACATCATGACCGTCGAAGACCCGATCGAGTATTTAATCGATGGCATCGGACAAACTCAGGTCAATACGAAAGTAGAAATGACATTTGCACGCGGTCTTCGAGCGATCTTACGTCAAGATCCGGACGTGGTAATGGTCGGCGAAATTCGGGATCTTGAGACTGCCGAAATCGCAGTGCAGGCGAGTTTGACCGGTCACCTTGTGCTTTCAACCTTACATACCAATACCGCGAGCGGCGCCGTCACGCGGCTTCGTGACATGGGCGTTGCACCCTATCTCCTCGCATCTAGTTTAATCGGCGTTCTCGCTCAGCGACTGGTTCGCGTGTTGGATGAGGAAACGAAAATACCTTACACGGCCACGGACTACGAATGCGAAGTCCTTGGTGTCGATCCGGCAAACGCTCCTACCCTGTACAAGGCGGGAACTGGAGGCAATCGCGGATTTATCGGACGCACAGGTATTTACGAGCTGATCTCGCTCGATGATCGCATGCGTGAGATAATTCATGATGGCGTAAGCGAGCAGGACCTCGAGCGGCATGCTCGCGAAAGCAGCGCGAGCATTCGCGCGGATGGTCGGCGCCTGGTCATGCGAGGTCAAACGACGCTCGATGAAGTTCTTTCCGTTACACGCGAAGACTAGTTATAGTTTATGGGTGCGTTCGAATATATTGCGATGGATCAGGCCGGCAAGCAGGCCAAGGGCCTCCTCGAAGGTGACACACCAAAACACATCCGGCAGTTACTTCGTGCCCGCAAGCTTTTGCCCGTCAGTGTCACCGAGGTTGCACAAAAGGAATCACGCAGGCAGCGCAGCTTTTCGTTCCGTAAGGGCATCTCATCTGCAGAACTCGCGCTCGTAACCAGGCAACTCGCATCATTATCCCAATCTGGAATGCCGCTTGAGGAGTCGTTGCTCGCGGTATCACAGCAAAATGACAACCCACGTACGAAAAGCATTTTGCTTGGTGTTCGTGCCAAAATTATGGAGGGCTACACGCTCGCGGACGGACTTGGTAATTTTCCACAAGCATTTCCCGAGTTGTATCGAGCGACTGTCGCTGCCGGTGAGCAGTCCGGACATCTTGATGTTGTGCTGGAGCGCTTGGCGGACTACACCGAGTCTCGTCAGGAGCTTAGGCAAAACATCACTAATGCTATGGTCTATCCTGCTGCATTGATCGTCATGGCTATTCTCATCATTTCTTTCATGCTAGCGACTGTCGTGCCAAAAATTGTTGGCGTCTTTCAGAGCACTCAAGCTGAATTACCTGGCCTGACGCGCGGCCTGATTGCGACCAGTGACTTTCTTGTCAACTATTGGTTCGCGTTGATCATCGCTCTTTCGCTCGCCGCATATGGATTGTGGCGGTTGCTACAGCTGGATAGGCCGCGCCGTGTCTACCATCGATTCCTGTTGCGAATGCCGATTACAGGTAAGTTGGCCCGTGGCATCAATACTGCGCGCTTTACGCGCACCCTAAGTATTCTTGCAGGCAGCGGTGTCCCGATCCTCGAGGCACTTAATATTTCGGCGGAAGTGATTGAGAATTTACCCATGCGTGATGCCGTCATTGAGGCGGCCGTTCGCGTTCGCGAAGGAGCATCGATCAGCAAGTCGCTGACCGTCAGCAAGTTGTTTCCGCCGATGATGATTCACCTGATCTCCAGTGGCGAAGCAGGTGGTAGGCTCGAAGAGATGTTGGGCCGTGCGGCCGCCGGGCAGGAGCGCGAAGTCAATGGCCTTATTGCCACATTACTTGGCATATTGCAGCCGTTGGTGATCGTAATAATGGGTGGCGTCGTACTGACCATTGTCTTGGCTATCTTGCTGCCCATTTTTGAGATCAATAATCTAATTCGTTAGCACTTGCCTCGTCAGGCTCCCGGGTTTTCAGTAGCTCTCCTAAACTCATCGTCAGGAGATATTAGTGCAGCGGAAGACCATCACGAATAACACCGACAACTACACCTTCGATGACGAGTGACTGCTCTCTCAGATCAACTACAATGGGTTCAAAGTCATCGTTCTCGGGTAACAGCGACACGATCGAACCAGTCTGTCGATAACGCTTTACTGTCACTTCATCATCGATGCGTGCAACGATGATCTGTCGACTACGCACTTCAGGCGTGCGGTGCACCGCGACCAGGTCGCCATCGAGTATGCCGGCATCACGCATACTCATGCCCGCTACACGCAACAGATAATGCGGTTTGGGATTGAACAGTTGCGGATCAATTCTGTAGTGTGTCTCGATATGCTCCTCTGCGAGGATGGGGCTACCGGCAGCAACCCGACCAATCAATGGCAAACCCATCTGATCACGCAGAGAGTCTTTCAGTTGAATGCCACGCGATGTGCCGGGTATCAGATCCAACACACCTTTGCGTTGCAATGCACGGAGATGCTCCTCAGCTGCGTTAGCAGACTTAAAGCCGAGCTCACTGGCGATTTCAGCACGCGTCGGAGGCATGCCGGTTTCGTAGATACAGTCTTGAATTAATTCAAGAATTTGTTTTTGTCGTGCAGTTAGTTCGCGCATCTCAGCAGTCCCTGTATGTATTCACAGTATGCTGTTATTATATACAGTATCAAAAACAGTGCAAGCTCCTTGCGAAAAGCTATCACCGAGCCACTACTTTCCCCAAAACTGGCCACGAAAATGCGAGATTCTGGAAAATTTGACCATCTGCTTTTGGCTAGAAGCAGGAACTCTCTCAATAACGCAATACCCGATTAGCCGGAAACTAGAGCGTGGAAGATTGAGATACCGAACTGGGATGTCGTAGGTGCAGTTCCAGAATTAATTGGAATCGGCGCCATTCTACTTATCCTGGTCTATCTGGTTATATAGGTGCGCCAGCACTCGCAAAGTAGCAATTCCATGATTACATAAGGAATTATCGGTCATGCTGATTCGAAGCACGATTTACGGCAATATTACGCAGTGCTGTGTAGGCCAACCAATCAAGCCGCCACGACCTGGGGCCCGAACAGCCTAGATTCGGCAATGATGGTGCGGAATCAACCTCACTCGTATATTTATTGATAATCATTGCCATTAATGCCACTCATACCCGACAAATGATAATAAAAACAACCATTTTCATTGCAGCAGCATGCAGTTTAAGAAATAATACGCCTGCTGATTTATCCAACTAACAAGGGACCTTCCAAATGAAAAAGACCGCACTCAGAGCTAGCGGACTCGTACTTGTTCTCGCTATGGCTGCAGGCTGTGCAACAACAAGCTTGGACGAAGTTAAAGCTACGGCAGATCGTGCCGCTGCTGACGCTTCTGCTGCAGCATCTGCTGCTGAAGCTGCACGTGCTTCTGCTGGCCGCGCTAGTCAAGCTGCTGCTGCTGCACAAAGCACTGCTGATCAAGCACTGTCTGCTGCTACAGATGCTCAGGCTTGCTGCGAAGCGAACCGCGAAAGCATGGAGCGTATGTTCCAGAAATCGATGTCCAAGTAATTTAAGACTACTTACAACATCTATTCGAACGCCACGCTTGTCGTGGCGTTTTTTATGCCTATCTCTTTTACGTTCTCACTAACGACTGTGCTTTGACCCACGACAATTGGAATTCCATCTAGGCGTTCGGCCATCGCTTCGATAACATCCCAATCGAGCTGACCGGCGCGCTCTGTCGTTGCCGCTATGAATTGTTCGGTGATGTGAGTTAATGGGTCTTTGCTGAGTGATTCAATATCCGGTAGCCCGACATCGGCGCCCAGAATTTCGATGTGTTTCTCAGTTTCCCCTGGTAACCGCTGCGGCACCTCAAGCAGCTGATGCGCTTCAGCAACAATATATTCACCATCCCAACCGATCTTGACCGGCGCATCAATAATTCGAACGCCCGTCTTCACACGAATTCGATCAAACAGAGACTCGACGTCTTCAGGAAACATTCTTACGCACCCATGTGACACACGCATACCAACACCGGCCGGACGATTGGTTCCGTGTATCAAGTAGCCCGGTATACCAAGACGTAAAGCCCTTGTACCCAAGGGATTTTTCGGTCCTGGCGGGACAATTCTCGGCAGAGGATCGCCATCAGCAGCATGTTCGTCGCGGATTGACTGAGGTGGATACCAGGTGGGGTTTTTGGCCATCGCAACTATTTGCGTGCGGCCGAGCGGCGTTTCCCAATCCATCCGGCCAATACTCATAGGATAAGTATGAACTTTTGCAGGCTCGCCGGCCGCGGGTTCCGGGTAGTAGTACATACGGTATTCGGCAAGGTTTAAAACCAGGCCAGTTCGCGGTCCAGGTGGCAACACGAATCGATTCGGCAGAACAATTTCTGTGCCCTCGCCTGGTACCCATACATTGACATCAGGGTTCGCTCGAACGATGTCGTGATAACCCAATCCATGACGCCGAGCAATGTCCACCAAAGTGTCGTCGTACGTTGCAATAACCATTGAGACGGCACCAATAACGCCCTGACCTTCTGGTGGCAATTCGAAAATTGCTGCATGACTGAGGTTTGTAACCACTGCGAATGCGGCCATAACGATGGATATACGTCTTATCACTGACCTACCTCTTGCAGCAAACTGCCTATCTGTTGCGGCAACTGTTTTCTTACTTCGACAATAGCAGTATCGATCGCATGCTGAAATGCGACCGCATCAGCACCGCCATGGCTCTTGATAACAATACCATTGAGCCCAACAAGTGTCGCACCATTGTAATTGCGGGAATCCATTTCCTCAGCTAGGCTTTTAAGTACCGCACTTGCAAGAATCGCCTGCAGTTTGGAAAACCAGTTACGAGTAAACGCGCGCCTTAAGAAGTGATGCACGAGACCAACTGCGCCCTCAATAGTTTTGAGCGCAACATTGCCGGTAAAGCCATCTGTAACGACGACATCAGCCATACCAGAGAACAGATCATTGCCTTCGATAAAACCAACGTAGTTAAGCGCACTCTCTTTTAGGAGGGCTGCAGCTTCCCGTATTGTGTCATTACCTTTGATATCTTCTTCACCAATATTGAGTAGCGCAATTCGTGGTCTGTCGATACCAGCAATATCCGAGCTCACGATGGACCCCATCATTGCGTACTGAAAGAGTTGGCTGGCGCTCGCTTGAGTATTAGCCCCTAGATCCAGCATATGCAGGGACCCGCCTTTGGCGGGAAGCTCCGTGATAAAGGCTGGCCGGTCGATGCCTGGCAATGTTTTCAATACAAATTTCGCCGTCGCCATCAAGGCGCCGGTATTGCCAGAGCTCACACAGGCATCAGCACTACCGTCTTTGACGAGGTTGATCGCGACTCGCATGGAGGAGTCTTTCTTCTTCCGTAGCGCATCAATAGGTGGCTCCGACATCTGAACCACTTCCGAGGCGTGCACGATTTGAATTCGGGAATTTTCACCGATAATTCGCGTAACTAGGTCTTGTAGTTCGACCTGATCACCAACGATCTTGAGTTCGATGTTTGCATATTTGTCGAGCGTCGCAGAGGCCGCCCGCACGACTACCTCGGTGCCGAGGTCGCCGCTCATTGCATCTAGGGAGAGGGTTGAGTTTGTTCCCACAAATAGTCAGGCCGGCATTAGGCCGGGCCAGGCCAGGGAATAGCTACTCGTCGTCTACTTCAATCTCAGGTTGCTTAACAACCTGAATGCCACGGTAGAAGCCATCGGGCGTTATATGGTGGCGCAGGTGAGTTTCACCTGACGTCGGGTCGATTGACAATGTTGCACTCTTTAATTTGTCATGCGAACGTCGTGCGCCACGCGTGGCTGGTGTTCTGCGGCTCTTTTGAACTGCCATATCTTTCTCCAATTCAACCCGACTATTAGATCGGGTCCTTTTCGTTCTGTATCATTTGCGATCGTAGCGTCGCAAACGGTCTCACTAATTCTTCTCTACCTTCGTCATCCACAGATGATGATAACGCTTTACAGTCAGCTGTCTTATTGTGCATTGCTGACAACGGCAGCGCCATGATTAGCAATTCTTCAACAATGTCCTGCGGCCGCAATTCAGTTTCGGCGAGCTCCCACACTTCAAACTCATCGTAACCATCTACCGATTGCTCCGAGCTCAGCAATAATAACTTCGGTTCGATCTGAATCTCAAGCTGCATCAGCTCCAAACACCGCTGACAAACGGCATCAACAATGACTGTAGCGCTTCCAGTCACCATCGGAACGCGCGCTTCTATTCCAGCAAAACCGAATTGTAACTCACCATGGACATCACGATCTCGCCATCCAGCTGGCATTTTGTCCGGACTGAGCGCAGTAAGATCAGCTTCAATAATGCTAGACAGGCCGTCGAAATAACTAATTTTATTTGAAATTTCAATGACTTGACCAGAAGATGCTAATTCTATCGCCGTACATTGATCTTGCAGCGGATTACCCATGGCGCGCGCATGATAAGGACCCCAGCCGCCAGTGTCAAAGCCTTGTTTTGGCTAGTCGCTACAAAATCAATCGCGGCCGAGGTAAAACCCGCTAAACTGATCTATCAATACCTTAACAGCCTGATTTGTTTATGCAAAATCCGTCCGCCCCAACTATATTCCTGGCCTCATCCTCGCCATATCGGCGCGGACTGCTCGACCGATTTCTTAACAGTTACGAGGCCGTAACCCCGGGTATCGATGAATCGAACGACCAAGGATTGTCGCCTTCCGATCTCACGACCTACCTTGCGCGTAAAAAGGCTGAGGCTATTGCGATCAATGCCCGAAAGGCGTTAATTATTGGCGCTGACCAGCTCGCCGTTCTCGATGATCGGATTCTGGGTAAACCAGGCAATCATCAGAGAGCTGTAGAGCAGCTACTTGCCGCCTCCGGCAAAGCCGTCATATTTCTGACCTCCGTATGCATTCTTGACCCTATCGGTCGCACTCGCTTTGAGTACACTGATATCACGACGGTGCGATTTCGACAATTTGACCGGCGCCTGGCGGAAGCCTATCTCCGACTCGATGAGCCCTACGATTGTGCGGGTAGCTTTAAGCTGGAAGGGGCCGGGTTCATATTATTCGATTCAGTCAAAACAGACGACCCAACCGCCTTAATAGGCCTGCCTATGATCTGGGTTGCTGACCGATTACTGCAATTAGGCTACCTAACCCCATAGAGGCCCACCACTATTTTCGTCTTTTCTTTGGCCTAGGCATCACGGACGACAGAAATCTCTCGAGATCCTCTGCCAGCGGTGCGGTAAAATGAAGGTCATTGCCGCTATCATCGGCAAACGATATCGATTGCGCGTGCAAAAAGAACCTCTTGAGTCCCAGTTTCTTGGCTGTGGCGTTTGCAACATCGTCACCGTAACGCTGATCACCCAGAATTGGAAATTCAATATGATCAAGATGTACTCGGATCTGGTGAGTGCGGCCCGTAATTGGTGCACACTGCAACAAGCTGTATTTGCCGTACTTTCTAGACAGACTCACTTTGGTTTTCGCTGACTTACCCAATTGACTATTAACAACCACGTGCCGTTCACCGTTCTGTCGGTTGTGCACGTGTAGCGGTGCATCAATGAGCTGATCGCCCAATTGCCAGTTACCAACGACCAATGCCAGATAGTTCTTCTCAACTTTACCCTGCCGAAACCGCTCATGAAGGTCCCGAAGTGCACTGCGCCGTTTAGCCATGACCAGACAACCTGATGTTTCTCGATCAATACGGTGCACCAACGCTAGGTCTTTCAGGTCCGGGCGCGCATAGCGCAGTAATTCGATAACACCGTGACTAACACCGCTTCCACCGTGAACTGCGATTCCGGTCGGCTTGTTGAGTACGAGCAGTCGCTTATCCTCATATACCACCCGACCCAACATGTCAGTAGCCATCTTTTCCGACGGCGGCGCGCCCTCGGCACGAATGCGCGCCGGCGGAATCCGGACTTCATCGCCCTCTTCCAGTTTGTATTCGGCTCGAATTCGGCCACCATTGACGCGCACCTCGCCCTTACGCAGTAGTCGATACACTCGACCCTTCGGTACGCCTGGCAACTCTCCACGCAGGAAATTGTCGATTCTCTGCCCTGCCCGCTCAGCGTCAATGGCGATTTTGCGAACCTGGGTCATAGTCGTGCCAGCGGTTTCTTGGTCTTTCGCGCCAGGCGGCGGCTTTTCTTGCATGATCAATAGCTTGAAGTGGGGTAGTGGTGTGCTATATTAGCTCCCTGTGAGCCTCCGGCATACCGAAGTTCGCATTTCAATCAACTTTTTTTGGTCTCGCGATCTGCGAGACCTGATTTCAGAAGGCAGCAAAACCGGAATCCGGATTGCGCCGAAGCGGCAGAGCCGCAGGGAAATCATGCTGATTTTACTATGGGTGCTGACGATATTGCGTCAGACCCAAAACGAAATATTAGACCTAATTGATGGCGCAATCCGGCGCCTCGTTCGTTTGTGTGACTCCCCCTCTGCCCGCATTGCGCTACCCCCCATATTGCTGTCCTCACTTACTCGAGTAGGACAATATGAAAAGAATGCTAATCAATGCAACTCAAGAAGAAGAGTTGCGCATGGCGATGGTCGACGGCCAACTGCTCTACGACCTCAATATCGAAGCACCGGCTAGCGAACGCAAAAAAGCCAATATATACAAAGGAAAAATTACGCGCGTCGAGCCCAGTCTCGAAGCTGCGTTTGTAGACTACGGCGCCGATCGCCACGGCTTCCTGCCGATGAAGGAAATTTCCAGCGAATATTACGTCAAGGAAAACAAGTCCGGCGGCAAACCCAATATTCGAGATGTCCGTAAAGAAGGACAGGACATTGTTGTCCAGGTCGACAAGGAGGAGCGCGGTAATAAAGGCGCCGCACTAACGACCTTCGTCAGCCTTGCTGGTCGATTCATTGTATTGAAGCCGAACAAGGACCACTCCGGTGGCGTCTCTCGGCGCATCACAGGCGACGATCGGGATCTCGCGCGACAAGCGCTGAACGAGATCGAAATCCCAGAGAACATGAGTGTCATCCTCCGCACAGCGGGCATTGACCGTAATGTAGAGGAACTCGCCTGGGATCTGCAAAATCTGCTTACCGTCTGGACCGCAATACTTAACGTAGTGCTGGAGCGTACATCACCATTCCTAATCTACCGCGAAAGCGACTCCGTTGTGCGCGCGTTACGTGACTACCTGACCAACGAGATCGGCGAGATTCTGATCGACGACGAAGCAACTTATAAAGACGCTTACGAGCACGTCGAGCAAACGATGCCGCACAATCTCAAGAAGCTAAAGCACTACGTTGACCCGGTTCCTTTGTTTACGCGATTCCAGATCGAATCTCAGATCGAATCTGCTTTCGCTCACAATGTAACGCTGCCGTCCGGTGGCAGTATCGTGATTGACCACACTGAGGCCTTGGTATCTATTGATGTCAACTCCGCGCGGGCGACTAAGGGTAGCGATATCGAAGCAACCGCTTTCAATACCAATCTTGAGGCCGCTGATGAGGTTGCGCGCCAATTGCGAATTCGCGATCTTGGCGGCCTAATTGTTATTGATTTCATCGATATGGGCCCTCAAAAGAATCAACGTGAAGTCGAGAATCGCTTACGCAATGCCGTTCATGAGGATCGCGCTCGTGTACAGATCGGCAAGATCAGCCGATTTGGGCTGCTTGAAATGTCACGACAACGACTCCGGCCATCCATTGGTGAGTCCGCCTACAAGACCTGTCCTCGTTGTACCGGTTTTGGCACTATTCGCGGTACTGAATCATTGGCGCTAGCGATACTGCGCATCATTGGCGAGGAGGCACGCAAAGAACGTACATCGAAGGTCATCGCACAGCTGCCAGTAGAAGTCGCAACATATCTCTTGAATGAAAAACGTGACTGGGTACAAAACCTTGAGGATAGAAATGAAACTCAGGTCATCCTGGTTGCGAATTCACGTCTGGAAACACCACACTATGACGTTCGCCGTGTACGCGACGATCAAATGGATTTACCTGAAAACTCGGGTGCCAGTTTCGCACTGACACACGACATCATCGAGCCCGAGTCTCCGCAAGCGATATTGGCGCGCAAGGGCGCCGAACCAGCGGCAGTTGGCACATTGAAGCCATCGACACCCGCACCGCATCGCAAGAAACCGAGTGGAAAAGGGCTCTGGGCAACCATAATCGGCTGGTTTAGTGGTAGTGACGACGACCAAAAGAAGAAATCACAACAGCATCGCGGCAAGAATTCTCAAGGCAACCGCGGACGGCGATCGCAACAACAATCGCGTGGCCGAAATGACAATCGCGGCAACCAACGCAAAAAAACTGGCATGAAGGCCGGTGGCAAGCAAGCTAATAATAAGAAGCAGCAGCCAAAAGATGCCGATCAGAAGTCGAATCAGAACCAGAGCCAGAACCAAAATCAGCAGCAGTCGAAGCAAGGGCAGGATGGACAAGCTGATGATGACAACAGCGAGCAAAAGCGGACCCGCAGTCGTCGCAGTCGTGGTGATCGCCGCCGTCGTCGTAACTCAGGCGATAAGACTGAACAGACGCAAGAAAATCAGCAGCGAAACGCCAGCAGCGAAACGTCGGATCAACAATCGACTGATAATTCGCAGGCACCTGATAAGCCTCGCCAGCAACAGCCGAAACAGGACAGCAAGCCTCAGGATCAGCAGCCTCAGGACAGCAAGCCTCAGGATCAGCAGCCTCAGGAAAGTACACCAGTAGCAGATAAAAAGCCCCAGTCAGAGGAAAAGCCCGCCCCCAGTCAGAGTCAAGATGTGACTGAAGGCAAGCGGAAGCCTCGTCGTCGCAAGCCCAAAGCGGACGGTCCGCCGAAAGCTCACACCGATGCTGGGCGCGCTACAGACTCGCCTAAGACGGACGACATGGCATCGCACAAGATTCCCGTGGAACAAAAGAAGGCTGAACCAGCGAAAGCTGAACCAAAGTCCGAGCCTAAGGCTGAATCGAAACCGGTTATAGAAAAGAAACCGAAGCCAAGGACCGCCGCCAAAACTAAGGGCGAACCGAAACCTACTCCGAAGGCGGAGCCAAAGCCTGCTTCCGAGGCTAAGAGCGAACCGAAACCTACTCCGAAGGCGGAGCCAAAGCCCGCTTCCGAAGCTAAGCCAGCTGCGCGGCTGCTGCCGTGGGACGCTGAATAAGCTCAGGCGGGAAATACATTAGGATAGCGTCTCGAGCAAACCTCGGGACGCTTTTTCAACCAGATCCAGGACGCGCTCAAATCCGGCGGAACCACCGTAGTAAGGATCCGGAACTTCAGTTTCAGCATCTACTGAAAAGCTCAGGAACAGCGATATTTTATCGCGATATTCGTCTGTAGATTGCTCCTTTAACCGCATTAGATTGTCTTCGTCCATCGCAATAATATAATCAAACCTCTCAAAATCATCGTCCACCACCCGTCGCGCCTTTAGCCCTGCTAACGGCATCCCCCTGCGCTCTGCGGCGGCCATGGCCCTGCGGTCTGGCGGCTCACCGACGTGGTAAGCATGTGTTCCTGCCGAATCCACAGTAATTTTTTCGCCAAGTCCAGCCTCATTAACGAAGTACCTGAATACCCCCTCCGCGGTCGGCGACCGGCAAATATTGCCCATGCAGACGAACAAGACCGAGACATTTCCATTGTTACCCAGCATTGATTGATCCATTCTTATTTCTCGACTGAGATGCCACAATATCACCAAGTGATCAAATCGCTTATTTAGAATACGTACTGTGAGTAAAGAATCGGCAGCAGAAGACACTTCAGTAACGCAAGAGATCTCGGCACTACTTGAGTTAATGCGCGAGAAGTAAATGCTCGTCGGGAAGGAAGGTCGCGATGCCGCATTCTGAATGCTTAGACCGCCATTGATTTTTGAAAAGCACCACGCCAACATTCTGGTCGACCGTCTAGACTCCCGCCTAACTCAACTCAGCAGCAGCCCTAAGTAAGTCTTCGGCCGTATCGACACCGATCCCGGGTCGTTCCAATGGAATACCGACAACGATGGTCATGCCGAGAGAAAGCGCGCGCAGTTGTTCCAACTGTTCGCTAACTTCGAGTGATGAAGGCTCCGCGGCAACCAATTGCCGTAGGACGCCACATCGATATGCGTATATCCCATGATGATGCAGGGCTGCTCGCATCGCCAGTTCGTCCTGACCTGACTCGCGTGCGTGCGGAATGACAGATCGCGAAAAGTAAATCGCGTGGTTATTCAAATTGCGAATCACTTTCACGCAATTTGGACTCTCAAGATCATTACGAGTCAAGAACGGCGACGCCAGCGTCGAGATATCTGCTGCGGCATCAGTGAGTAACTTGGCACATTGTTTGATCAATATTCCAGGCATTGATGGCTCATCACCCTGCAGATTAACGACGACTTGAGCATCGTCCCAATCCCGCAGGTCAGCAACCTCTGCGATCCGCTCCGTGCCAGATTGATGACCTTCTGCCGTCATACAGACTGTCGCCCCAAAAGATTCTGCGGCATCGGCAATTCGCTTATCATCAGTGGCAACGACAACTTCCGCCGCCCCGCTTTCCACGCCACGCTCATAGGCATGCTGAATCATTGACTTGCCATTTAGATCCAGTAGAGGTTTTCCCGGTAATCTCGTGGAAGCGTAACGCGCCGGAATAACGACAACGAACTCTGTCATCGCATTTCTCCACAGCCTTGCAAACACAGTTCTATTTTCTCAATTAACGCCGACGACATTGCAGGATCCATACTTAACTCGACAGGGACAAACCAAAATTTGTCAGGAAGGTTTCTATTGAGTTTAACTGCATCTTTCTCCGTCATGAAGACCTCAAACGGATCACTGAAATTTAGATCCGCCTCAGTAAGCACGGTATGGTCAGGAAAGCTGTGCTCAATGATTTGAATATTGTGCGAGCGTAGGAGATCAAAGAAACGTGACGGATTCCCGATACCGGCGACAGCGTGCACCGTCGTTCCACTGAATTCCTGCAGCGGTCGAGCCAGGGAGCCGTTCAAACGATTCGCGTCCGATGCCAAGAGCTCGAACGAGATCGAATCCGGGAAATCGCCCTCTCCGTTAATCAGAATCTGGTCAACACTTTTTAGCCGCTGAGGCATCTCTCGTAACGGTCCTGAAGGAAGGAGGCGAAGATTGCCCAATCCACGAGACCCATCAATAACGCAAATTTCGAAATCGCGCTCCAGCTGCAAATGCTGTAAGCCATCATCGGCAACAATGACATCGACGCCATCATCGACCAACATTGATGCCGCCCGTACACGGTTCGCGTCTACTACAACAGGGCAGCACCCTCTTCTGGCGAGCAATACCGGTTCATCACCAACCACTGCTGCATCGCTGTAAATATCAACCCTCATGGAGCTGCCGGATTTTCTGCCACCGTAGCCACGACTGACGATACCTGGGGTATATCCCTTGCTTCGCAATTCGCTCACAAGCCATATCACCGTAGGCGTCTTCCCCGTTCCACCCGCCGTAATATTACCAACAACTATAACGGGAACCTCAGCTTTGCTGGCCGACAGAATTCCATAACGATAGAGTAATTTTCTGAGTCTCAGTATCAGCCAATAGAGGCCACTTAGTGGCAGCAACAGTAACCCTGATGCTGCGCCTTCATACCAGACCCGATGAATCCATCTGTATGTAACGCTCACGGCCATTGTTATTTGTCGCTAAATTGCATGCGATACAAGGCAGCGTAGCCACCGTCTTTGGCCAGAAGCGCTGAATGTGTTCCAGACTCAACGATCTTCCCTGCATCGAGAACGATGATCTTGTCCGCCCTCTCAACGGTGGATAAACGATGGGCGATAACTAGCGTCGTACGATTTTTCATCAGCACATTCAAAGCGTCCTGAATTCGTCGCTCCGATTGTGCATCCAGCGCGGACGTTGCTTCATCAAGAATTAGCACTGGCGCATTTTTGAGTAAAGCCCGGCCGATCGCTATGCGCTGACGCTGACCTCCGGATAGCAACACACCGCGGTCACCAACGATTGTTTCCATTCCATCCGATAAGTCATTGACGAAGTCCAACACATACGCTGCTTCAGCAGCCTGCATCAAATCCTCTTCGGAATGAGACTTAAGTTGTCCATACACGAGGTTGTTTCGGATCGTGTCGTTGAACAGAACTACATCCTGACTGACCACAGCAATATTGCTGCGTAGGCTATCCAGTGTGAAATCACGGATAGATACGTCGTCAATCAAAATATCGCCGGAATTCATTTCATAGAATCGCGGCAGCAAGCTCGCAAGCGTTGACTTGCCACTTCCCGAATGGCCAACGATCGCTAATGTTTCTCCAGCGCCGATAGAAGCACTGACGCCATCAATGACCAGGCCATCGTCATCGCCGTACGAAAACCTGACGTTATCGAACTGCACTCTGCCGCGAACACGATCAATTTCGTATGTACCCACATCGTTCTCATCTTTCTCATCAAGAACCATGAACAGACTGTCGGCACCAGCAACGCCTCGTTGTAGCGTAGCATTTACGTTCGTAATTCGTCGCACGGGTTGCAACATCAACATCATCGCTGAGAAAAAGGAAATAAACTGGCCCGGCGATAAGATACCCTTGATCGATTGGAGGCCAGCCATATAAATGACAAGCGCAATCCCAAATCCAAACACGACCTGCGTGATCGCAACACCCAACGAGCGCACGCGAATAAGTTTCAGGTTTTGCTTGCGATTGTCATCGTCAACTTTGGCCAGTCGGGCACGCTCATACTCATATCCACCAAACGCTTTGACAACTAAGTTACCCCGAATAATTTCGTCAGTAACCTGGGTTACTTCACCTACGGAATCCTGGATTCGTCCGCTATAGCGGCGGAATGCGACACCCAGTAGTCGAACCAATACCGCAACTATCGGAAACAGGATCGCCACGAATATCGTTAGAGTCGGGCTGTGATACAGCATGACGCCGAAAGCGGCAAAGACCGTCAGCACATCCCGCACCGCGATCGTAACCACGCTGGTAACCGACTCGGCGACCATTTCAACGTTGTACGTCAGTCGCGACAGCAACGGCCCTGCGGCCTGAGAATCGAAGAATTTGATCGGTAATTTCAGGAACTTACCAAAGACCTCTCGTCTCAGGTCACTAATTACGCTGCGGCCAATCCACCCCAGTGACGCCTCGGTCGCAAAGCCGGACAGGCCACGCACGATGAAGATCCCCATAAATGCGATCGGTATCCACTTACCAGACTCAACCTCCTTTGCAACTAAGGTATCGTCCATCAACGGTTGCAGCAGGTAGACGAGGCCCGCCTCAACCATTGCAGTGGCCATCATGCCGACAACCGCTATGAAACCGATCAGCTTATGCGGAGTAACGTAGTGCCAGAGGCGCCCATAGACTACTCGAACTTTAGGATCGATACGCTTACTCACTTCGTCGTGATTCCCTTGCTACTCGACCGGATCGTTGACAGTAGCGATGCTGATATGGGTAAAGCCCAGTCGACCGGCAACATCCATTGCCGTGACGACGTGTTGATGCTTGGCATTTGCGTCGGCACTAATGATCATCGATATGTTGTTTCGTCCCGTCGAGACTTTCTGCAGGGCATTGCGAATCGTTTCAGGCCGATTGTTGATCAACTCGCGTCCATTGACGAGATAGGTTCCAGTCACGGTAATCATGATATCGATTTGCTCAGGCGGCTCCTCGACAACAGTCGAACTATCGGCTTGCGGTAGACTAATATTGATTTGCGACTGCTTGACAAAGCTTGTTGAGACCATGAAAAAGATCAGCAATAAAAAGACGACGTCGATCAGCGAGGTGAGATTCACCTCTGGCTGCGCGCGGACACGAAGACTGAGTTTCATTTGTCTATTTTTTCACTGCGTCGATGCAGTGCCTCAACGAGCTTCATCGCTTCTTTTTCCATATCGACCACGAGCGTATCGATGCGCGTTCGATAATATCGATAACCGATCAACGCCGGAATCGCGACTGTAAGTCCCGCAGCCGTCGTGATCAAAGCCTCGGCGATGCCGCCAGCAAGGATCGTTGGGTTTCCGACGCCATGGGCCGTTATTGCCGTGAATACCTTGACCATGCCGATAACGGTACCGAGCAAGCCGAGTAACGGCGTGATTGCAGCAACCGTTCCAAGCGTCTCAAGATAACGTTCCAACTCATGTACAACGTGACGGCCCGTATCTTCGATGGAATCTTTCAACACAGCCCGATCACGATCACGATTAATGAGCCCAGCCGCGAGTATCTGCCCCAGCGCCGAGCTTTGATGTAGCGTCTGAATTTGCTTCTGCTCAAGTTGGTTTTTCTTGACCCAGCCCCAGACTTTGCTCGTGAGATCCTCTGGAATAACCCGTTTCTGCTGTAGCGTCCAAAATCTCTCGAGAATGATGCCCATGGCGATAATCGCGCATAGAATAATGGGTAGCATCAGCCAACCACCGGATTTCACTATCTCAACCATAAGAACCTAATTAATCGCGAAAATGGAAATATACAGTGGCGGAGACAAAAATTCTCGTTAATGCTGCACAGAGTCTTGCCAGAAGTGACGTTGCCGCATGCGTTCGTAACGCAGGTGACTAACCCCGCCTCCCTTACACCCTCGAAAATTGTGGCGAAGGCCAGTATGCACGCACATGAGATTAGAGGTATCTGACACGATGGTCGCAAGTAATATCATGCAAAACTCCGAGCGAAGTGGAACCCTGTTATGCTGCGCCGCGAAACCTCCTGCCAGGAGAAGTAGGTAGGCTCTTTACTATGGATATCGTGGAAATCAGCGTATTCCATCAAAACCGGACCACCGTTCAATGCCAAGGCGCTTTTTCAGGAGATTTGCATTCAAGCGCCACCAGCTAAGTGATCAGTGGTACATGTCGCCGTTTCAGAATTTATTGCATGACCACCGCCTCTGGGGTATCCGCCGCCGGACTGTGGTTCCAGCATTCGCAGTCGGCTTGTTCATTGCTTTTATGCCAATTCCCGGGCATACGCTCACAAGTGCACTACTGGCGCTCACGATGCGGGTGAATATTCCTGTGGCAGCCCTCGCGACCTGGATCAGCAATCCGCTGACGATGGGGCCGATGTATTACTTTGCCTACCGCCTCGGTCGGACCCTACTGGATACACCCTTGCGAAAGTTTCAATTTGAGATGTCGTGGGACTGGGTAACGCACACTTTCGTGACAATTTGGCAACCAATGCTGCTGGGATGCGTCATTCTTGGCGTTACTGCCGCGATCGCAGGATACGTCACGCTAGATTTGCTGTGGCGATCATCAGTCTCCGACTACAAAACCCGTAAACGAAAAAACCGGCCCAACCGATAGCTTTAGTCTGCTGGTTTCAGCACTCCATCTTCGAGCATGAGAATACGATCCATCCTCGCTGCAATCGAATGATCATGTGTTACAACGACCAGGCTGGTCTTTAATTCCTGATTCAGCTCCAACAGTAGCTCCAGTACATGACCACCATTGCCAGAATCCAGATTCCCTGTTGGCTCATCGGCCAGAACAAGTGGTGGCCTAGTGATGAGCGCTCGCGCGACCGCTGCTCGCTGGCGTTCGCCACCGGACAATTCACCGGGTTTGTGGTGCAGTCGCTCGCCGAGTCCGACACGGGCCAATAAAGTCCGGGCCGTTGCGATCGCCGAAACTCGTGGCTCGCGGCGGATCATTAGCGGCATCGCGACATTTTCTTCCGCGGTAAATTCCGGCAGAAGATGATGAAACTGATACACGAAACCGACATTTCGATTACGCAAATCGCCTTTCACAGTCTCATTGGTACCGTGCATCGCCTCACCATTTATGAAAACCTCTCCCTCATTCGGTTCGTCGAGACCACCCATGATCTGCAGCAAGGTCGTCTTCCCCGAGCCGGACGCACCGATGATTGCTAGACGCTCGCCAGGCTGCACCTGAAGATTCACGCCGTGAAGAACGGCCAGCGTCAATGCTCCTTCATTAAATCGTCGTACGACACCACGGCAATCGAGTATAGGTTCAGTCATATCTTAGAGCCTCAGCCGGTACTGTTCTTGCAGCAACCCAGGCGGGGTAAATGGTTGAAATTAATGCCAATACCAGAGCGATCACTGCGACTACGACAACATCGCCATAGCGCACTTCTGATGGCAGGTCGCTGATGAAATAAACGTCAGCGGCGAGAAATTTAATGCCAAACGTTGATTCGAAAAAACCGATGATCGATTCAAGATTCAGGGCCAGCAGCACCCCAAAAAATACACCAGCGAGCGTCCCGGTTATTCCGATAATACTGCCTTGTGTTACGAAGATCTTGAGAATACTGAGCGGACGAGTACCAATTGTTCTCAATATGGCAATGTCAGCTTGCTTGTCTTTCACGACCATGACGAGCGTTGAAACGATATTGAATGCCGCAACGCCGATGACCATTAGCAGAATGACGAAAAGGATTGATTTTGTGATTTGTATTGAGCGAAAAAAATTGACGTGGCGTCGAGTCCAATCGCTAACCAGAACGCGCTTACCGTTTTCCAAAGCCACCTCGCGAACGATTTCAGGAGCCTCATAAATATCGTTTACAGCCAAGCGGACACCACTAATGGAGTTACCCATCCAGTACAATTTCTGCGCGTCGGCAATATTGATGAATGCAAGGCGGTGGTCAAACTCATACATACCCACTCGGTATATCCCGCCAACGGTGAATCGCTTGGTCCTGGGCATAATTCCCGCCGGCGTAACCCGGCCCTCAGCTAAGGTCACTGTCACCTTATCTCCCACTTCGACCTTCATTACGTCCGCCAGCTCAACGCCCAAAACAATTTTAAACGCGCCGGGCTCCAGCACCTCCAGTGACCCGATTTGCATGACGCCACTAATACCCGATACTTCGTTCTCGAGTACGGGATCGATGCCACGTAATTCAGCGCCACTGACGTTCATCTCAAACACTAATAAAGCCTGACCATCGACATAAGGAGCTACGGCGCTGACCCGAGCGTTATTGGTTGCGATCAAAGTAAGGGCTTCAGCATCTTCCAAGCGCCCGTCCGTAGCTTCAATGCTTGCGTGTGCCGTCATTGTCAACAAGCGGTCCTGGAGCTCACGCTCGAACCCATTCACAACCGACATGACGACTATTAACACGGCAACCGCAATTGCAATGCCCAACATCGAAATCGCTGATATCAACGACACAAAGCTATTGTTGCTTCGCGAGCGGACATAGCGATTGCCGATCCAGTATTCGAAGTGCCCGCTCATCAGCAGCTACTCACAACGAAGCGCAGCAGCAGGATGAACCAGCGCGGCACGCCTTGCAGGATAAAGCGTGGCAAGTGAGGTCAATACAAATGCGGAAATCGAGATGACCGCGACATCCTGCATTTCAAGCTCGGACGGGATATCGGTTACGTAATAAACGTCTCCGGGCATAATTTGAAAACCGAGCAACTGCTCAAGAAACGGGACCACTGTTGGAATGTTAATCGCCAGAAGCACGCCCAGACAGACACCCAATGCCACACCGGCCCAACCGATGACCGCACCCTGGACAAAGAATATTTTCACAACACCCTGTGGCGCCATACCTAATGTCCGCAACACCGCAATATCGGTTACCTTATCGGTTACGACCATGACCAGGCTTGCCACGATGTTGAATGCTGCAACACCAATAATCAGAGACAGAATTAGCGACATCATCATCTTCTCCAATTGAATTGCTCGAAAGTAGCTACCGTTCTCTATGGTCCAATCACTGCTTGAAAAGTCGCTTCCAAGTTGTGTTTGCAAGGACCTCGAAATGGCCGGAGCAGTCAGCACATCATCAGCCCTAAACCGTACCGAACTAACGGCCGAACCGAGTCCCATAATCTCCGCTACGTCGCCCGCATGCACAAGCGCAAGCACAGCATCGTGATGCTGCAGGCCGGCCTCAAAAACGCCGCGCATGACGAAGCGCTCCAGTACCGGCTCCAGGGTTCCATCGCCTACCGGTTTGGGTACCAGCAAGATGACACTGTCACCGACGCGTGCACTTAAATCGTAGGCAAGAAGGCGGCCCAATATGATACTGCGTTCTCCGCGCTGTAAAACGTCAAGGTCGCCTTCAATCATATTGATCAGATCACCGGACAGCCCGCGTTCGTAGGTGGGCTCGACTCCATGCACCATCACAGCGACAAGGTCTCTGCCAGACTGAATCATGCCGTCCATTTGCACGAAAGGAGCTGCAGCCTTCACGCCCGGCTCTGCCGCAACCGCCGCAACAAGTGACTCCCAATCCTCCGTAGTTCCGTCTGCTGCAGCAACTGAGCCATGTGCCGACATACTCAACAGGCGTTCACGTAACTCGCCTTCGAAGCCGTTCATAATCGAGAGAATTACAATCAACGCAGCCACGCCCAGAGAAATCCCGATAAGGGAAATCAGCGTGATAAAAGACACGAATCGGGTGCGCCGCTTGGCCCGGAGATAGCGCAGCCCGACGAAGAGTTCGACGGGATTTAGCATTCGCGATCATTAAACCACATTCAACGACCT
The DNA here is from genome assembly GCA_913063505.1 of uncultured Gammaproteobacteria bacterium. Classification (GTDB taxonomy): domain Bacteria; phylum Pseudomonadota; class Gammaproteobacteria; order Steroidobacterales; family Woeseiaceae; genus UBA1847. The sequence goes on along the minus strand of CAJXYT010000007.1, from coordinate 25,488 downwards.
GTGATGCAGTTCGCATCGGGAAAGGTCATCCATGCTGTCGTGCAGCGCTAGCCGATAAAAACGAGGCTTGGATCGGAAACGTCCCAGGCCTTTTTGTGTCTGTGTAATAATCGCATCCACGAAACCCTAAATGACTGAACACAGCCTTGAACGAATCCGTACTACTACCTTCTGACCTGAGGCTTCCCCAGGCCGGAGAGGACCATGCGTGGGGTCGCCTCATCGGTGCAAGTGGCTCGCTAGCTGCTGCTGAGTTGTCAGAGGTCTTAGCGGCAGCTGACTGTCGACCATTGGTACTTCTCGCTGAAAACCCCAGGCACGCAGATCAACTGGAAGCAGGAATACGCTTTTTTTCGGACGGCGCTGTTCTTGTTAAGCACTTTGTCGAATGGGAAACTCTACCGTGGGACAGCTTCTCCCCACACCAGGACATCATCTCACAACGACTAAGCATGCTATCTGTGCTGCCGACGATGAAAACCGGCGTCATCATTGCGACAGTCGGCATTCTGCATCAACGCCTGCCTCCACTGGACTACGTCGCCGCACGCTCATTGGCTCTCACGCGTGGCCAACAATTGCCGCGCAAAGACTTTACGAGCTCATTAATTGATGCCGGATACCTACGTGTACCGCAGGTATCCGAGCACGGTGAATTCGCGGTAAGGGGCTCTTTGATCGATATTTTCCCCATGGGAACCGATGCGCCAGTTCGAATCGATTTCTTCGACGATGACATTGAGTCACTACGATATTTCTCAGCGGACACTCAGTTATCTGGTGAAAAAGTTGACGTCATACAAATATTGCCAGCCAGAGAAGTGCCACTGGACAAAGACGCAATTGCCACATTCCGTGATAACTATCGTGAGCGCTTCGAGGGTCAGCCTAGAAAGTCCAGGGTTTATCGAGATGTATCCGACGGTATCGCACACGGCGGCATTGAGTATTACCTTCCATTGTTTTTTGATACTACCGCGTCGTTTGCTGACTACCTTCCGGCGAATTCAGTCGTACTATCACCTGACTCGATCGACTCAATTCTTCAACAATTCTGGTCCGAAGCGAGAGAGCGTTATGCGATGGCAAGCCTTGATCAAGAGCGACCCGTCCTAAGCGCTGAAGAAACATTCATAAACCCTGAAAAGATCGCGTCACGAATCAAGGCTTTTTCTCTCATTCGTTATTCAGCACAGTCGCTCGGCGGCGGCGCAAGAAATTTCGACACACGTCTGCCACCGGCCATGAAAATCGAAGCACGTTATGAAGACGCGGCGGCGGCGCTTATGCAGTTTCTACAATCATTCGATGGGCGCGTGCTTTTCAGTACTGATTCTCCCGGTCGCCGCGAGCAATTGCATGATCTCTTATCCGGGCGCGGGCTGGATCTTGCTCGTGTCGAGGGTTGGCATGAGTTTCGCGAGGGTAGTCATCGAGTCGGAGTCACGATAGCCCCAGTCGACAATGGCGTTATCTTGCCGTCTGCAAAGATCGCAATTGTCAGCGAACAGCAATTGTTTGGCGAACGAACAAATGCACGACGTCGAAAACGCCGAAATGATCGTGATCCTGAAACCATCATTCGCCAGCTCAATGATCTGGAAGAAGGATCGCCCGTGGTGCATGCCGAATACGGTGTCGGTCGATACCTCGGGCTGACTACGCTGGAGACAGGCGGCATCAAAGCCGAATTCCTGCACCTGCAATACGCAGACGGAGACAAGTTGTATGTACCGGTTCACGCGTTAGAATTTATATCCCGCTATACCGGAGCGTCACCCGACAATGCGCCGTTGCATCGTCTTGGCAGCGATCAATGGGAGAAGGCACGCAAACGTGCCATTAAGAAAATTCGTGACGCTGCAGCAGAACTGCTGGATATCTATGCGCGCCGGGCAGCCCGCGTGGGGCACCGATTCCGTTGGTCCGAGAGTGACTATCGCTCGTTCGCATCCGCGTTTCCCTTCGAATTAACGGAAGACCAAGCACAAACGATAGGCGAGGTTCTTGAGGACCTCGCATCCGACAAACCGATGGACCGGGTTGTCTGCGGTGACGTTGGATTCGGGAAAACTGAGGTCGCATTGCGAGCGACATTTGCGGCAGTGCATGGCGGCAAGCAAGTCGCGGTATTGGTACCGACAACATTGCTTGCGCAACAGCACGGTCAGAGTTTTCGGGACCGGTTTACCGACTGGCCTGTTCGAATTGAAGTGCTGTCACGGTTCCAGTCTGCAAAGGAGGTGAAGGACATTGTTAAAGGCTTGCGGTCTGGTAACGTCGATATTGTTATCGGAACTCACAGACTGCTGGGGCATACAAAGGACTTTCATGATGTAGGGCTTGTCATTATTGACGAGGAGCATCGCTTTGGTGTCCGCCACAAAGAGTCAATCAAGTCCTTGCGCAGTGAAATCGACATACTGACTCTGACTGCAACTCCCATTCCGCGAACCCTGAATATGGCCTTTGGCGGCATTCGCGAAATGTCATTGATCACAACACCGCCGGCTGATCGACTAGCTGTTAAAACGTTTGTATCAGAGTGGAACGACGTCGTCATTCGCGAAGCCTGCCTACGTGAAATTAAGCGCGGTGGACAGGTGTACTTCATTCATAACCGCGTCGCAGACATCGAGCGAATCGAGATAGAGCTGCAAAAGCTGGTACCTGAAGCTAATATTCGAATCGGGCATGGGCAAATGCGAGAGCGCGATCTCGAACAAGTCATGCTTGATTTTTATCATCGGCGTTTCAATGTGCTGCTATGCACCACAATAGTTGAAAGCGGAATCGATGTGCCGACTGCCAACACCATCATCATTAATCGAGCTGATCGTTTCGGTCTCGCCCAATTGCATCAGTTGCGCGGTCGCGTAGGACGCTCACACCACCGCGCCTATGCCTACCTAGTTGCCCCGCCGAAAACTGTGATGACTCCCGATGCCGTTAAACGACTCGAAGCGATCGATTCGCTTGAGGATCTTGGCTCCGGATTCACACTTGCGACGCACGACCTGGAGATCCGAGGGGCAGGAGAGCTGCTCGGTGAGACACAGAGTGGCCAGATTCAGGAAATCGGTTTTTCGCTCTATACGGAGCTTCTGGGGCGCGCTGTGGACTCGTTGAAGGCCGGCGAGGAACCTAATTTGGAGATGCCACTCGATTTGGGTGTCGACATCAACCTACACGTCCCAGCACTGCTCCCGGACGACTATGTTCCCGACGTCCACCTACGACTGACGCTGTACAAACGTATTTCGGCTGCTGGAAGCGCCGAGGATTTACGCGAACTGCAAGTTGAGCTAATTGACCGATTCGGACTCTTACCGGAAGCGACTAAAAACCTGATTCGAATCGCTGCAGTCAAGAAGTCAGCTCTCGCCCTAGGTGTCGAAAAAATTGATGCTGCGGACAAAGGCGGTTATCTGGTTTTCGCTGCTGAGAGTCATATTGATCCTGTCGCCCTCATCCAATTAGTGCAAACTGACAGCAGTCATTATCGATTGAAAGGCTCACATCGCCTGCAGGTCAGCGCGGATCTGAGTGATGTTGAAAAACGCTTCAAAGTGATCGAGAGCCTATTGCAACGTCTCGCGATCAAAAACAGCTAACAGGATGATTCATTGTATGAAAAAACGAACTTCCCTCTTGGTGCTTTCACTGTTGGCCAGCGCTGTATTCGGACAGGATCTGCTGTCGCAAGAAGAGAAAGCGCCGGTTCGGCGGTACACCACGGAAATTATCATTTTTTCCTACGCACAAGATGTATCAGAAGACACCGAGGTTTTCATTCCTGATGCGCCTCCACTGGAGGACTTACTCGGCGAGCCGATGCTGGTTGATGGCGATTCATTACAATGCATTCCCGAGATTGTTGAGGATCATGAGCTTGAGGACTATGAGCTTGAGGACTATGAGCTTGAGGACTATGAGCTTGAAGACTATGAGCTTGAGGTCCTCGAGCTCGAGGACCACGAGCTCGAGGACCACGAGCTTGAGGACTATGAGCTTGAGGACTATGCGCTCGAGGACCACGAGCTTGAGGACCATGAGCTTGAGGATGAGCCATTCGGGCCTGTCATGTTGGCTGAAGAAAATTTCCAACTAAAAGACGAATTCGAACGCCTCGACAACCTGGAGGAATATACGCCACTCCTGCACTTTGGTTGGACCCAAGCAGCCCATCCAGACGATGAGCAAGAGGTGCAGCCATTGAGTTCACTTGTGACACCGCCGGACGGCCTAGAAGGTAATCTGACACTGTACCTGAGCCGTTACCTGCATCTGGCGGTCAACTTACAGCTGGATGTTCCAATAAAAGAAATGCCCTGTAGTTACGGCAACGACAACTTTGAAGAGATCACACCGAAAACGTATCCGGTCCGATATCGAATTGAGGAAGATCGGATATTTCGTATTGGAGAATTGCGCTACTTCGACCACCCGAAGTTCGGTGTGCTAGCGAGAATAATCCGCGCCGAAGAAGTCGAGCCACCTGAAGACGAGATTGCCAAAGAGCTTACGTTGCAGGCCCCCGGTAAAACAATTGAGTTATCGCCCAATGACTGGGAAAAAGTAGATGACCCCACTAACCTTGCAAGGAACTATTCCGAGAAGACGCTATCACTGGTACACCAGTTCAATCGCATGGTAACCGTCTACTTAAGTCCTATGTCCAATGACCAGCGGATTGGTCAAGAATATTCGTCCACGGAGTATGTAGAAATTTTTATTAGTATTCCTGGGTTTGTTACCGTACAAACACGAACAGACAAGGGTCGATACTGGGTTCTTTCTCGGGAAACGTTTAAACCAAAGGAACTTTCACCCGTCAATCTTTCTTCATCAAAGTTGTTTCTGAGTGAGAGTGAAAAAAATCTATTGCTATTGACCTATCAGCTAGAAATCGATGGGACTCGATTATTGCTCAATTCAAAGTTCTAGATGTCGTTTTGTTAATATCAATATATACAGATGTAGCGGCAGGCTAAATAGATGGCCCCCAAGCAACACCCATTCGCTCGTGAAGTTGTATTAGATAAAAGTCAGGCCGATGCTTATCGGTCGCTTCTACTAACCGCATAAAATTCGGATACAGGTCTTAGAGACCATTGGCGCCGATCAGTAATTCTTCATATCGAGTGGTGTCGGATTCTAGTGGTAAGAACGGTCTCCTCGCCTCGCCCATATCGAACCCCAGTACTTTCAAGCCGTACTTAATGCCCGGCACAACACCGGGAGAAATTCTGAGCAGCTCGTCAATAACATCATTAGCCGTCGCTTGCAGTAGCCGGGCGCTGGATAGGTCACCTAACTTTACAGAGTTATATATCTCCAGGTAAATTCGTGGCATCAAATTATAGGTACTACCAATCCCGCCGACCATTCCCATCGCCAATCCGCCAGTGAGCATCTCATCCGGGCCATTGAATATGGCAGCGGTGGGTACTTCTCGTAACAAACGCTCGGCACTGAAAAAATTCATGTCGGTATGTTTCGAACCAACGACGTTTGGCAGTTTGAGCATTTCGATCTGCATGTTAGTAGAAATACTGCGGCCAGTAGTACCTGGAATATTGTACAGCAACAACGGGAGGTCGCTGACGTTGGCTAATCTTCGATAATATTCCATCACCTCTGAGTCAGTATGAGAGAAGTAAAAAGGTGGAGTTGATGAAATGACATCGTAGCGGTTTTCTGCGGCGAAACCGGTGAGCGCATACACGTCACGCTCGGATAGCGCTCCGACTTGGGCGATTAGCAGGCCTCGGCCGTTCACCACTTCCGCGACGACCCGCAGAAACTCGCATCGTTCGTCAGTGGACTGAAAAAAACCTTCTCCCGAGGTGCCGCCAACATAAAACCCATGCACGCCGATATCCAGGTACTTTTCGATTAGCACGTGTGCTTTTTCGGCGGCGAGATCACCATGTTCATCGAAGGGCGTAACCAACGGGACAATAATTCCGCCTAATTTTTTTGCTTGAATCATTCTGATGCTCCAATGGAATTGGCTATATGTGCAATATACCAAAGCACAGCTGAAAATTATTCCTAGCTAATTCGCGTCTGTCCAGAATTACCTGAGGCAGTGTGAGGGGGTAAGTTCTGTCTTTGCGAGTGACACGACGCAATTCATCACTCATTGCGGCAAAGAGAGGTTCGCTTTCCGATCGTGAGACGTCAGTACTGTCAGTCCTGCGAGATCCTTGTCGTTAGCCGGCAAGATAAAGCTTGCCAGATAGCCAAACAGGAAGCAGGACGCGATACCGGTCGCCGCATACATCAAAGGATGGAGCTCCGAATTGGTTGTGATGAGCCATTGCATGATGCCGCTGAGTATTAGCCCAGTAATGGCCGCAGCACCAGACGGCCTTGTTGTTGTCACCCCCAGTAAGAATAACCCGCCAAGGCCGCCGGCGAAGAGGCCGAGCACTTTTATGAATTCGTCCCACAATGATTTGATGTCGGACAGGGCCATCCATGCCGCAAACGCGGTGCCGGCAATCCCGACGAGCAATGAGGTCACTCGCGCGACCGTCAACAAATCGCGATTCTGCATTCCGGGCTTTAGTTTTTGGTGCACGTCGGTTACGTAGGCTGTAGCCGACGAGTTAATGCTGCTACTCAAACTCGACATCGCAGCAGACAGAATTCCCGCGATCAGCAGACCCGATACGCCTACGGGTAGTTCATTAACAATGTACCAGGGCAGGATTGCATCGTTATTCACCATGGAATTGCTCAAATTCGCAGGATTCAACTTATAGAACACGTACAAGGATGTGCCAAGCGCGAAGAAGATTAATTGCGTTGGCAGGATGATAGCAGCGTTCAGATAGAACGTCTTTTTCGAATCCTCAAGACTGGTGGATGTCATGTAGCGCTGCACAACAGTCTGATCAGTGCCATAGCTAATCATATTCGCACCGATTCCGCCGATAACGACGACCCAAAAGGTTGGCTCCGAGAAATCAAAATTGAAATTTAGCACATTGAATTTCTGGTCTGCCGATGCGATTCGAACCATTTCCGGTAGGCCGCCATCGACGTTTAGGGAAATCGTGACAACGGCGAGAATGGCGCCGCCCAGTAATACCACGACCTGCATGACGTCGGTCCAAATAACGGCCTCAATTCCGCCCATCAGGGTATAGGCAACACTAATCATGCCGATGGCGAGAATACACATCATCACTTCGATACCAGTGACAATTGATATTGCGATCGACGGGAGCAGCAACACAACAGCGATACGGCCGATCTGAAAGATAATGAATGAGACGCTACCCAGTATGCGTGCGAGCACATTGAAGCGCTTCTCAAGATACTCATAGACACTAGTTATGTTGAGGCGGCTATAGAAGGGAATAAACACACAAGCGATCAGCGGGATCAGTAGAATTACCGTTAGGCTGTAGAAAAAATAGGCCCAGTCAGTGTCATAGGCCTTCGCCGGTATCGCCATGAAGGTGATCGCACTCAGTAAGGTGCCGAATATGCTAATGCCGGCAGCCCACCAGGGCACTCGGCCCTGACCTTTGAAGTAGTCATCTGTCGATTTTTGGCGTTTGGAGAAGAAGTAACCGATCCACAACAGCACCAGAAAATAGATTGCCACTACACTGTAGTTGATGATGCCAAATGAATTCATGTTGCCGCCCTATAAGTACTCAAACGCTCCAAATTTTCTAACCAAATTGCGCCAGAAAAAATTGCACTAAGACTGGAACAAATTAAAATCTACACACAGAAAAAGTCAAGATAAGGCATCAATGAAGGGAGTAAAATGACTGACAATTGCCCGCACTTATTGTTTCAAGCACCTTATTTGTGAGAACAAAGGGTTAGCCCCTCTAATCGATACGGAGGACGATCAACCGCTCTAATGTCATCTCTATTACCTGCTCTAAAATACTTCGGTTTATGGCTCTCATCTAGGCGCCCTTACGAATCCAATCGCAGTTGCGGAGGCGTGCCCCAGTCGGCAAAAAGCGTATTCGCAGCCTGCCACTCCTCGCTCGCCTGCAATGATTCTCGCAATTGCTGCCCGGTACCATGCAGCCTCGCCAAACGCACTAGCGATAGCGGATTTGAATAATCGTTCAGGACATCCACTGCCTGCAAAGCAGCAGCTCGATCATTACACACCAATATCATGTCGCAACCCGCATCAAGAGCCAGTCTGGCCCTGTCTCCCATCGAGCCGTATTCTCCCGTCGCCTTCATGCTCAAGTCGTCACAAAAAACAGCACCACCAAAACCGAGTCGTGAGCGCAACTCGCGTTGTATCCAATACGCTGAAAATCCGGCTGGCATATCATCAATTTCGCGATAGACGATGTGTGCGAGCATGATGCCCGCCACGACACCTGTATTCAGCATTCGCTCATACGGTCGCATGTCGTCAAGAAGTAGGCCGTAGCCACGTCGATCGACAGGCAGTCGAATATGCGAGTCCGCAATCACCGCTCCATGCCCAGGGAAGTGCTTCGCAATCGCTGCCATTCCGGCGCTCCGCAAGCCACGTGCGAATGCTTCTGCAAGCTCACTAACAGCATCAGGTTTGCGATGAAACGAACGATTACCAATGATTTCACTGATACCCCAATCCAGATCGACGCAGGGCCCGAAACAAAGGTCGATGCCAGCGGCGCGTAACTCAGAGGCGATTATCCAGCCAGCCTGCCGGGCGGCTTTCAGCCCAGAATCGCGATCACGGTCGTATTCCCTGCCTATCTGACGCATCGGCGGCATAACCGTAAAACCTTCTCGAAACCGCTGCACCCGGCCGCCTTCGTGATCGACTGCTATCAGTAGCGCCGGGCTTCGCAGCGCCCGAATTTCGGACACCAGCTCAGTAACCTGATTTACGGACTCGAAATTTCGGGCGAATAGAATGACACCCCCAACGGCAGGCTCCCGCAATATATCGCGGTCTGCGGGACTTAGTGCAAGTCCTTCAATATCGAGCATCACAGGTCCCAATGACATTCGTTTTACCTCGCGAGCTGCAGTCAGGTTCGTGTAAACACCGCGATAGATTCTACATGCGCAGTGTGCGGGAACATATCGATAATTCCCGCAGCCTCCAGACGATAGCCATGCTCATGAACCAAAACAGCGGCATCACGCGCCAAGGTACCGGGGTGACAGGAGATGTAGACGATGCGCTCAGGGTTCAATAGCTTCATTGCCTCCACTACCTCCGCTGCACCGCTGCGAGCCGGATCCAGCAGCAATCGATTGCAGCCAGCCTTTAGCCAAGGCTCACTGCCGTCAATCTTGCTGAGATCGGCTACCTTGAATTCGACATTATACAGTCCGTTCTTTCTGGCGTTTTCGGCTGCCCGCGTTACAAGCATTTTCTCGCCTTCTATGCCAAGAACGCTGCCTGCCTTACGCGCGAGCGGCAATGAAAAATTGCCGATACCGCAGAAAAGATCCAATACTCGGTCATCTGGGCCCGGCGCAAGTTGCTCAATTGCAAAATGCACCATGCGTCGATTGATGTCGCTGTTAACTTGCACAAAATCGATGGGCTCGAAGTCGATTTGAATATCGAATTCAGGCAGCGTGTAGTTCAAAGGCTCCTTAATACTCTCTGGCTCAATGAGTTGCAGGGAGTCGAGACCGCCGGGCTGCAAGTAGATGCGGCATTTTTTCTCCACACCGAATTGAATCAAGTGTTGCTTGTCGGCGTCACTGGGTTCATCAAGCACCCGAAAAACCATCGCTATGGCGTTCTCGGCCACCGCAATTTCGATCTGCGGCAGCCGTGCGCGTATAGAAAGTTTTGCAACAAGTTCACTGAGCTCACCGAGCATACCGTCGACAGGGCTAGCTAATACCTCGCAGCGATGCATATCCGTAATATAAGGCGCATGTTTTTCACGAAAGCCGACTAGCACCCTGCCCTTTGCCGAAACATCCTTAACCGCTAAGCGCGCTCGTCGCCGGTATCCCCACATCGGTCCAATCATCGGCGCCAACCACGATTCGGGCTCGACCTTAGCGATACGCTGCAAATTATCTCGCAACGTCCGTTCCTTGATTGAGCGCTGGTACTCTTCGCTCACATGCTGCAGAGAACAGCCCCCGCAGCGGCCGAAAACCTCGCACTTTGCGTCGATGCGATCGTCTGACGCTTCGATAATCTGAAGCAGCTCCGCCTCATCGAAATTTCGTTTCGACTTTCGACGAATGAACTTAACTGTTTCGCCGGGCAACGCACCTGCAACGAATACCTTCTTACCCTCAACAGCAGCGATACCACGACCGTCATGGGCCGCGGAGTCTATGGTCGCGGTTTCCGGCTCCCTTCGCTTTTTTCTCCCCATTAGGAAGGCCACGCTACGAGGAATGCATTTAGATGCGGCTGATCCATTGCCTCCAGCGTCTGTCGTACGAGAGCGCACTCTCGATCCAGCTCGGTCTTATCAAGATGCCCCCGCATGAACTCAAAACGCAGGTAGACCAACCAAGTATTCAATACATCAGTCTCACAATAGTCGCGAATCTCACGAATACCACCGCTCTCGAATGTCTCCCATACCTTGTCGCCACTCATACCGAGCTTGCCGGGAAAGCCGAGCAAGACAGCCATTTGATCAAGGCTGGCTCGTCCGCGCGGCTGAAACCCTGCCAATACATCCATCAAATCGACGTGGCGCCAATGGAAGCGACTCATGTAGTTATTCCATTTAAAGTCACGATCGTTCTCACCCATTTCCCAGTATCGCGGCGCCTGTATGTTGTGCTTAAGCGCGCGATAATGCAGTACCGGCAAATCGAATCCACTGCCATTCCAGGACACCAGATCCGGCGTATATCGTTCGATACCATCGAAAAAGCGTTGCACTATTTCCGCCTCACCAGAATTCTCATCGCCCAAGGTCCATACCTTGAAAGTATCCGCCGTTCGAAAAGTAACTGAGATAGCAACGATGCGTTGCGCGTGCAGCGATAGAAAGTCCGACCCGGTTTTTTGCTGCTGCTTGAACAACATCACAGTCGCGACATCCTCATCAGACAACCCTTCCAAGTCCCAGAATCGACGACCGAATTCGACGTCCGGTACAGTTTCGATATCAAACGAAAAACAATGCATTGCCAACTATTCCCTATTCACTATATTGAGTCAGCGGTTTCAACAACCGCGAATGCCATTACGAGTCCTGCATCATCGGTCAGACTGACATGGCCCTTACCGATACCCAATTCATCGCACACTTTTTGTCCGCGCTCTGACCAAATGATCAATGGTCTGCCCCATTCGTTACTGGTAATACCGACATCTCGCAGCCAGACGCCGTGAGCAAAACCGGTTCCCATCGCCTTAACGGATGCTTCCTTGCCTGCAAAGCGCATGGCCAGGAATCGCGCGGGATTCTTGGTTCGCTCGAACAGCGCCATCTCCTCCGGCATCAGAATGCGATCGGCAAAATGCTGACCGAACCGCTTCCATGTCGATTCCATTCGAGACATCTCTACGATGTCAGTGCCAACGCCAAAAATCACTGCCTGGTCATCCTAACCGTGCCTCGGTCATCAAGCGCTTCATCTCACTCACGGCCATCGCCAGTCCGTCAAAAACCGCCCGCGAGATGATTGAATGTCCGATATTCAATTCAACGATTTCGGGAATCCGAGCTATCGCCGCGACGTTGTGATAATGCAGACCGTGACCAGCATTAATTATCAGCCCGAGATCGCATCCATAGCGAGCGGCATCAACGACGCGCTGCAGCTCAACTAACTGGGCCTCTCCTTCCATATCGGCATAGGTGCCTGTGTGCAACTCGACGACCGGTGCTCCCGCCGCCACAGCCGCATCAAGTTGAAGTCGATCAGGATCGATAAACAGCGAAGCACGAACATTCATCTCGGCCAGACGATTACAGGCTGACGTCACCTTTTCCAACTGACCCGCAACGTCAAGGCCGCCTTCGGTCGTGAGTTCCTGTCGTTTTTCCGGGACCAGACAAACATCCGATGGCTTGATCTGTGCTGCAATCTCCAGCATTTCGTCTGTCACGGCCATTTCGAGATTCATACGGCTGCGCATGACTTCGTTAATCGCCGCAAGGTCCGCGTCCTGGATGTGACGTCGGTCTTCGCGAAGATGGACCGTTATACTGTCCGCACCGGCTTGTTCAGCCATCACCGCAGCATCAGCAGGCCGCGGATAGCTCGTCCCTCTTACCTGTCGTAGAGTGGCGACGTGATCGATATTGATGCCCAGCAATAGTTGTTTGTTGTCTGTCACTTCACTCTTTCCCGTTCTTCGATGGCGCGATTCTACCGCGATGTAGTTCCATCAGCACCTTGCGACTCTTCAACTCCTTACCGCCAAGATGAAAGCCGATAATTTCTCGCAGTAATCGGTTCGCAGCTCGCAAGACTTCTGTATCTTCAAAGCATTGCTCAGCGATGCCCATCAGTATGGAACCACTAAATACCAAAGCACCTTCAGTCCGATCAACCGTAACCGGACCTTTTTCCATTTGATATTGATAATAACGCTCGCCGTCGAGAGGCTCCGTACTGCCAGACGCATGATCCAGATTGACGGCGTAACCAAGTAAACGCAGTAACTCCAGTTCAAATGATCGCAGACTCGCAGCAACGTCCACGGTCCCAATCAAGGCGCCCATAACTTCCTCATATAGGGCAAAAATCTCTGGTTGTGGATCATAACGATGCAGGAAGTGCAGCAACAGTTCATTGACATAAAACGCTGAAAAAATCGCGTCACCCAGCATTCCAATGGGTGGCCCGATAGCTTCAGCACCTGTCAGTGTTCCAAGGTCCGACTTCGATACCCATGAAACCTGAAGAGGCAGGAAGGGTCGCAAAACGCCGGCGAGGCGCGACTTGGCGCCTCGGCTGCCGCGAGCGACGACCGCTATTTTGCCGTGATCACGCGTTACAATGTCGAGAATCTGACTAGTGTCGCGAAAAGGTCGATGATGCAGAATGTAGCCAGGTTGTTGATGCACCCGGCGCGTCGATGTCATAACAGACGCATAGCTACGGCGCCTCGTAACCCAGATTCATCAAGTCTTGTTCATTGTCGGCCCAATTAGACTTGACCTTGACCCATAGCTCCAGATGTACAGGCTGGCTAAACCGCTCGGAAATTTCCAGTCGCGCCGCCCGACCTACTTTTTTTAGAACGCCACCATTCTTACCGACAGCGATTCCTTTCTGGCTATCACGCTCCACCCAGATAATCGCGTTAATTGCCAGTCCGCTGTCTTCTCGTACCAGGCGTTCGATCTGAACCGTCAGCCCATAGGGCATTTCCTGGTGCAACAGTAATGTCAGTTTTTCGCGAATGATTTCTGAGATATGAAACTCATCGCTGCGGTCAGTTTTCATATCCTCAGGAAATAACGGCGGTGACACGGGAAGAAATTTTGGAATTATTTGGAGAATAAGATCCAGATTATCCTTTTTCATCGCTGAAACAGGCACGATCTCGGCGAAGTCGAGGCGCGTCGACATTAATGCCAGAGCGTCGAGCAATTTTTCTTTCGGATGTATCTTGTCAATTTTGTTGATCAACGAAATGATCGGCGCGCTGCAGGACTTCAGTCGCAGAAGAACGTCATCGTCTTCATCAGTCCATTGTGAGGCATCACTGACAAACAGAATCAGATCTGCATCAGCGAGTGCGTTCGCCGCCGTACGGTTCATCATGCGATTCATCGCTTTGCCGGACTTTCGGTGCAGCCCTGGCGTATCAACAAAAATCATTTGTTGCTCCGCCTCTGTTAGTACCGCGAGAATGCGATGCCGCGTCGTTTGCGGTTTGGCGGTTACGATACTGACCTTGTGGCCCATTACAGCATTAATAAACGTCGATTTACCAACGTTCGGTCGTCCAATTACTGCCAATAATCCACAACGATAGTCGTCAGGGGTGTCCATCATTCCTGCTCTGCCAATAACTCAGTCATTTTCTGGGCTGCTTTCTGTTCGGCTTTCCGCCGCGTCGTTGATTCGCCATGAGTTGAGGCAGACTGCTCAGCTACCGTACAAGTCACTATAAAGCGTTGTTCGTGGTCCTTGCCAGAAACGCGCGTTAGCTCGTAGTCCGGCAGCGCCATTTTCCGCCCCTGCAGCCATTCCTGTAATCGTGTTTTCGGATCTCTAAGATCACCACCATCCGGCAGCTCGCGATAGCGATCAGCATATGCGCGATCTATCATGGCTTTAGCGGCGTCAAACCCTCGATCCAGGAATACGGCGCCGAAGAGCGCCTCAAGTGCGTCAGCTAGAATGGACTCACGTCGATGCCCACCCGTCTTCAGCTCACCACTACCGAGAATAAGGTGCTCGCCGAGACCGAGCTCGACAGCCAGTGCCGCTAATGTTTCGTCTTTGACAAGTGACGAACGGAGTTTGCTCAGATCACCTTCCGGTGCATCTGGCCTCGCCTCGAACACAATTTCTGACGCAATAAAATCCAATACAGCATCGCCCAGAAACTCCAAGCGTTCGTTATTGCGATTGGAGGCACTTCTGTGGGTTAACGCTTGCTTGAATAGATCGGCGTCGTGAAACCGATACTGCAGCGTTTTTTCGAGCCAGCTCTCGGCTTTATTCAATAGATTAGCTCTTTATCAGTCAGAATCACTCGCCTGACGGTTTAGCGGCGCACAACCACATTAGTGCGTTAAATATTAACAATATCAAGCGCCAGCGTAGCGCGATTTTAGCTGTCAGATCAGTGACTGACGCCACATTATTCGATTTTCATCCCAATGCGGCTCCAATCTGGCATTTCCCAGGGCACAAAGTGCATCCAGACACGCACAGCCTCACCAACCAAGTATGTTTCGGGGATAGCACCGATATAGCGGCTATCCTTGCTTCTATCCCTGTTATCACCCATGACGAAGTATTGACCCTCAGGAACAATGTAGACGCCGTCCTGTTTCGAGCGCGCTGGATCGTGGATCAGAGTTTGATGTACCCGCCCATCCAGATCTTCAACATAGACAGGTGCATGTTCAAAAATTTCGCCGTTCGCGCCAAGATCCATCAATTCACCATTGATTGTCAGTCGCTGACGCTCGAACGAAACTTCATCGCCAGGCAAGCCAATCACGCGCTTTATGTAGTTGATACTCGGATTCGACGGTAATCGAAATACGATTACGTCTCCGCGCTCAGGTTGGCCGGTTTCAATAATCTTCGTTTCGGTAACGGGCAGCCGCAATCCATAACTGAATTTCTTAACGAAAATAAAGTCACCGACAATTAAGGTAGGCTTCATTGAACCCGAAGGAATACGGAATGGCTCAAAAATAAACGAGCGAATGACCAAGACGAAAATCAAAACTGGGAAAAATGAACGCGAATACTCCACTACCAACGCCATCACGCCGGGTGCTGAACGGCTGTCCTGGTCAGCCGTTTTCCACACCAGAGTATCCATAGCCACGACGACGCCTGAGGCCAAAGTCAGCACAGTCAGAATCAGCGCAAGATTAATTCTCAAAAATATAAACTCACTTATCAGTTCGTAGAACGGCCAAAAACGCTTCTTGTGGAATTTCGACGGAGCCCACCTGCTTCATTCGTTTCTTGCCAGCCTTTTGCTTCTCAAGCAATTTTCGCTTCCTCGAAATGTCGCCGCCATAACATTTCGCCGTAACGTTTTTCCGCAGCGCCTTTACATTGCTGCGAGCAATCACCTGGCTGCCAATCGCCGCCTGGATAGCCACGTCGAACATCTGCCGTGGGATGAGCTCCCGCATCTTCTCAACCAGAGCACGACCGCGTCCGCGAACATTTTCTTTATGAATAATGACAGATAAAGCGTCGACTCGCTCATTGTTGATCAACACGTCAAGCCGAACCAGATCCGCAACCTGGAAACGACTGAAATGATAATCGAACGACGCGAAGCCACGACTAATGGATTTCAATCTATCAAAGAAATCTAATACTACTTCTGCCAGCGGTATCTCGTACTCGATCGATACTTGTCCACCTAGATATCGCATCTGTTTTTGAACGCCACGCTTGTCAATACACAGCTTGATTACGGCACCTACGTATTTCTCCGGTACGAGAATATTTGCAGAAATAATCGGTTCACGCAGTTCTGCGATTTCATTTACTGACGGCAACTTCGATGGATTATCGACTTGCAGCGTTTCACCAGTGTTGGTTTCGACCTCAAATATGACCGTCGGCGCCGTACTGATTAACTCGAGATCATATTCGCGCTCTAGACGTTCCTGGACAATCTCCATATGCAGCATACCGAGAAATCCACAGCGAAATCCAAATCCAAGTGCCGCTGAGGATTCTGGCTCGAAATGTAATGCCGCATCATTAAGTCGCAGTTTCTGTAGTGCTTCACGGAAGTTTTCATAATCGTCTGAGCTAATTGGAAACAGTCCAGCAAACACACGCGGTTGGACCTGCTTGAAACCGGGCAATGCTGTCGCGCATGGCTTGTGAGTCGCGGTTAAGGTGTCACCAACCGGTGCACCGTAAATATCTTTTATGCCGGCGATGACGAACCCAACTTCTCCGGCCCTGAGATGACCCCGGTCTTCCATCTTGGGGGTAAAGACGCCAACTCGATCTGCACCATAACTAACACCGGTCGACATGACAGTGATCTTGCTGCGTTTTTTAAGGGTGCCGTTCATCACACGCACCAATGAAACAACGCCAACGTAGTTATCAAACCAAGAATCGATGATCAGCGCTTGCAGCTCACCATCAGGATCGCCATCGGGTGGTGGAATGAGCTCGACAATTTGTTCGAGTAATTCAGGAATACCGAGACCGGTCTTCGCGCTGACATGAATGGCCTCCTGAGCATCGATACCGATGATGTTTTCGATTTCCGCGACGACTTTCTCCGGTTCAGCCGCCGGCAGATCAATCTTATTAAGAACCGGCATTACTTCAAGGCCCTGATCGATCGCCGTCATACAGTTAGCAACACTCTGCGCCTCCACGCCTTGCGCAGCGTCAACCACTAGCAAGGCGCCCTCGCAGGCAGCTAGAGAGCGCGATACCTCATAGGAAAAGTCGACATGTCCCGGTGTATCAATGAAGTTGAGTTGATAAACTTCGCTGGACGCACTGGTGTAATTCAACGAGACGCTTTGCGCCTTGATCGTAATGCCGCGCTCACGCTCAAGATCCATCGAGTCGAGAACCTGTTCTTCCATCTCACGATCAGACAGTCCACCACAATGATGGATAAAACGGTCCGCGATCGTCGACTTGCCATGGTCGATATGGGCGATGATTGAAAAATTTCGAATATGCTTCATGACAGAGTGTTTTCAGCCGCCGGCTCAATAGGCCAGCCTAATTCAGCGGCGAAGTATACCGACTTCAACCCCCAAGCAACGCATGTTATTTTTCGATTAAGGTGGTTCTAGCTAGGAATACGCGGACGGAGTCGAGATTGAGCGGATACTCGCTGATAATTTGACCGTCACTTTCGACGACAGGCACTCGAATATCGTATTTTTCGCGCCAATCATCTCGCGAATCGACGCAGCGAATTTCGAGCTCTGCTTTGCCACGAATCAACGGCAGCAATTCCTCGAGCATAATCTCACAAAGGTGGCAGCCAGTACGGGTGTAGTAATGAAGGATTTGCACCTAGTCGCGCGCCGATGTCAGCCGATCGACGACCAAGGGTGTAAACTCGCGCAGACATCTCGCTCGACCTAATATCGCTTTCGCAATCAGCACACCCGCGCTCAAGCCAGCGAGAGCCAAAAGAGCGCTAATCGCATCATTCGCATCGTAGAAATGAGCGACTATCGCCGCTAATACCGCAGCAAACATGGGGTAGCCATAGACGATGATTGCAGCACGCAACAGGTTTTGGGGCTCTAGAGAAATGCTGACTTGATCGCCGTTGCTAACATTAAGATCAGCAACTACCGTTGCTGCAACTCGTCGATTGCTTATCTTGCCACCGAGTAAGCCCGCCCCACAACCCTTTCCGGATGCGCATCGCTCGCATGCGACCTCCGAAATCACCTCAACAACAACGGTTCGCTCCGAACCATCGGCGCTCATCGATATGATCTGGCCTTCAAGGTTTTTCATACAATGTGCCTCCATATGACCTGCAATCAGTGCCATTCATTACATCGACGGGCATCACCATGGAGTAGATCCGCCATGGTGTGACCTGCGGCCGTTTTAAGTCGCAACCAGGTAAGGCTTTACAGCACATATTGCCAGTCAACAGAACACAGGGGGTATTAAGGACCCGCAGCCAAGGATCAGACGTTCGGTATGCTGAGTATATGTTTGATAACAAGAGCTTTGGACTCTTCAGCGGGTGCTTGTCGTTGTAAGAGATAGCCATTCAATTCCGGATCAGGAAGCTCCAGAACTGCATGGAACGCAGCCCTTTCATCGTCTGCAGCGATTGGATAACGGTTTTCGAGGTAGCGCAGCAATAACTCATCGAGCTCACGCATGCCTCGCCGACACTGCCAGCGTAGACGCGATTGATCACTCAATGTTTACGCTCGACCATCATCTTTTTTGTCTCAGCGATCGCTTTCGCCGGATTCAGGCCTTTGGGGCAGGTTTGAGTACAGTTCATGATGGTATGGCAACGGTAAAGCTTGAAGGGGTCTTCAAGCTCGTCGAGTCGTTCGCCGGTTGCATCATCTCGACTATCGACCAGCCAGCGATACGAAGCCAGCAATGCAGCCGGACCGAGATAGCGATCACTGTTCCACCAATAGCTCGGGCAACTCGTCGAACAACAGGCGCACAGAATGCAAGCCGCCGGCTCATTGATGAGCTCCTGGTTTTCTTTACTCTGCAATCGCTCCTGATCCGGTGGCGGTGGCGTTCGTGACTGCAACCAGGGTTTGACCGACGCGTACTGCGCGTAGAAATTAGTCAAATCGGCCACAAGGTCTTTAACGACCGGCAAATGCGGCAATGGGTAAATTTTTATGTCACCCTTCAGCTCGTCATTTGCGCGAGTGCATGCCAGAGTATTCCCACCGTCAATATTCATCGCGCATGATCCGCAAATGCCTTCGCGACAAGACCGTCGAAACGTCAGTGTCGGATCGATCTCGTTCTTGATCTTGATTAGGGCATCGAGAACCATCGGACCACAATTGTCCATATCAACATCGTAAGTATCGACGCGCGGGTTATCGTCACTGGATGGATCGTATCGGTACACCGCAAACTTTCGGATATTACTAACGCCATCAGCCGCCGGAAAATGTTTTCCCTTCGAAATTCGCGAGTTCTTTGGAAGTCTGAATTCAGTCACTGTCAATAATCCTAGTAAACGCGAGCTTTTGGTTCGACATACGCCACTTCGTCAGTCAGTGTTTGTTGATGCACCGGGCGATAATCAAACGAAACATTGCCGTTGGAATCGACCCAGGAAAGCGTGTGCTTCATCCAGTTGACGTCGTCGCGATCCGGGAAGTCCTCGCGCGCATGCGCTCCACGACTTTCCAGCCGGTTCGCAGCAGATTCCATCGTCGCTGATGCATTCAGCAACAAATTTTCGAGCTCCATCGTTTCGACAAGATCTGTATTCCAGACCATCGAACGATCCGTTACGCCAACATCCGCAAAACTCGCAAACGTCTCGCGCAACAATTCGAGGCCTTTATCCAGTGACTCACCGGTTCGAAAAACAGCTGCATGACCCTGCATGACTTTTTGCATTTCCAAGCGAATCGCAGCTGTCGGACGACTGCCATCGGCATTTCGGAGCTTGTCAATTCTGACTACACTATTCTGACCCGCATCAGCGGACAGGTCTTTATGACACGCACCTGGTGTCATTTCTTCGATGCAGAATTTTGCCGCTGCGCGACCGAAGACAACCAGATCAAGTAGTGAATTTGAACCAAGACGATTAGCTCCGTGAACCGATACGCAAGCCGCTTCTCCAACTGCCATTAAACCAGGAACAACAGCTTCCGGATCGTCACCCACTTTGGTCACGACCTGACCAGTAAGGTTCGCCGGTATACCGCCCATGTTGTAATGAACTGTCGGCAATACCGGTATAGGCTCTTTCGTAACATCCACATCGGCAAAAATACGTGCAGACTCAGCGATCCCAGGCAAGCGCTCTTCGATAACTTCGGGACCGAGGTGCTCAAGATGCAAATGAATGTGATCAGCCCCGCTACCAACGCCACGTCCTTCATTGATCTCGATCGTCATCGACCGACTGACAACATCACGTGATGCAAGATCCTTTGCATTCGGCGCATAGCGCTCCATGAACCGTTCGCCATCGGAATTTGTGAGGTAACCGCCCTCGCCGCGGACGCCTTCGGTAATCAGGCAACCAGCGCCGTAGATTCCAGTTGGATGAAATTGTACAAACTCCATATCCTGAACAGGCAAACCAGCCCGCAATACCATCGCGCTGCCATCTCCAGTACAGGTGTGCGCTGATGTACAGGAGAAAAATGCCCGGCCGTATCCACCTGTGGCGAGAATAACCTTATGCGAACGGAAGCGATGCAAGCGCCCAGTGGCGAGGTCAATCGCAACCACACCGCGACACGCACCGTCCTCCATGATCAGATCGACGGCGAAATACTCGATAAAGAACTCAGCATCATGCTTTAGCGACTGCTGATACAGGGTGTGCAGCATCGCGTGGCCAGTACGATCGGCTGCCGCGCAGGTTCTTTGCGCCGTACCTTCACCGTAGCGTGTCGTCATGCCGCCAAACGGTCGCTGGTAAATCTTGCCATCTTCGGTACGAGAAAATGGAACACCGTAGTGCTCCAGTTCGATGACCGCATCCGGGGCCTCTTTACACATGTACTCAATAGCGTCCTGATCACCGAGCCAGTCTGAACCCTTAACGGTGTCGTACATATGCCAGCGCCAATCATCCTCACCCATGTTACCAAGAGCGGCGCTGATGCCGCCTTGTGCGGCCACAGTGTGACTTCGAGTTGGAAAGACCTTCGTTACGCACGCTGTCTTGAGTCCCGCCTCGGCCAACCCAAAGGTGGCGCGTAAGCCAGCGCCACCAGCGCCGATGACGACTACGTCATAGGTGTGGTCGATAAATTCGTAGTCGCTCATACACCCAGTCCAATCTTAATAATTGCGTAAACAGCCGCCACCGCAAGAAACATATGTGCGAAGCGGGAAAGAATCAGTGCGGTCAATTTCAACCCATGGCCATGGACGTAGTCTTCAACTACAACCTGTACACCCAGGTTCGAGTGGTACGCCATTACGACGACCAGAAGCAAAAGCATGACGCCATTCAATGGGGTAGTGATGAATGCCAGTGCGTCAGCATATCCGAATCCCGGTATACCCAGAATCGAGAAAATAAACCACAGGCCGGCGATCAGAGTGCCAATACCCGACAGGCGCTGCGCCCAGAAATGGGCTGTGGCACCTTTGGCGTTATCGCAACCCAGTACTTGGCCCAGTAGAGCGCGCAGACTCATAAGCGTATCCACCAGAACAGTGCCGTTAGAATCACAGCGAGTATCAATACGAACCAGGCGGAGGCATTCGCGGTCGACTTTTCAAATCCGCGCCCACTATCCCACACTAGATGCCTGACACCGTTTGAGAGATGAAAAAAGAACGCGAAACTCCAGCCGATCAGTAACACTCGGCCGAGAATCGAGTCCATGTAGCTCAGAAAAATCGCATATGACTCTGCACCCATCGCCACACCAAAAAGCCAGGCAACCAGAACAATGGAACCGATGCTCAACGCTATGCCCGTTACCCGGTGGAGGATCGACGTAGTCATAGTGATGGGCCAGCGATAAATCGAGAGGTGCGGCGACAGAGGCCTGCCGTTATTGCTCATGAAGTCTCTTCTTGTTGAGGATTCGTGCCATAGTCTCAGCCATGGCATTATCCTTAAAAATCAACACAACGTCCTGCCTTTTCCCAATCGCCATAGCGAGTTGGATCCAATCCGCCACGGCCACCGATCTCTTTCGGCGGCTTCTGACTCTCCGGCGGGTTATCATCCGTCGTTGAATCTTCAGATGCAGTACCAATCTTTGGGTCATCGCTGTGCATGGCAAGAGTATGCCAGAGGCGGCCAAGCCCTGCAGTAACAGTAACAATAACTACGGTGAGGCAAATGAATAGAATTTCAACAATTTTAGTTAGCGGTGTGGACGCTTTTGAGTTTCTACAGGGTCAGCTGACCAATGACTTGAAGCGACTGGAGTCAGAATCCAAAATTTTGGCTGCCTGGTGCAGCCCGAAGGGCAGAGTGATCTGGCTAGGCAATGTCCTATCGACTGAGTCAGCCTTTAGGCTCTCGGCACCCTCTGATTTAGCTGAAAATATCGTTCGGCGTCTGATGGTTTTTCGTTTTCGAGCCAAAGTAGAATTCGAGATCATTGACGAGGGCGTAACAGTGGACCTAGCCGCATTGATCAGCGAAGGTCATCCGACGGTCGGCCTGGAGCAGTCAGAGCAATACACACCACATATGCTTAACCTCGATCTCCTCGATGCAATCGATTTCGATAAAGGCTGTTACACCGGTCAGGAAATTATCGCCAGAACACACTACAAAGGCGCAACCAAACGAAGAACACTGAAATTTGAAAGCGATACGCCAGTGTCGCCAGGCAATAAGGTGTCGCATGACGGTCAGGATATTGGTGATGTCCTTAATGCATCCGGAACCGATCTGCTAGCTGTCGTCCCCATCAACAAAGTTGGCGGGGAATTGTCAGTGCACAATTCGAAACTCAACCTAGCCTCCCTGCCCTACCTGGATAAGGCAACGATTCTTGCGTAGCTAATCGAAGCTTTCAGGGCGCATATGGGGAAACAACAAGACATCACGGATCGACGCCGAATCAGTCAGCAACATTACTAGGCGATCAATGCCCATACCTATTCCCGCTGTCGGCGGCATCCCGTACTCGAGCGCCCGAATGTAGTCGTGATCGTATGACATCGCTTCATCATCACCGGCCGCCGCATTCTCAACCTGTGTGCGGAACCGATCCGCCTGATCTTCTGGATCATTAAGCTCAGAAAATCCGTTCGCTATCTCACGTCCCGCAACAAAGAATTCGAAACGATCTACAACGAATGGGTCTTCGTCATTTTTTCGGGATAATGGTGAAACTTCGGTTGGGTACTGCGTAATGAAAGTCGGCTCACGCAACTCTGCTTCACCGGTCGCGTCAAATATTTCTATTTGCAATTTTCCGGCGCCGTAATTATCTTGGATAGGCACGCCGATTTTTACGCAATAATCTGCCAGATAGTCGCGGTCGCGGATTTTGGCCATATCGAATTCTGGATTATAGGCCTCGATAGCTTCCTCTACCGTCATACGCGTGAACTTCTTGCCGAAGTCGAACTCCTCGCCCTGGTAATTGACGAGCGTAGTTCCATTTAAGGCCTCGGCCATGCCGTGCAACATCGCTTCGGTCATATCCATCCAGTCGGTGTACTCGGCATACGTTCGGTACGCTTCCATCATCGTGAATTCGGGATTGTGCTGAGCAGAAACGCCCTCATTGCGGAAGTTTCGATTAATTTCATAGACGCGATCAAAGCCACCCACAATCAGGCGCTTTAAATTCAGCTCAGGAGCGATCCGCAGGTACAACTCCATATCGAGAGCATTATGGTGCGACTTGAACGGCCGTGCATTCGCCCCGCCAGGTGTTGTTTGCAACATGGGAGTTTCGACTTCGAGAAAATCTGCTTCCTCCAAAAACGATCGCATGTAAGTGATGATTTGAGAGCGCTTTTGAAGTACATCCCGACTGGACTCGTTGATGATCAGATCAACATAGCGTTGCCGATAACGCACCTCCTGATCGGATAGGCCATGCCACTTTTCAGGCAATGGGCGCAGCGATTTAGTTAGCAGGCGGATTTCATTCGCCATAACCGTCAATTCGCCAGTTTGGGTTCGAAATAGCTCGCCCTGAGCCGCGACGATATCGCCGACATCCCATTTCTTGAAGCTCTGATAGACACCTTCCGATAAACGATCGCGCTCCACACGAACCTGAATCTGTCCGGACTGGTCCTGCAACTTAATGAAACTCGCTTTACCCATCACTCGTTTCACCATCATACGGCCCGAGACTGCGACTCTGATGTGCTCCCCGCGCAGCGCCTCACCCTCATGCGTATCAAAGTTCTGGTGCAACTGCCCTGCAAGCGCAGTACGCCTGAAGTCATTTGGATAGGCATTGCCGCCTTCACGCATCACATCCAACTTACTTCGGCGTTCAGCTATTAATTTATTTTCGTCTTTTTGGTCAGTCACGATTTCTTTACAGTCCTTGTTTCAAACTAGCTTCAATAAATGCATCCAATCCACCATCCAATACGGCCTGAGTGTTACCGGTTTCAATGCCGGTACGCAAATCCTTAATGCGACTTTGGTCGAGCACATAGTTGCGAATCTGGCTACCCCAGCCGACATCCGCTTTGCTGTCCTCAATAATCGATGCTGCTGCCTTTCGTTCCTGCAGCTCCAATTCATATAGTTTCGCCTTCAACTGGTTCATCGCCGTAGCTTTGTTCTTGTGTTGTGATCGGTCATTTTGGCACTGAACAACGGTGTTTGTAGGCACGTGCGTGATGCGAACTGCCGACTCCGTTCGGTTGACATGCTGGCCGCCCGCACCACTCGCGCGGTAAACATCAATACGAAGATCCGACGGATCGATCTCAATATCAATGTCGTCGTCCACCTCAGGAGAAACAAATACTGACGAAAACGACGTGTGCCGGCGTGCGCTAGAATCAAAGGGTGATTTTCGCACCAGACGATGCACGCCAGTCTCTGTACGCAGCCAACCGTAAGCGTACTCCCCAACGATGTGCACCGTAGCGCTCTTGATGCCAGCAACTTCGCCGGACGATGCTTCGATCACTTCAGCCTTGAATCCGTGGGCTTCAGCCCAGCGCAAGTACATTCGTAGAACCATTTCGGACCAGTCCTGTGCTTCCGTGCCACCAGCACCGGACTGAATATCGAGGTACGCACTATTTGGGTCCATTTCGCCAGAGAACATACGGCGGAATTCGAGGCCACCAATAATTTTCTGCAAGCTATCGATGTCGACGACGACCTCATTGACCGTCGCTTCGTCATCATCTTCGACCGCCATCACCAGCAATTCATCTGCATCAGCGAGTCCGATCGTGAGCTTATCGAGCCCTCCGACAATCTGCTCCAGTCGGGCGCGCTCCTGACCAAGCGCCTGCGCACGATCAGGTTCGCTCCACACGTCAGGTTGTTCGAGCTCGCGCTCAACTTCGATCAGTCTTTCCGCCCTTGCCTCGTAGTCAAAGATACCTCCTCAACGCATCAGTGCGCTCAGTGAGGTCAACTATCGATTGTTTTATCTGGCTGGTTTCCATTATCGCTTTCAGAATTCGGGTAGCGTGAAAGTGCGTGATCTTATCACGCCGCACCATCGTGTAATTCCTGTCTCTTAT
>CAJXYT010000006.1 GCA_913063505.1 uncultured Gammaproteobacteria bacterium | reverse complement strand
GTTAGGAGGTGTTGCTTCTATTTTGGCTGAAATGGTCTCACAAAATCTTGGATTCAAATATCATTATGCTATTGCCGATTACCTTCAGCGCTCAGCAAGACATATCGCCTCTGGGGTTGATGTTAAACAGGCTTATGCGGTTGGAAAAGCGGCAGTAGAAATGGCCATAAAAGGTCAAACTGCAATGATGCCAGTAATTAAACGAATATCGGATAAACCGTATAAATGGAAGATTGATCAAGCTGCTTTATCCAAAGTAGCAAATAAAGAAAAGATGCTACCTAAAAGATTTATAGCAAAAGATAATTACTCAATAACACCGGCATGCAGACGTTATTTGTTACCTCTTATTCAAGGTGAAGATTACCCTCCCTATGATAAAGGGTTACCAAAAGTAACAAAGCTTAAGAATATCTCTGTTCCAAAGCTTTTAAGTAATAATTTTGTGGTATGATTGCGTTCGAAAAATCAATAACTATATATTTTACAATCAAACTTTAATTGTAAATATTCTGAAACAATATTACATATTCTATAAAAAAATACTGGGAGAACAATAATGACTGACGATTTTGCCCTGTGGTTAGCTATATCAGCTGGCGCATTAGCAGTAATCTATGGCGCTATATCGGCACGATGGATAGTTAAACAGCCTGCTGGAAATGAGCGTATGCAAGAAATAGCACAAGCCATTCAAGAAGGCGCTAATGCGTATATGAATCGTCAGTACATGACGATCGGTGTCGTTGGCGTCGTTCTATTCATCGCTTTGACCTTCGTGCTTGGCTGGACCATCGCGATCGGATTCGCGATCGGCGCGCTCCTCTCCGCTCTGGCTGGCTATATCGGAATGTTTGTTTCGGTTCGAGCCAATGCGCGTACAGCCCAGGCTGCAACTTTAGGCGTGAATCCTGCGCTGAAAGTCGCGTTCCGCGGCGGTGCTATTACGGGCATGCTCGTTGTCGGTCTTGGTCTGCTGGGTGTTGCTGGTTACTACATGGTTCTGTTGAACATGGGATACAGCACGGACGACGCGATTCATGCGTTGATTGGCCTCGCATTCGGTGGCTCTCTGATTTCAATCTTCGCTCGCCTCGGCGGCGGCATCTTCACCAAGGGTGCAGATGTTGGTGCTGATCTGGTGGGTAAAGTTGAAGCCGGTATTCCAGAAGACGATGCGCGCAATCCAGGTGTTATCGCAGACAATGTCGGCGATAACGTCGGCGATTGTGCGGGTATGGCAGCCGACTTGTTCGAGACTTACGCGGTAACCATCATCGCTACCATGCTGCTCGGCGGCCTTGTTGCAGCGACCTACGGCTCTGAAGCGATTGTTTACCCATTGGTACTTGGCGCGGTTTCGATCGTCGCTTCAATTGTCGGCACCTTCTTTGTTAAAACCTCAGATGGTGGCAAGGTCATGGGTGCTTTGTACAAAGGCATGATCGTGGCAGCCATTCTCGCGGTGATAGCGTTCTACTTCATCACCAACAAAATGATGACTGGCAGTGGCAATGCGATGGGCATTTACTATTCATCGCTTATCGGGTTAGCGCTGACAGCCGCTTTGGTTGTTATCACAGAGTACTACACCAGTACTGAGTACGGACCTGTGAAGACGATCGCTAACGCGTCTTTGACCGGTGACGCGACCAATATCATTGCGGGCCTTGGTATCTCAATGAAAGCAACAGCACTGCCGGTACTCGCTGTTTGTGCCAGCATCTGGGGCGCATTTCAACTGGCACCCGCTGGTGACAATCTTGCTGGCCTCTACAACGTTGCTATTGCAGCAACCGCAATGTTGTCGATGACGGGTATGATTGTTGCTCTTGATGCTTTCGGTCCAATCACAGATAACGCCGGTGGTATTGCTGAAATGGCAGAGCTCCCAGCAGAAGTTCGCACCATTACAGACCAGCTCGATGCCGTTGGTAACACGACCAAAGCCGTCACCAAGGGTTACGCAATTGGCTCCGCTGGTCTTGCGGCTCTGATTCTATTTGCTGATTACACGAACGCATTGGATAAAGCTGGCATTGATTCGGTGTTCATGCTGAATGATTATATGGTTATTATTGGCCTATTCATCGGCGGCATGGTGCCGTTCCTGTTTGGCGCCATGGCGATGGAAGCTGTCGGACGTGCCGCGGCTTCAGTTGTTACCGAAGTTCGTCGTCAGTTCAGAGAAATTCCAGGCATCATGGAAGGTACTGGCAAGCCCGACTACAGTCGTGCGGTCGACCTACTGACCAAATCTGCGATCAAGGAAATGATTGTTCCTTCGTTGCTGCCGATCCTCGTACCGTTGATCGTTGGTTTGTTGCTTGGACCGAAAGCGCTGGGCGGCTTGCTGCTCGGTACAATCATTACGGGACTCTTCCTTGCTATCTCAATGACCGCCGGTGGTGGTGCATGGGATAACGCCAAGAAGTACATTGAAGACGGTAACTGCGGCGGCAAGGGCTCTGATGCTCACAAAGCCGCAATCACGGGCGACACTGTGGGTGATCCGTATAAGGATACGGCTGGCCCTGCAATCAACCCATTGATCAAGATCATCAACATCGTTGCATTACTGATGGTTCCGCTTCTGTAAGCTGCACTAGCAAAATTCGATCATAAAAATCCGCTGAATTCGTTCAGCGGATTTTTTTATGTGCCGGAGGTTTTGCTAGGAAGTAATCGTTTAGCACCGATACCGATACCCACCAACAATCCGCCAGCGAGAAAACCGAAAAAACCGTTAAATCCTATTGGCGCGAGTGCAGCGACGGCACTACCGGTAGCGTCAAACCCGTGAGCAAGCTCCACAACATGATGCAATGCCTCGGCAACGGGCGGTATACCGTGCACAAGGATGCCGCCGCCCACCAGGAACATCGCGACCGTACCGACAAATGACAAGGTCCTCATGAACTTCGGCGCGAAGCGCAATATCCATTCACCGAGCCAATGCTGGAATCGAGTCCATTGGGAATCGCCTTGCTTGTCGAGAAGATGCATGCCGATGTCATCGAGTTTCACGATGGCTGCGACCAGACCATAAACCCCTATCGTTATCAGCGTTGCAATGATGGACAACACCGCGATGCGTGTAATGAGATCCGCGTCTTGCACCGTACCAAGGACGATAACAATGATCTCGGCCGATAAAATTGCGTCAGTACGTATCGCGCCTCGAATACGTTTTTTCTCGAAGGCAACCATATCCACGCTTTCGTCGCTGACGGCCTGCAGGCGCTCCTCATGCTCATCTTCCGACGCTGGATGCGATGAGTGGTGAGCAACTTTTTCGAAACCTTCGTAGCACAGGAACGCGCCTCCAAGCATGAGCAACGGCGTAATAACCCACGGTATGAAGGCGCTTAGTACCAAGGCTATAGGCACCATGATCAGCTTATTGAATGCCGAGCCTTTAAATACTGCCCATACAACGGGTAGCTCACGTTCCGCACGAACGCCAGTCACTTGCTCTGCATTGAGTGCCAGATCGTCACCGAGGACACCGGCCGTTTTTTTCGCTGCAACTTTGGTTAGAAGGGACACATCATCCAGCAGTGTCGCTATGTCATCGAGCAGTGCTAAGAGACTGGATCCGGCCAAAAGAACTTCCTCGCTTTAATATAGACAAGCACATCGTATCGCTTCATCGCCCTAAAAGCTCAGTGTCGGCATGCGCAGAACGGTGTACATGCACTACTCTATGGCGCAAAATTGAGACTTGAATCATTGCCGAACCCTACCGGCTGAATGCACTCTAAGGAAGAACTCCTTATCAATGACGCTGATTGTTCGGCATTAAAGTGCCCGATTTTCAGCTTTGGTTATTTTTTTAACGATCTACAGGTAATCCAAGTATGAATACAGATTTCGCCCGACAGCAAATGATTGAACAGCAAATTCGCGCTTGGGATGTCCTCGACACGAACGTGCTTGACGGATTGAGAGAAGTGCGAAGAGAGCTGTTTGTCCCCGCTGGGTTCGAGACACTCGCATTTGCTGATGCCGGGATTCCGATAGGCCATGGCGAAGTCATGATGACACCGACGATTGAAGGTCGGGTGCTGCAAACACTCGCCCTAGCTGGTGGCGAAAACGTACTTGAGATCGGAACAGGAAGTGGCTTCCTAACGGCGTGTCTCGCGAGATTATCAACGCATGTAACGAGTATTGATATTCACGACGACTTTCTGGACGCAGCACGACAACGCCTCGACGATTGCGATATCGAAAACGTGCATCTGCTGAGAATGAATGCCATGCGAGAGCTTCCCGAAGGGACGTTTGACGCAATCGCGGTTACGGGCTCAATTCAGACTCTTGATCCGCGATTCGCGAACGCCTTGGCGCCCGGCGGACGCTTGTTCGTCATCGTTGGTGATTCACCTGCGATGGCCGCTACGCGCGTGACACGAATTGACGAGGATAAGCTGCAAAACGATACTATGTTTGAAATCGATCTCGCGCCATTAACGAACGGCGCTTTACTGCCGCAGTTTTCATTCTAAGAAGATAATTCAACATTAGGCGAAACTAGTTACGCACTTGTTGCATCCAAGCTGCGATAGGAAAGCATTCTAACTAGAGTATTGATGTAATAGACTATAAGACTTAGGCCATCTGGCAGTTCAATTCCGAAACGGGCAAAGATGAAAAAAGTTAATAAAATCAAAATATTACTATTGACCTTTGGCATTTTCATGCTTGCGGGTCCAGCTCACACAGCCTCATTGCTGGAAATTTATCAGCAAGCTTTGCAGGGAGACCCGCAGATTCACGAGGCAGAGGCTAGGCGACTCGCTTCACTTGAGGCCATGCCACAGGCTCGCGGTGTTCTGATGCCCCAGATTCGGGCAACAGGAAGTTGGGATGACACGAACATCTCGGGATCGAGTTTCTCAATTATCGATCAAGCGAAGCGGACGTTCGATCAGGACTCCACCAACACGAACTGGGGTGTCAGCCTCAGACAGTCCGTGTTTCGCTGGGACCAGATCGTCAACCTTAGACGTGCTGACAAAACGGTAGCGAAAGCGGAGGCCGTTCGCGAAGCGGCGCAACAAGACCTCATTGTCCGAGTAGCGCAGCGCTATTTCGACGTCCTTGCTGCCGAAGACCGGCTGACGTCCAGACAAGCCAACGGCGAAGCTATCGCGCGACAATTAGAGCAAGCAAAGCAACGATTCGACGTTGGTTTGATCGCAATTACAGACGTGCAGGAGTCCCAGGCTGCGTACGATCAATCAGCAGCCGATGTAATTAGCTCGAAGCGAGCCCTCGCCACCGCACGCGAGTTCATGCGTGAGATTACTGGGCAATACGTCGCGAAACTCGATGCCCCGGGCGAAGACTTTCCATTACTCAATCCAATACCGAACAATGAGGAGAGCTGGGTCAACCTGTCATTGGGGCAAAACCTTAATCTTATTGCCAGCCGACTCGACGAGAAACTCGCCCGGGACGAAATATCGTTCCGTCGAAACGGCTATTATCCGTCACTCGACCTGATCGTCAGCACCAGCAAGTCAACATCGGAAGGTGACGCGTTCGTAACCCCCGGCACTGGCATGAGCTTTTTTGATGACACCAATACGCGTGATCAAATATCACTGCAACTCACTGTACCGTTATTTACTGGTGGGTATAATTCATCGCGGGTGAGGGAAGCTGTCTACCTGCACCGCGCCAGCCGTGAGCAATTGCAACGCGTAACGCGTGAAACGGAACGTCAGGCGCGTGATGCGTATCTCGGCGTCAATTCTGAGATGAGTCGCGTAAGAGCGCTTGACCAAGCGGTGACATCCAGTCAAACAGCGTTGCAGGCAACACAGGCCGGTTACGAAGTAGGTACAAGAACGATTGTTGAAGTGCTCAACTCACAATTTTCCTTGTACGTCGCGATCACAAATTTCTACCAAAGCCGTTACGACTACATCATGAACGCTCTACGACTAAAGCAGTCTGCAGGTACATTGCGGGTGCAGGATCTGGAACTAATCAACAAATGGCTTAGAGATCGCGCGTCCCCTGAAGAAGCTCAGGCCCAAAGAGTGGAAAGCTCTTAGTCTATAGCCTGACTATTGAGAAGCGGCTCCAGCAATACCAAGAGTCGCTGCAGTGAACCGCTGTTTTGCTCGACTACCTTCAATCCTCTTTTGCCCATCTTGGTCGCTTCATCCGGATCGTCCAATAACACCAAAACGGCAGCGGCCAGCTCAACTCCATTCGCGACGACGACGCATGCATCGTGTTTGACGAAATTTTCAGCGATCTCCTCAGTATTAAAAAGATACAGTCCTGTAATGATCGGTAATTCTTGTATCGCCGGCTCGAGTAAATTGTGACCACCGATCGGCACTAAGCTTCCGCCGATAAATGAAATATCGCTGGCCGCAAAGAAAAGCGGAACTTCGCCCATGGTGTTCACGAGAAAAACTTCAGTGGATGCAGTAGCAGGTTGGTCGCTAGTTCTGGACACAACTGTGAATGAAGACTTTTCAATCAGCTCTCTCACCTCGGGAAATCGCTCCGGATGACGTGGGACCAGTACCAACAACAGATCTGGGTGTGCCTTGAGTAAAATACGGTGCGCTTCAAGAACCTGTTGCTCCTCACCTCTGTGAGTACTCACAGCAATCCAGACAGGTCGGCACGCGAAAAGTGCACTCCGTAACTGCTTGCCTCGACTAACAATGGCTTGATCAAACTCGATATCAAATTTGATGTTACCTGTTACGTGCGTACGCTCGGGGTCTGCGCCCAACTCAAGAAAACGACTGGCATCTGCCTGGGATTGCGCTGCAATAATAATACCGTGCGACAAGGTCTCTCGAATGAGTGGCACCAATCGCCGGTAACCGGGAATTGATTTGGGAGATATGCGTGCGCTGACAAGAATCAATGGGATACTGCGAACACCGCAACCGCGGTAGAGGTTCGGCCAGATCTCGGTCTCCATTATCATGGCTACTCGTGGTTTGACCGATGTGAAAAAGCTGCGAATAGCATTCGGAAACTCGAACGGCATATAGCAATGCACTACTGCTTCACCGAACAACTCGACAACTCGAGATGCGCCTGTCGGCGTCACGGTAGTAACAATAATTTTTTGTAGAGGAAAGCGCTGCATCAGTACATGAATAAGTGGCACCGCTGCTTGCACTTCGCCAACTGAAACCGCGTGGATCCAAATACTGTCTTGGAGTTTCGGAAAGCCAAATCCGAATCGCTGCATCAATCTGTCCCGATACGAGCGGTTGACAATGCCTCCACTGATCCAGTAAACGGCTAATGGGATCAGTAATAGATACGTAAGAAAGTTATAAAGAAAGCGCACTAGTCTCGGAGCTTGTCGATGATACGACTAGATGAATGCCCGTCACGAAAAGCCAGCACTTGTACCTTGCCGCCATTATTAAGAACGTCTTTCGCTCCTGCAATATCGTCTGGCTTGTAATCACCACCTTTGACAAGCACATCAGGAAGGACATCCACGATCAATGATGCTGGCGTATCGTCGGAAAAAGGCACGGCCCAATCGACTGCGGCCAATCCAGCAAGAACCAGCAATCGATCCTCAATCGAATTAATGGGTCTCGATTCGCCTTTCAGTCGTTTGACTGACGCGTCGTCGTTTACAGCGACGATCAAACGATCGCCTAGCCCTTTTGCCTCTTCCAAATAGGAGACGTGACCGGCGTGCAATATATCAAAGCAGCCGTTAGTCATAATGATCGTCTCGTCTCGCTCGCGCGCTTCCGACACCATTAACTTGAGCTCGTCGAGCCCGACAACCCCGCGCCCGCCTTCGCCGCGTTGATGTAAGGCAATACTGATCTCACCTGGCGTAACGGTTGCTACACCGATCTTACGGACAACAAGGCCAGCCGCAACGTTTGCCAGAGCGGCGGAAGACGCCATATTATGGCCACTGGCCAACGCGCCA
Organism: uncultured Gammaproteobacteria bacterium; assembly: GCA_913063505.1. Classification (GTDB taxonomy): domain Bacteria; phylum Pseudomonadota; class Gammaproteobacteria; order Steroidobacterales; family Woeseiaceae; genus UBA1847. The sequence continues at coordinate 50,894 of CAJXYT010000006.1, read as the reverse complement.
GCTAGTGTCGCGATAACCGTATCGCCGGCACCCGTTACGTCATAGACCTCGCGAGCCTGCGTCGAAAGGAATACCGGCTCCATGTCGGCCTCGATTAATAACATTCCTTTTTCGCTGCGAGTGACCAATATCGCATCGAGATCAAGATCGTCGATCATTTCATACGCTCGACTGACCAGTTCTTCATCTGACTCACAAACGCCCGCGACCGCTTCAAATTCCGCCTGATTCGGCGTGATCAAAGATGCTCCACGATAGCGTTCAAAATCGCTGCCCTTGGGGTCAACCAGTGCTGGCACCTGAGCTTCCCGGCAGGCTGAGATCATCGCCTCGATATTACTCAAGGCACCCTTACCGTAATCAGACAAAACCACAGCACCAGCACCCAATATCAATTTCTTCAAGACAGCGGCAACCTCGTCGCCATGCATCACTGCCGCATGTTCTTCGTCGAGACGAATGAGTTGCTGACCACGACTCTGGACTCGCGTTTTGGTAATGGTTGGTCGATCGCTGACGCGGTGAAAGTGGCACTCGATGCCACGCTTCACCAAAATATCCTGCAACACGCTTCCCGCGTCATCCTCGCCAACTACGCCAACAAGACACGTACTGCCGCCGAGGCTCGCAAGATTGACTGCGACGTTGGCAGCGCCGCCGGGTCGGTCGTCCGTTTCTTGGATATGAACAACGGGAACAGGTGCCTCTGGAGAGATGCGACCGGTTGAGCCAAACAGATAACGATCGAGCATCACGTCGCCGGCTACGACCACGTGTGTCTTTGAAAAATCAGGAATAGTTATAGCCACGCGCGGACTTTACCACGATCGCCCAGCGTTGGCCGCTGGCCTGACGCCGCTGGCTCGCTACCCTTAGCCTAACCGCATTTGCTGTCGCCGCACGACAGGCAGGTCTGGCAGCCGTCCATCATAATCACAGCGGCGGTGCTGCATTTACTGCAAAGCAGTGCGCCTTCAGGATACGTGCTGTCCGCAAACGCATCTTGCTGCTTTTTAGATTCTTCAAACTCCACGCGTTTCTCGGCGATCAACTGTTGCTGGCCTGCATCCAATTCTGGCGAAGCCAGCATACCGATCATGATTAGGTGTTTTTCAACAACGTGACCGAGTTCAGCAATAATTGATGGCATGAATTTACCACCCGGCTGCCAATAGCCGCCACGCGGATCGAATACAGCCTTCAGTTCCTCCACCAAGAATGTCACGTCGCCACCTTTACGAAATACCGCTGAAATAATTCGGGTCAGCGCCACTATCCATTGATAGTGATCAAGATTCTTGGAATTGATGAAGACCTCGAAGGGTCGACGTTTCTCGTATTCCGTACCTTCATTAAGAATAATGTCATTAATCGTCACGTACATCGCATGGTCGGAAACCGGCGTCTTCACTTTGTAGGTGGAGCCGATTAGCATCTCGGGACGCTCAAGTTTTTCGTGCATGCGAATCACTTCGGCACGATCACCGCCACCTTCGCGAGGGAAGTCTTTCCTAGTCTCTTTCTTTTCGGCCTCCGGCTGATTTACCGCATAGCCCACAATTTTCTTGTCTACTTTGATCATTAATTACTTACCGTTCAAAACTTACCGTAATAGCCTTCTTTCAAGGCATCAAACAAATTAGCAGCCGTATGCACTTCACCATCGTACTCAATTTCTTCGTCGCCCTTAAGGTCAACCGTTGAGCCGTCGTCAAGCGTAAACGTGTACTTCGTATTCTTGAGGTCTTTCTCTTTCACGAGAACGCCTTGGAACGCTTCCGGATTAAATCGGAACGTTGTACAGCCCTTCAAGCCTTGCTGATACGCATACAAATAGATGTCTTTGAAGTCATCGTAGTTGTAATCGGTCGGTACGTTCGCTGTCTTGGAAATCGAAGAATCGATCCATTTTTGTGCCGCCGCCTGAATATCCACGTGCTGTTTTGGCGATACCTCATCAGTTGTGATGAAGTATTCCGGCAGATTGCCAGGACCTGCGTCGTCGCCCATCCCGCCCGGCATTGCCCCGGCGTCAATTGCCTCGCGGTAAGCGAGCAGCTCGAATGAGAAGACGTCGACTTTTTCCTTGGTCTTTTTGCCCTGACGAATCACGTTGCGAAAATAGTGATGCGCGAAGCTCGGCTCAATACCATTACTGGCATTATTCGCCAGCGACAGAGAAATCGTGCCCGTCGGTGCAATTGAACTGTGATGCGTGAAGCGTGCACCTGTTTCGGCGAGCTTTTCAACCAGCTCTGGCGCCTCGGCAGCCACCTGCTGCATGTAGCGACTGTAGCGCGCGTGCAATACACGTCCTGGTACTTTGTCGCCAGTCTGGTAACCATCATCACGCATTTCGGGGCGCTTACGCAGCATTGCATCGGTCACTTCAAAGTTCTCGTTCATTATCGGCGCCGGGCCTTTTTCTTTGGCCAGCTCAAGAGCTTCCTCCCAACCAGCAATCGCCAACTGGCGCGAAACCTCTTCTGTGAACTCAACGGCCGCCGGCTCGCCGTATTTCATACGCATCATTGTGATCGACGAACCAAGACCTAAAAAGCCCATGCCATGGCGACGTTTACGCTCAATTTCATTACGTTGCTGAGGCAACGGTAACCCGTTAATTTCAACAACATTGTCGAGCATTCGCGTAAAGACTTTTACTACCTTGCGGAAGTTGTCCCAATCGAACGCGGCTTCCTCGGTAAACGGCTTGCTAACAAAGCGCGTTAGATTCACCGAGCCCAACAAGCAGGAACCGTATGGTGGCAATGGCTGTTCGCCACACGGATTGGTGGCGCGAATGTTCTCGCAGAACCAATTGTTGTTCATTTCATTAACTTTATCGATGAGCACGAAGCCGGGCTCCGCGAAATCGTAAGTCAATGCCATGATGATGTCCCAGACTCGGCGAGCCGGCAGTACTTTGTAAATTTTACACGCCGCCAAACCTTCACTGCTCGTTACGTAGTTGCCAGCCTCAGGCCATTCTCGCCATACAAACTGTGATTCATCAGAAGTATCGAGCCCGTCAATTTCAACTTCTTTCGGCGTAACCGGAAACGCAAGCTTCCATTCGCCTTCATTGATGACCGCCTGCATGAATTCATCGGTTATAAGTAAGGACAGATTGAACTGCCGCAAACGACCGTTTTCGCGCTTGGCGCGAATGAACTCCATGACATCTGGATGGCCGACGTCGAATGTACCCATTTGCGCGCCACGGCGACCACCGGCCGACGACACGGTAAAACACATCTTGTCGTAGATATCCATGAATGACAGCGGACCCGATGTGTACGCGCCGGCTCCTGTCACATAGGCCCCTTTCGGGCGCAATGTCGAGAACTCATAGCCGATCCCACAACCGGCCTTTAGAGTTAGTCCTGCCTCATGAACCTTGTTGAGAATATTGTCCATCGAATCACCAACGGTGCCGGACACCGTACAGTTGATCGTGGAAGTTGCTGGCTTGTGCTCGAGAGCACCCGCATTGGAAATAATACGGCCAGCCGGAATTGCACCAGATCGAAGTGCCCAGACGAATTCTTTAAAATAGTGTTCACGCTTTGATTCGGTCTCTACATCAGCCAGCGCCGCAGCAACTCGCTTGTAGGTATCGTCAATATTCTCATCAATCTTCGAGCCGTCTTTGGCTGTCAGACGATACTTCACATCCCATATATCCAGGGATGCGGGTTGAAATTGCATGTCGGTAACCGTGTGCGTATCCAAATTCACAGCTGACTTCATCTGTCCTCTTACCCCCCTTCGGAGACCCCCAAATACATTATGACTAGCTTTTTTTTAACAAAAGATCCCCGCTCGCCGACGGCCAGAAAACGTGCGGCGAGAGCCGTAAACGGCCTCTTCCCTCTTTAGAGTAGACACAAGATGTTGTGTCTGAACGCAGATAAGATTATGCCCGAATGGGACTTCTGTCAAGCATTTTACGTATTTAATTGTTAGTGCCTTTTTTATAAAAAATCAATGACTTACGATAATATCGCGAGTAAGTTCTTTAAAAATAGGGCAAAAAAAATAGTACTTTCATTGAATTTCACCGCCACTAGATATAGTGGCAATGTTCAGGATCAAATTTTAGCACCCATATCGCGCAAATGGCTGCATTTTTCACAAAATTACCCCCTTGAAATACATTTCAGAGCCCCGAAATCTGCGTTCAGTATCGTAATATTTTTAGGAGAACACCCCCCACGCTTACGTAGCCTCAGGCCCGGCAGAGTGCCGTCAAGGCCACATGAGAGGAGCAAAAAAATATATCCAATCGCGACGGATAAGCGCGGTCAGTCATCTTTATTTAAGCTTATAATTTCATTTAGCCCGTTTGTTTACGATTGATTCAGCTATCTGACTCTAATCTGGACATGACCCACAGCATGGATAGAGATTAAATATGACGTCCAAAACACGATTTTTTCTTCCCGCATTGCTTATTGCGCTGATCTGCACATCACTTGCCACCGCGGCCCTGCCGCAAGGCGCCAAGGGTCAGCCAGTGATCAGCCTTGCCCCATTAGTCGAGGAAGTCTCACCCGCAGTCGTTAATATTCGCGTCAGTCAAACCGTGACACGCCGTAATTCGTTTGAGAATGACGCTTTTCGACGCTTTTTCGGACTTCCTGATGGTGGTGGCAGTGGCGGTGCGCAGGAAGTTGCTAGCGCCGGTTCCGGTGTCATAGTCGATGCCGAACGAGGATATATCCTGACGAATCATCATGTCGTCGGCGACGCGGATGCCATTAAGATCTCGTTGATGGATGGCACCGTCCACGATGCTGAGATCGTCGGCTCTGATCCGGCAACGGACATTGCCGTTATCAAGGTCGACGCGGATGGCCTAACCGAAATGGCCATCGGTGACTCCACAGGAGCCAGGGTGGGCGATTTCGTCATTGCGATCGGCAATCCGTTCGGTCTCGGCCATACAGTGACCTCCGGTATTATCAGTGCACTCGGACGCTCGGGCATTAGCAGAGATGGCTACGAGGATTTCATCCAGACCGACGCATCAATTAACCCCGGTAACTCCGGTGGCGCGCTGGTTAATATGAGCGGCGAATTGATCGGCATCAACTCAGCCATCATCAGTCGATCGGGTGGCAATGTTGGAATCGGATTCGCGGTACCTACGGAAATCGCTGGTTCTATAATGAGGCAAATTCTGGACTTCGGTGAAATCAGACGCGGACTTCTGGGTGTCAATATTCAGACGATTGATGCCGAAGATGCAGAGGCGTTGGGCAATGATATCGATAGTGGCGCTCTGATCACCGGCATACAGGCCGATTCCGCGGCGGAGCACGCCGGACTGCAAGTCGGTGACATCATTATCGATGTCAACGACAAGAAGGTCGACGGTGCACCTCAGCTTAGAAACCGCATCGGTCTACTAAGGTCCGGCGAGCAAATCGAAATCAGATACCTGCGCGATAACAAATCGCATTCAACCAAGGCGGAACTCGGTCGGAAGCAGAGTCAGGTCGTTTTGGGCGAAGAAATTCATCCTGGGCTGGCGGGCTCCAGCTTCTCTCTAGCCTCAACGTCAAGTGATAGCGGCATCGAAATTGGCGAAGTTCAGGAAGGCACTCCAGCCGCACAACGGGGACTTCGTACTGGCGACTTGATTACGCATGTCAACCGAGCGCCGGTTGAAGACCTGGACGACCTGCGAGAAATCGCTTCTCGCTACAATATTTTATTCCTGAATATCCGTCGCGGTGACAGAGCGTTGATGTTTCAAATTCGCTAGACTCGAGTTTCGTTATTGAGGTATCCACCTGACCCAGGAACCTCAATTCACTCGAGCCCAAGAACTATATTTTGTCAGTTAGAATGCGCGCGGCCGCTCCGATTGGGGTGCGGCTACCAAGAATTTATTAGACGGCGAAAAAATGCAGGCGGCAATTCTAGCTCAACGGTCGAAACGTCAACCCAAAATGTCGGTTACAATTCCGACATGCAAGTTTTTCTCGTTGGTGGTGCTGTTCGTGATGAGCAGTTGGGTATCTCGCTGAGAGAGCGGGACTGGTGCGTCGTGGGCGCAACACCCGAAATATTGATCGCTGACGGCTACAAGCAAGTGGGTAAGGATTTTCCGGTTTTCTTACATCCGACTACCAACGAAGAGTATGCGCTTGCACGAACGGAGCGCAAAACAGGCCCCGGCTATCACGGTTTCGCGTTTGATTTTTCGGCGGACGTTTCTATAGAAGACGACCTTTCGCGCCGTGATTTGACGATCAATGCGATCGCAAAAGACGACAAAGGCAAGCTGATCGACCCGCACGGCGGTTTGAAGGATATCGAGAAGCGTGTGCTGCGCCATGTCTCCGATGCCTTCAACGAAGATCCGGTACGAATACTTCGAGTCGCTAAATTTGCGGCTAGGTTTTCGGCGCTTGGATTTCGAATCTCTGGCGAGACCATGATGCTTATGCGATCGATGGTCGACGCAGGTGAAATAGATGCCTTGGTAGCAGATCGCGTATGGAAGGAAACTGAAGAGGCGCTACGCGGCAATAACTCACGCGTCTTTTTTGAAGTGTTACGCAACTGCGGAGCACTGGAACGTCTGTTTCCTGAGCTCGAAGCACTCTTTGGTGTTCCCCAGCCGGCCAAATGGCACCCGGAAATTGATACTGGCCTGCACACAATGCTGGTTCTGGATCAAGCCGAACAGCGGAGCCCCGAATTGGCGGTGCGCTTTGCCGCGCTTACCCACGACCTTGGTAAGGGCACGACGCCAAAGGATGCACTGCCCAGTCACCCTGGACACGAAGCACGCGGCGCCAGACTCGTCCGTGAGCTGGCCAATCGCCTACCCATTCCGAAGTCCTGCCGTGATTTGGGTGTCATGGTCGCGCAATTTCACACTCATTGTCATCGAGCATTGGAGCTACGCAACAAGACGATCCTTGATTTACTTGAAAAGACCGACGCGTTTCGTCGCCCCGAAAGATTCGAACATTTCCTGATTGCTTGTGAGGCCGACGCAAAAGGTCGTACGGGTCTCGAAAATTGTGCCTACCCGCAGGCCAACTTCTTGCGCGGGGCGTTCGCCGCAGCGTCTTCAGTCGACGCGGGCGCTATTGCCGAAAAACATCAGGGCGCGAAAATTCCGATCGCTATACGAGAAGCCAGGGCGAAAGCCATAAGAAGTTTTGAGGAGCTTTGAGGGGCCTACTTAACTGCCACCGTAGAAATAAAAGAACACCGAGAAAGATGAATCTTTTCCATAATACCAACGTCTGCTATCACGACGCCTGACAAGCCGTCGACCGAATCAGACTCGGCGCCGCCGCCAATAATAAAATTTTCCACAGCCCACGCCAGGCTGGTAATCAGAAGCAGAACAAAGAGTCTAAATCAGTGCATAAAGAATACAAGCGGCCAGTAATAATCGATAAATCGCAAATGGTGCGAGCCCCACACGAGTAACTACGCGCATAAAAAATCCTATACTAAGGTAAGCGACAATACAGGCAATCAAAGCGGCCAGGCCCAGTTGGCCCCAAGCAACCGTCACGCCGCTCATTAGCATTTGCACAAACTTGTAGCCGGCAGCCAGCAAGATGACTGGCGCTGACAATAGAAAAGAAAAGCGGGCTGCATCCTGCCGCTCGAAGCCCAGTAGTCGTGCTGCTGTGATTGTGATGCCCGAGCGTGACGTACCAGGCACTAGTGCAAGCGCTTGGGCACAGCCAATAATGAGTGCATCCTTCAATCCGACGGTCGATATACTTCTTTCACGGCTGCCAAAGCGGTCGGCCAATGCCATCACGATTCCGTAACCCGACAAGGTATAGGCGATAACGGCCGGATCGCGAAGATTGCTTTCTATCCAGGAAGCAAGCAAGAGACCCGCCATTGCAGCCGGAATGGTACCGAGCACTATCGCCAACGCCATTCGTGACTCGGGCGTCTTGATATTACCACCGAGTATCTGTGCGCCTCCTGATAACAATGAGGCGATGTCTCTCCGAAAGAAAATACACACAGCCGCAAGGGATCCAACATGCACTGAAACGTCGAACGCTAAACCCTGATCAACCCAATCGAACAAGAACGGCACCAGCACGAGGTGACCCGAGCTTGAAATCGGTAGAAATTCAGTAATACCCTGCACAATGGCAAGTATGATGATCTGTAGTGTGGTCAAAGAGTCTGTGTCCTGTCAGCGAACTTAAATGCCGTTGGCGAAGCGATATCGCCACGTCCCAACGCCATGCATTTAAAGTTTTCACCCATTTCGCCGGGAAGAGTAAGTGTTTTGATCTGACCGGACAATTCGAATTGTTTCACGACGGGCAAATCAGAAAATCCCTGCATTTCGATTTCCAGCCCTCCTCCCAGCAGGAATTGGGACTGTGTTTGGTACCCCAGGATATCCAGGCCGCTGGCGACTGCCGCACCCGCAACGGACGAAAAATCGACCCAAGCAGTCAGATCCTGAATACCGGGCAGTATCAGCGGATCATTGTGCGCATAATGACGATAGTGACAGCGTAACCAACCATCATCACGATCGAGCGCATAGTATTCACGCTGCGATACGCCATAGTCGAACAGGAATACAACACCGTAACGTAGGCAATCAGCCAACTCAGCTATCCACGTTGATGCCGCGAGACAAATCTCTGACTGGTAACCCGTCGGAAAAGGTGCGGCAATCTCCCCTTCGATACTAGCTACCGCTGCGGCTAGCTGTTCCGGAGCCTCGGCCTCAGCCCAAACGAATGCGTCACCGCTAAGCGAGACGAGCATCTGGAACACTCCTGATTCTCGCCGCACGAATCGCTCTACAGGCAGCGCATCAAGAACCTCATTGGCAATGATTACTCCTTCGAAATTACTGGGTATTGCTGAAAGCCAGCGAACCCGTTCTACTAAATGCGGTAACTCGTCCTGCAGCCTGTTTTTTTGCCTTTCGACAAGATCCGGCGAGACCTCAAGAATATTGTAAGTAGCAGGCAGCGCACCTTGCTCTGCAAGAGTCGACAAAATATCAACAGCGAGTTTGCCACTACCTGCGCCGAACTCTAGGACTTCGCCGCCATCGACCTGAGCTAAGACCTCGGCGCATTGGCGCGCTAACACTCTGCCGAAGACGGCCGACACTTCTGGCGCCGTAACGAAGTCGCCGTCCCTGCCGAATTTTATCGAACCCGCGCTGTAATAACCCAGACCCTGTGAGTAAAGCGCCTCATGCATGAACTCGGCGAAACTGATTTGGCCACCTGCTTCTCGAATCTTTGTGCTGATGTGACGAGCGACCCGTGCGCTGTGTGTTGCGCTAATCTGGTCGGGTTGCGGTAGGGATGCTGGCTGTTCGTATTGCATATACGCGATAATGTCTTTATGAATGATGGCATGTCAGAAAAAACACTCAACGACAAAGTTATTCTCGTCACCGGTGCCGCCCGCCGAATAGGCGCTGCCATTGTGACACGCTTACACGACAACGGCGCACGAGTTGCGATTCATTACCGCGGTTCAGCGGATGAGGCGAAATCACTTGCGGGCGACTTCAATAACTTGCGTCCCGATTCTGCTGCAGTTTTTCAGGCGGACCTTAGGAAAGTGGACGGTCTGTCGCCGCTGATCGACGCGGTCGTCAGTTGGGGCGGCGGCCTTAATGGTCTGGTCAACAATGCATCGACCTTCTACCCCACGCCTATCGGCAGCATCTCCGAGCAGCAGTGGGACGACATCTTGGGTAGTAACTTGAAAGCGCCACTGTTCTTGACGCAAGCCGCTGCGCCCCATTTGCGTGAGTGTGGCGGCGCGATAGTCAATATTGTGGATATTCACGCGGATCGGCCGCTGCGTGATCACGTTTTGTATGGCTCTGCGAAAGCAGGACTTGCGATGCTGACCCGGTCGCTGGCTAAAGACCTCGCCCCGGACGTTCGAGTGAACGGGGTTTCACCGGGTGCAATCATCTGGCCGGAGAATGAGATGACAGAGATGAATCAGCAGAGCATTCTGCGGCAGATACCGTTGAGTCGTGCGGGAGAGCCCGCAGACATTGCCGGGTGCGTACTTTATCTGATGCGCGACGCGACCTATGTAACGGGTCAGATCATAGCAGTCGACGGCGGCCGCTCGACTGGCTGGTAAGAGTGCTGGTAGAAGCGCTGCTAACTAAAGCGCGTCAAACAGGCCGCGATGCCGCCGCTTCTGCCGCGCAGACTCTGCAACGCCAACCGCGTTAGCAACTTTACATGCCATCTGGCCGGCGAAAGTGAGTATACAAAACAGCTTGCGCATACCAGCTCCATTACCAATCAACGTTTACTTTCTCTAAAGGCTGACTTTTGCTGTCAAAATTCTGCCAATGCTCTAATACAGTGCTGCCAGTCAAAGGATGAAGTAGAGCTGGTGCCAGCTCCGCGATCGGTCGCAATACGAAGCTGTACTGCAAAATATCATCACGCGGCACCCGCACCGGTCGCTCGTCACTGACAAGATCATCGTAAAGCAACAGATCAATATCCAAAGGACGTGATTCCCATTTATTGCCTTCGCGTACGCGACCGGCCAGATTATGTATCAGCTCGATCTCACCGCAAATATCCAGCGGTGATTGATTTGATTGCAGGCTCACGACAAGGTTCAGGAAATCCGCGCCATCAAAACCGACAGCAGCGCCTCGGTATACTGCCGATCGCTTAAGCTCGCCATAACGGGCTGTAAGCTCTCGAATCGCTATCGAAAGATTTATGTCCGGCGATTCATTGCTACCCAATCCGAGATAAACGCTTGCCATCAGTTTGACTGCTCTCCCCGCTCGATCTCAACCCCGACCGACTTTGATCCGCGAATTGCACCAGGCTTATTCACTCGAACTTTGACCCAGGCTACTGAAAACTCGTCGCGAATTATCGCCGCAATGTGCTCCGCTAGAGTCTCGACAAGCTGGAAACTCGACTTGGCTACAAAATCTTGAACCCGCTTCGCAATGGATTTGTAATTTAATGTGTCGGCAACATCATCTGTCGCAGCAGCCTTCGCAATGTCTGCGCTCATTTCGAGGTCAATGACGACAGTCTGACGAATGCGACGCTCCCATTCAAAAATACCAATGACGGTATCGATTTTAAGCTCGCTAAGAAAAATTTTGTCCATAGTTCCTTCCGTGAATTAGGCCGCTGGGATACCCAGCGAGTCCAGTGACCATCTTGCCTGTGCCTGAATTTCTGTCGGGTCCGTTGCTTCCGAGTGTCGTAGTGCACCCGCGACCGCGATCATCGCGCCGTTGTCGGTGCAAAACTCGAATCGCGGATAAAAAACATCACCGGAAAATCGCTCCGCCATTGCACTGCGTAGCAATCGATTCGCCCCCACCCCACCTGCAATTACGATTCTACCCAGGCCTTCGGCTGCGGCTGCTTTTAAGGATTTTCCGACGAGAGTATCAACAGCGGCACGCTGAAAAGAGGCCGCAATATTCGCGCGACTGGCATCGAGCTCATCGTCGGCCTCGGACCTTCGGACCTGCAGCATTACCGCTGTCTTGAGCCCGCTAAAACTAAAATCCAGATTGGGCTTGTTCAGCATCGGTCGCGGAAAAGCGTATGCTTTATCGTCACCCTCGTCCGCCAGAGCAGCCAGCAATGGACCACCAGGATAGCCAAGGCCCAATAATTTCGCGGTCTTATCAAAAGCCTCTCCCGCCGCATCATCGAGTGTCGTGCCCAATAATTTGTACTCACCAAGCCCGCGAACAGAGATGAGCATGGTGTGTCCACCCGATACCAAAAGCGCCAGAAACGGAAATTCGGGCGAATTTTCCTCCAACATCGGCGCCAGCAAATGCCCTTCCATATGGTGCACAGGGATAACCGGACAGCCCCACGCCAGTCCCAATCCGTTTGCCATGCCGCCGCCCACCATGAGAGCGCCGACTAGGCCCGGGCCCGCCGTATACGCGATTGCATCCGGTTTCGTGATGCCAGCCTCATCCATAACTTTTTGAATTAAAGGTAAAAGCATCCGAACATGGTCCCGAGAGGCGATCTCCGGGACAACGCCGCCGTAGGCTGCATGCAGGTCCACCTGACTATGCAGGGCGTGCGCAATCAGTCCTCTTTGGGGGCTATAAAGGGCAACTCCGGTCTCGTCGCAGCTGGATTCAATTCCAAGGGTTATAGTTTGACTTACCATAGGGAGCGAATGATAACCCGAACCCTTTGCAAACCGCCAAATGTGGGGTTAGTATGCTCGGCTGAGTCCCGGCCATGTGCCGGGTTTATTTACGTCTGGACGGAATACCTGAACAATGCCAAGCGTTCGATTAAAAGAGAACGAGTATTTTGACGCTGCACTGCGTCGCTTCAAACGCGCCTGTGAAAAGGCGGGAATCCTTACTGAGTTGCGTCGTCGTGAATTCTACGAAAAGCCAACTCAAGAGCGGAAGCGCAAGAAAGCCGCAGCCGTCAAGCGACATCTGAAGAAAATATCTCGCGACGATGCCAAGCGCACGCGCCTTTATTGATCAGAGGTTCATTGCATCGCGATGTCCCTTAAAGGCCAAATCACAGAAGACATGAAGTCTGCCATGAAGGCCGGTGAAAAAGACCGGTTGAAAGTGGTACGCCTCATGCTCGCTGCGATCAAACAGATTGAGGTGGACACGCGAGAAGATCTCGACGAGGCCGCTGTGCTTACCGTACTGACCAAAATGGTCAAACAGCGACGAGATTCTGTTGAGCAGTTCGAGCAAGGAAATCGTGAAGATCTCGCTGCTATTGAGCGCGCCGAAATCGTGATTCTTGATACCTATCTTCCAGAACAATTGTCGGCCGATGAGCTGGCCGTCATGATCGACAAGGTCATTCAGGCAACAGGTGCGAGTGGCATTCGTGACATGGGTAAGGTCATGGGCCAGATCAAGGTGAAGGCATCTGGCCGAGCCGACATGGGCGCTGTCAGCGCTTTAATCAAAGAGCGATTAAACGCCGATTAAAGCACCCTCCCCCGAAAACTGGCGCGTTTTTTGCGCTCTAGTAAAGCCTCAACATTAGGCTATGCTTCACAAAATAATAAAAACTCCAAGGCCCACAATTGACCGGGTGACGTTTGAATTCATATGACTGGATTAATCCCTCAGGACTTCATCGATGATCTAATCGCAAGAGCAGATATTGTCGAGGTTGTGGGTCGCCGTACCCAACTGAAAAAGGCCGGGCGCGAGTTCAAAGCCTGCTGCCCATTCCACGATGAGAAAACTCCGTCGTTCACCGTCAGCCCCGGAAAAGGCTTTTACCACTGCTTTGGCTGCGGCGCCCATGGGACGGTGGTCGGATTCCTGATGGAGTTCGACCACATGAGCTTTGTCGATGCGATCGAATCTCTCGCGAGCTCTATGGGGGTGGAGGTTCCGCGGAGTGAAAACAACCAGCCCACGCGACGCTATGACGAGCTGTTTTCGCTCATGGATACCGTGGCACGTCACTGGCAGTCCCGCCTTAAGGGAACACAGGCAGCAGTTGAATACTTAAAGAACAGAGGGATTGATGGCCCGACCGCGAAGCGCTTTGGCATTGGCTTTGCCCCCGATGGCTGGAGCAACGTGCTGGACAAGTTCGGTAAGTCTGAAGAAGCAATAGAAAGGCTGCTAGCGACTGGACTCATTATTCGCAAAGATAACGGCAAGCATTACGACCGCTTTCGAGACCGTGTAATGTTTCCAATTCGAGATGCTCGTGGCCGCACAATCGGCTTCGGTGGTCGGACAATGGGAGAGGGCGAGCCGAAGTATCTGAACTCCCCTGAAACGGTTCTGTTTCACAAGGGCCGTGAACTCTACGGCCTTTATGAGGCTCGTCAGGCACTCAGACACATCGAGCGTCTGGTCGTAGTCGAGGGCTACATGGACACGGTGGCGCTGGCCAGACATGGCATCGATTTCGCCGTCGCAACCTTAGGTACCGCAACCACTGATGAGCACCTGAATCGATTGTTTCGGCTGACGGACAACGCCTACTTTTCGTTTGATGGTGATCGCGCCGGGAAGAAGGCCGCCTGGCGAGCGCTTGAGAATGCCTTGCCACACATCCGCGATGGGCGGCAAGTTCGATTCGTTTTCCTCCCGGACGGCCATGACCCGGACTCTTTCGTCAATGAAAATGGCGCCGACGCGTTTGTGAAACTGATGGATGCTGGAATGCCGCTGTCCGAGTTTCTGATCCACGAACTCAGCACTCAGGTAGACATGGATTCGATAGACGGTCGAGCTAAACTAGCGGAAATGGCTCGCCCACTCGTTAGTAAAATACCGACTGGGGTTTACCGAGAATTATTGACTGAAGGTCTTGCTGCAGCCGTCGGGTTAACGGGGCAAAAACTCGAGATGATGATGACGGTAGGTCAGAAAAGAAATGATTCATCGCCGATGGCAGGGGTTAACCGTGTAAGGATCCGGCAACAACCGAATACCAGTGGCGGCCTTTCAGTCGTTCGACGAGCGATAACGCTGATTTTGAATCACCCAGAGGCTGGGGCGAAGCTGGATATCGAGAAACTGGCTGGCGTACAGCGGGCGGGGGTCGATTTATTGTCCGCGCTCATTGAAACTGCACAATCTGAGCCCACTATAACGACCGCTGGTTTGCTGGAGCGTTGGCGGCACGACGAAAAGGGCGGACATCTGGGCAAACTGGCCGCTGCAGATGTCCCGGTTGACGAAGAATTTGACGCTGCGGCGGAACTGGACGAATGCCTGCAGCAGTTGGCGCTGGCTGGGCGCAAGGAAAGAATTGAATTCCTTATTGAAAAACAACGAGTTACGGGCCTGAGCGACGACGAAAAGTCGGAGCTAAGGCAACAGCACTAACGCGCTACGCATATGAAAAATAGTAGATCACTCTCTTTGAAGAGAGTAATATTAATCGTTTGTATCTTTTACCCGTAGGGGTTTCATCTTGACCGAAAAAAGTGCAGTAGCTGTCGGCGGTAAGCAAGCACAGCAACTAAGAGAATTAATTGCCCGCGGCAAGGAACAAGGTTATCTGACATACGCAGAAGTCAATGATCACTTGCCGAATGACATCGTCGACCCGGAGCAAATCGAAGACATCGTTAATATGATCAACGATATGGGTATCGCCGTGCACGAGAAGGCGCCTGATGTCCAATCCATTACCTTATCGGATGCTACAGCGACTGACGACGACGGCGCCGAGGAAGCGGAGGCCGCCCTCGCCAGTGTCGATGCCGAATTCGGACGGACGACTGACCCGGTTCGCATGTACATGCGCGAAATGGGCACAGTCGAACTCCTGACGCGTCAGGGCGAGATCGAAATCGCCAAGCGCATTGAAGCCGGCCTAAATCAGGTCAAGTACAACATGGTGCATTTCCCGCCGACCGTTCAAGCGCTGCTTGAAGTCGCCGACAGGGTTATCGGTGGCGAGACTCGTATGCAGGATTTCGTCGTTGGATTTATTGACCCGAACGAGCCTGAAGAGATTAAGCCGCCGGCACCGAAGTCAGATGATGATGATGAAGTTATTGATACTGGCCCTGATCCAGACGAAGTGAAGGCACGCGTTAAGGTCATTCGCCGCCACTACAACCGTGGCATGAAGTACCTCGAAAAGTATGGCTTCAAGGACAAGCGCACCATCAAAGCGCTATCCGAAATGGCTGACCAGATCATGGAGCTTAAGCTCGCACCGAAACTGTTCGAGGCTCTAGTACGCAATCTGCGAGACGTCGTGTCAATCATTCGTAGCCAGGAACGTATGGTGATGCAGATCTGCGTTCGCGACGCCGGCATGCCGCGCAAAGACTTCCTGTCTAGCTTTCCGAAGAGTGAAACCGACTATTCGTGGATAGAGAAACACATTCGTGCCAAGCGCAAACACTCATCGATTCTGGCGAAACTGAGAGGCGATGTAATCCGTTGCCAACGAAAACTCATCGCCGTCGAAATTGCTACGCAAATTAGCATTGCCGAAATCAAAGAGATCAATCGACAAATGTCGATTGGTGAAGCCAAGGCTCGTCGCGCCAAGAAAGAAATGGTCGAAGCTAACTTACGCCTCGTTATTTCCATCGCGAAGAAATACACGAACCGTGGCCTGCAGTTCCTAGACTTGATTCAGGAAGGCAACATCGGTTTGATGAAAGCCGTCGACAAGTTTGAATACCGACGCGGCTACAAATTTTCGACATATGCAACCTGGTGGATTCGCCAGGCGATCACGCGTTCGATCGCAGATCAGGCTCGCACCATTCGAATTCCAGTGCATATGATCGAAACGATCAACAAACTAAATCGCATCTCACGGCAAATGCTGCAGGAGATGGGGCGTGAGCCGCTACCGGACGAACTGGCAGAACGAATGGAAATGCCGGAAGACAAGGTTCGCAAGGTATTGAAAATCGCAAAAGAGCCGATTTCAATGGAAACACCAATTGGCGACGACGAAGATTCTCATCTTGGCGACTTCATCGAGGATCAGACGGTGCACTCACCGGTCGATTCTGCGACGACTTCAGGTCTTAAAGAAACCACTCATTCGGTTCTTGCTGGTCTTACGCCTCGTGAAGCAAAAGTACTTCGCATGCGTTTCGGTATCGATATGAATACCGATCACACGCTGGAAGAAGTCGGTAAGCAGTTTGACGTGACGCGCGAGCGTATTCGTCAGATTGAGGCGAAAGCGCTGCGTAAATTACGCCATCCGACACGTTCGGATCAGCTGCGAAGCTTCCTACTCGAAGACTAAAGAACTAAAGGGCCTGTAGCTCAGTTGGTTAGAGCAGGGGACTCATAATCCCTTGGTCGTAGGTTCGAGTCCTACCGGGCCCACCACCTTCAAATATACTGATACCAACGCTTTCAGCGCTTGGTGTCGGTGTGCGCGTCTGACTTCAAATGAGGGCGTCTATATGACAATAACTTACCAGGCCTCGATGCCCATCTGCTTCTTGCCAAGTTCGCTAAGATCGCTAATCCGCGACCGACCCTCGAAATCCAACTCGTAGTCTTCGGCGGCAAAATCCGGTGAACTTTTACCCACCATAAAACACTTCGCCTGTGCATCCAGAAAACTCACGTTTTTCTCGCAATAGGGTGCTGCACCAATATAGATAACATTGCTAGATTCCTTTCCGTTGTGCTCGTCTTCGACCGCGTGAACCAAATCCCCATGCCACCAGATGCTGTCGCCCACCTGCATTTCCGGGATGGTGCATAAACCTTCCAGCACCAGATCGTGCCACTCGGGTTCACAGGACAAAGCGCGTCCCGGCTGCGCGCCGCATAATTCATCGTCCGGCACATCATCTTGCAAGGCGCGTAAAATCATCCAACCTAGGACGCGTGCACTGGGTATTAACTGCAAGGTTCCATCGCCCGGCCCCTGCGAACTCAAAGCCGTCCAGCCCTGAAAGGTGCGAAACATGCTGCAAACCGCTGGAGATGAAATCTGGCTGGTTTCGGTGCGATAAGCAGCATCGAACGGGTCATAGTTTTCCCAATTACCGTCCAGCAGGTGCCGATATACCGATTGATAACCGGAATTTTCCAGCCAGCGTTCGACCGAACCACCGTCGATATGCGGCTTTATTCCCAGTGAATCGTCACCCGGTTGGCGTCTGCGGGTTCGGTCCGCGTAAGTACATTCCTGGTCCGGATCAAATATCGGTTTACCATCAACATGGTATTTCCATAGGCCATTCAAGAATCGTCTTACTGTAGCCAGATTTGCGTGCTGACGCGCCTGAACCTGTGGCCGCGACCAGTACACACTGAAAATCTGCGGATGATGATATTTACCTTCCTGAAGAGAGGAAAAGTACTTGTCGAGACCTTTATCGGGATTCTCGTAGTAACCAACCTCCTCGATATACCGTCCTAGCTCTTCATTCCAGCCCTGCGCCAGGGAAGATTCAAATGTATTCCGAATAATCACACAACCGCGTTTTTTAACCAGGGCCCTATCGTCGTCGCTAAGCCCCTTCTCGCCCAATGATTTAAAATCGATTTCGGGTATCACTGATAACCCGTTATTTCTCAGGGTCCTGATCTCTTCGATTTCCTGTTTCACGGAGGCGCTCATGTCCTTGAATACTGCCGCATAGTCGACACCACGTTGTCTGAGTCGTCTTTTTGAATAAATTATCTCGGCTTTTATATCGTTTATCTTCAACCCCATTTTGGGCGCCTCCATTAAAAATAATGCTGAACATTGTAATACCTAAAAAACGAATGTCGGCTTTAATATGTAGCATGCGTTATTATTTGATGCAGAATCTAAAAAAAGGACCTCCTCATGACTATTGGTATTGGCCTGATAGGCGCGAGCAGCATTGCGCGAGATACGATGATACCAGCAATGCGAAATCATCCAGAATGTGAAGTTGTCAGCGTATTCAGCAGCAATCCCGAACGCGGTAAGAGTTACGCAGCGGAAAATAATATCCCTCGTGCAGCGAACTCGGTGGCTAAATTATTGGCAGATACCGATGTTCATGCAGTTTACGTCAGTACCACCAACGAATTACATCACCAACAGGTGCTGGCAGCGGCAAAGGCGGGTAAACACATACTGTGTGAAAAACCGTTGGCGATGAGTCTGAATGAAGCCCAGGAAATGATTGCTGCATGTCGCGAGGCGGGCGTGATACTAGCTACCAATCATCACTTACGCATGGGGGCCGGTATTCGCAAAATGCGTGAACTGATCGTCGAAGGTGCAATCGGAAAACCACTTGCAGCACGCGTCTTCCACGCAGTCTATCTACCCGATCATTTACAGGGCTGGCGGCTCAATAATCCGGGCGCCGGTGCCGGCGTAGTATTGGATATCGTCGTGCACGACATCGACACATTGCGATTCGTGCTGAACGCCGAACCAACCGAAGTAGTGAGTCTGTCACAGCATGCCGGGATGGCGACCGACGACGCGGTTGAAGACGGCAATATGGCGGTCTTTCGTTTTGACAATGACCTCATCGCGCAGGTGCATACCGCGTTCACGATTAAATATGCCGGTGACGGTATTGAAGTGCATGGCAGTGAAGGCTCCCTAAAGATCGATAATGTACTGGGGCGAGAACTCAGTAGTCCGGTTATTCTGAAAAATACAGAAGGTACGCAACAGTTTGAACTGACACAGCATCCGATCGACGATAAAACCATTGATCTGTTTGTCGATGCAATTCAGGGACAAGGTAAACCAGGTGCTACTGGTGAAGATGGCGAGCGATCGTTGGCCGCAGCTCTGGCCTGCCTTGAGTCGGCACGGACAGGAAGCCGGATCGAGATCTAGATATTTCAGCACATGACTACAGGTTATGACGTGAATCAAAAACCGGATTTCTTGAGTAGTAGTTTTCTCGAAAAACATATCCGCAATACCCTCGCCTTCTATGAGCCTCGGGCCTACGATAAAGCCGGTGGTTTTTTTCAGCATTTCCGCGACGACGGAACAGTCTACGATGCATCTACACGCCACCTCGTGAGTAGCACTCGCTTCGTTTTCAATTATGCGATGGCTGCACGCCATTTTAACCATCCCGAATATAAAGACTGGGTCCGTCATGGGCTAAATTACCTAGAACAATGGCATTACCAGCACACAACGGGTGGCTACGCCTGGTTACGAGATAAGGATACGATCCTCGACGCAACCAATCATTGTTACGGTCTTGCATTTGTCATCATTGCGGGTTCAACCGCAGTGCTAGCTGGTGCCGAGGAAGGACGCAGAACTTTAGAAAAAGCGTGGGATTCAATGGAGGCGCATTTTTGGGATAGCGAATTCGGGCTTTATGCAGATGAGGCCAATGCAGATTTCAGTGTTATTGACTCTTATCGCGGTCAGAATGCCAACATGCATGCTTGTGAGGCAATGTTATGGGCCTTTGAGGCAACGCAGGAATCACGTTATCTGGAACGCGCAGCTAAGCTGGCAGATAATATTACGCGTAGACAGGCCGCAAAGACGGATGGACTGATCTGGGAACATTACAAGAGCGACTGGGAG
Source organism: uncultured Gammaproteobacteria bacterium (assembly GCA_913063505.1). Taxonomy (GTDB): domain Bacteria; phylum Pseudomonadota; class Gammaproteobacteria; order Steroidobacterales; family Woeseiaceae; genus UBA1847. The sequence continues at coordinate 30,870 of CAJXYT010000006.1, read as the reverse complement.
ATTGACTGGGAATACAATAAAAATGACCCTAAACACTTGTTCCGCCCTTGGGGATTCCAACCTGGTCATCAAACCGAGTGGGCCAAGTTACTGCTGATCCTACATCGCCACCAGCCAGCCGCCTGGCATCTTGAGCGAGCGCGAGAACTGTTCGATACCGCTCTGAATCAAGCTTGGGATGATGAATATGGTGGTATTTGTTACGGCTTCGCCCCTGAGGGAAAAGTCTGTGATGATGACAAATATTTCTGGGTGCAGGCCGAAAGTTTTGCCGCAGCTGCACTATTGGCAAGAGCTACGGGTGAGCAGGTTTACCATGACTGGTACCGGCGAATCTGGGAATACAACTGGGAACATATGATCGATCATCAGTATGGGGCCTGGTATCGAATACTCACGCGCGATAACCAGAAATACGACGATAAAAAATCTCCAGCCGGGAAAACCGATTATCACACTATGGGGGCCTGTTACGAGGTACTGCGTTCACAGGAATAAATCTAAACTAGGCCATACCTACTAGTTTCGAAAAAGGCGAAGAGCATAAAATAAGAAGAATCCCGGCAAGGTAACAGCTACGCTTCCCGCGGCCAGATTGCCGAGAAGGTCTCTTCAGTTAACGCTAGCGCCGTTTACCCCAGTATTTTATGAGCCAGAAACCGAATAGCATCCCACCGAGATGCGCGAAGTTTGCAACGCCGTTGTTAACTCCACTAAAGCCAAGAGACAGCTCGAATAGACCAAGCATGATGACGAAGTATTTTGCCTTCATCGGGATCGGTGGAAACATCAACATAATGCGACGATCGGGGAATGCCATACCATATGCCAGCAATATGCCAAATACACCGCCTGACGCGCCAACCGTAGGTGCACCGCCACCCTGCAGAACGCCCACCAGCAGTTGAATGATTCCAGCACCAACAACGCAGGTTATATAGTAGATAAGGAATCGGCGCGCGCCCATGATCCCTTCAATATCGCGGCCGAACATCCAGAGCATCAACATGTTGAAAATGATATGCATCAACGAACTGGTGCTGTGCACAAATCCATACGTCACCAATTGCCATGGTATGAACGAAGGTGTGATGTAACCCGGCGGACTGACGAGCGGCTGTAAGGCCAGAAACTTGAAAGTGAATTGGGGGGCGAATTGCTGCAATCCGAAGACCAGAGCATTAATGATCAAGATAATAAAAATAGTATCGGGAATCGCGCTGTTGCCGGTTGGTCGCCGACTGTAAATATGCTGAGTCATTGTCTAGTTTTCAGTATCTTCTTATTGGTAGGCGGAGCGTCCATCGATGCTTCATCTGGTAAGCACCATTGATTGTATAGGCTGTAATCATCGACGCAAGACCAACGCTTTCATCCACATTCAATATTGGCTGCCCGCGTCCAAAATAGACATCGCCTGGAGTCAGCTTTTCAAGCTCTCATGATAGCGCTGATGGTTGCAGTACTCGAGAACTAGAAGCTGATGACCAAAGAAGAAGCGGAGCTCGCCATTCGTTCGTTTATGATGAAAATGTACGACGACTCGAAGCAACAGTCTGACTTTTAGAATCGACTCTGTATGTAGAGGCCTATCTTATCGATCGCCCGGCGTGCCTCCGGCATTTTACCGATGAACATTTGAAACACGTGCCACATTTCCGACCATACTTCGAGTTCAACATTAATTCCTGCTGCAATACATGCATCAGCAATTCGCTCTGAATCGCTCAGCAGAATTTCATGATCACCAACCTGAATAAACATTGGCGGCAAGCCTTCGACATTGGCGAGCACCGGTGAAACCATTGGGAAGCTACACTGATGCGGCTCGCAGTAGTGATCAGCAATTATTACTAGATCTTCTGCGCGAAACCACGGATCTTGGTCCCGACGCGTGCGCATTGAATCACCGCTTCCGGTGACATCAAGAAACGGCGACAAGAGCACCGCTGCCGCTGGCATGGGTTCGTTAGCATCGCGAAGCGCCAGCATGGTCGCCACCGCCAAACCACCGCCAGCCGAATCGCCAGCAAAAATAATATCCTCTGCCCTCATTCCCATATCGAGCAACGAGCGATAGACCGTAACGACATCATCTATCGCCGCTGGATATTTATGCTCCGGCGACAAACGATACTCCGGTAGTAACGCTCGAATCCGCCCTGCTCTGGCGATGTGGCTGACCATTTGCCGGTACATATCGCAACCACCAACGATATAACCGCCCCCGTGCAGATAGAGCAACAACTTGCCGTCCATGCAGTCTTTGGGCGTCAGCCACTCGACGTGTAGACCGCTTATCTCATCGGTCTCAATACGCACCCCAAACGCCGGAATTAACAATACGCCAAGCCGCTCCCACAATCGTCGGAACTTATTGATGTCCAGAGCAGCAACGTCGACACGTCGCACATAAGCGCTCGACAGTGAACGTGCAATTTTGGCGCGAGTACTGCTCATGAAGGTCTATTATGGCTACTGTTAATTAGGAACCGAGAGTACACGACTCATGAAAGCACTGCGCACGCCAAATACCCGTTTTGCGAATCTGCCGGAATACAAATTCTCCCCCGAACTGCGTGGAAATTAATAGCCAACAAATGCATTACATGGACTCGGGCTCGGCACAAGGATCGAACTGGCCGACGCGATAATTCGCTTTACCCGGGAGAGCTAGCGCTCGAGATATTGCAGTTTGTCTTTCACTTCACGCCATTCATCAGCATCTTCGGGTGGATCCTTCATCTCCGTGATGACGGGCCAACCCTGGGAAAGTTCTTCGTTGATTTTGAGGTACTGCTCCTGACCCGCTGGTAACTCATCTTCGGAATAAATAGCCTCTACTGGACACTCAGGTTCACACAAAGTGCAGTCGATGCACTCGTCAGGATCGATCACAAGAAAATTCGGGCCTTCGTGAAAGCAATCCACGGGGCAAACTTCGACGCAATCGGTCAATTTACACTTGATACAGGCTTCTGTGACAACGAATGTCATTTTGCTAACTCAGTTTTCAGAGCGCGTACGCTAAGCGAAGTTGGCTCTTTGATCAACATGAATATTTCTGGCTCATACTCGCCTTCTCTGGCAAGCACGACAGTAGACGAAGGCCTTACCAGCGTCGGCTCACTCAATCGATGCACTCGGGGAATCTCTAGTCTCCACGTATCCCTTCAGCCGCTCCAATGCATCGCCAATCGCCCAATCAACGGGCCCTGCAATCGTGTCGAGTCCACCCGGCATGTAGCCACCCACAGCGTAGGTAAACTTCACTTTAGTACCACCTTCAACATCTTCGAGTTCCCAGGTCATATTACCGTTGACACCCATAAGACCCAGTGGGCCAAGACCGCCAGTCAATCGAATCACCACGCCAGGATTCACCATCGTCACTATCAGGTGAGCGACCCCTGCCCCGGCACCAAAGTCTTCGCAAAAGCAGCCCTGCGGTATCGCGATGATACTAAGGCGACTGGCATCGCCTGAAATCGTATGATCGGAACTCCACCAGCCCCCAATTTCATGAAGCATTTTCCGCCACACCGTGTCACGGTCGGCTTCGACAGTCACTGCATGGGCCGTAACAAAGCCACCGGCCGCAGAACTTATGACCTCAGCGGAAGCGGTCGTGATGAGTATGAGGAATAGAAAAAAACAACGTGGCAATATATTCATTGATGCTCCAATCGATCCGCACTAGCTTACCGCAAATTTTAAATCCAGAAGTGCGGCCCTTATATAGAAATGTCTGTAATGTTGACGATAAGATGAATGAAGATCTTCGAGTTGTATTTGAGAGCCGCAACCGGCAAAGCTGCGCTGATCGCGCATTGGTCCTTATGTCGCTGGAAATCCCCTACCAGGTGGTTGATGACGGTGGCTCTTGTGCCCTGGTCGTGCCAGCGGCCTTCTCGTCCAGAGCATTCAGCGAACTCCAGCTCTACGACGAAGAAAATCCTCCTGTTGTCCCCAAGTCCATGCCAAAGATCGATTACCAGAACACGGTGCCGGGTCTCATTATCTATGTACTCATAGTTTTCATCGTCGCGGGTATGGCAGGCTACTCATTTTTTCAAAGTAACTGGTTCGTCGCAGGGCGCGTCGATGGTGAACTCATCCGTGATGGCCAGTTATGGCGTCTTTTTACAGCGCTGACTCTGCACTCGAGCGTTAAACACCTACTGAGCAATGTGGTCTTTGGCGTTTTCTTCGGCTTATTTGCCGGGCGTTTACTCGGCTCCGGAATAGCCTGGTTAGCGATCGTATTGGCGGCAGCTCTAGGCAACGGGCTCAATACGCTTATGCTCGAGGCCAGCCATCGCTCGATCGGCGCGTCGACCGCTGTTTTCGCGGCGCTAGGAGTCGTCGCCGGCTACGTCTGGTCGGGAAAACTCATGTCTCAGGAGCGCTGGTCAACTCGTTATGGTCCCATAGTTGGCGGTCTGGCATTGCTCATGTACACCGGAACCGGTGGCGAAAATACCGATATCGGCGCACATTTCTTCGGATTCATCTGCGGTTTTTCTGCTGGCATAATCTTGATTCGACTCGGCACCCTACCCCGGGATACGCGCACACAGATAATTGCCGGTTCAACAGCCTTCGGGCTGATCTTCTTCAGCTGGATAATTGCGCTAGCGCTCTGACATCCAATTTCTAAGCATTGATTGGGAAAAGTAACTACCTTCAATCGACACCAATGGGTATAGTGAAATTGAGAACTGATGCAGTCACATTCGGTCTTAATGCTACTGGAATAACATAAAGAGCGACCGATCTGACGACTCATCAAACAACTTCAACGCTTGGATACGAAAATTCAAATACGTATGATTAAAATCATAGCGCATGCCGTGCTGACTGCACTGCTATTACCGTCCCTCGTGGCAGCGGCAGAAGCGCAGGGGTCCAGTATTGATGAAATCATCAGCTCATCAGAGCGAACAGTTGCTACCGCCGAGGAAACACCTTCGGCAGTCCCAGACGATGGATTAACTACCGCGACTGAGGAGCAGCTGCGCAAGGAATTCGCTCGCTACAGAAGACTTGTACAAGCAGGCACACTTGACGAAGCAGACAATGCCGCCAAGAAAATCGTCGAAATGGCCATTCGAATCTACGGATCGGGGTCCAGAGAAATGGCCAGCGCACTGAATAATCTCAGTGTAGTGCAGCATTCAACCGGTCAGTACAATGCAGCTATCCAAAACTTCACATCGGCTGTAGAGATCATCGAAGTGGTCGAGGATCGACTCAATGGAGCGTTGATCAACCCGCTGAAAGGATTGGGCGCATCACAGTTGGCGAGCGGGCAGCTTGATCAAGCGCGAAAAACATTTTATCGAGCCGCACACATAACGCATGTCAATAAGGGGCCACACAACCTCGACCAAATAGAAATTTTCGAATCAATTGCGGATATCTGCATTCGTATGGGAAATACGAAAGCAGCCCGCGACGCTCTCGACAGGATACATATCCTGAACGTTAAGCATTTCGAGAAAGACCCCATGGGCCTGCTGCCATCGTTAATGAATCGCGCGACCTGGCAACGGCGTGCAGGCAATTACAAAGGGGAGCGAGCAACGTACAGACGAGTGATTCGCATCATTGAGTCGAACTCCGGTAAGAATAATAAGTTGCTGGTTGAACCGCTGCGCAAACTTGGTGAGTCATTCTATTTCATCGACACGACGCTCGATCAGAGCAACAGAGTAATGTTAAACGGCGAAATATACTTCAAACGAAGCGTACGAATCGCAGAGAAGTCAGACGATATTGATAGGCGCGAATATGCTGCCGCGAAGCTGGCGCTAGCTGACTACTATATCTACTCGGATTCAAACCGTTCAACATTACTCTTTAACCGCGCGCGAAGAATCTATGCGAGTGTCTGGCAGTATTTGTCCGTCGACGAGGAGCGCTTGTCGCTGCGCAGTGAATTATTGTCTGAAGCTGCACCAATAAAGACGCACCGACTGCCGATATACGCCGGCGGCTCATCAAATGAGGGTCTATCATCTGATGACATCGGCACTGGACGAGTCGTAGTTCAATACAATGTATCGGCGCGCGGTCGAGTTCGAAATCTGCAATCTGAGGTTTTTCCTTTCGAGTTCAATGATATGCAGCGCATGGTTCACAGAGAGATGCACAGCCGAATCTATCGCCCAAGAATCGTCGATGGCGAACCTGTAGAAACTCTTGGTATTATTTTCGAGCACCCGTTCTCCTATCGATTGACGGATCTCGAGGCGCTTCGAACAGCTCTGGCTCTGAAGAAAAAACCGAAAAACGAATAAGCGGCGGATTGATGTCCTGGACTATCCTGACAATCATTACGATTCTGGTGCTCATGGCACTCTCAGCCGTCGCCAATGCCGAATATAAAGACGATTCGAGCAGTGTATCGAGCGTTTGGCTGGGGTCGAACCCAATCAACCGCAGTGTGCTTTGAGGCCGTAGACGGTATTATCGAACACCCGCGTCGCGTCGTGCGCTATCAAGCCCAATTAAACTCACAAACAGCGAGAAAATGATGAGTAATAGGCAGGTCGAAATCTCCAACAGTCACTTCGTTAACGGCAACCCAATTCAGGAACCCTTCGCGGCGCACTTGCGACAAGCTGTATTTGGGCTCGGGTGTTTTTGGGGAGCGGAGAGACGCTTTTGGGAAACTGACTATGTCTTTTCAACAGCTGTGGGTTACGCCGGCGGCCAATCTCCGGACCCAGATTACAAACAGGTTTGCACTGGAACGACGGGGTACGCCGAAGTCGTAATGGTCATTTTCGACCCGGCCGCCGTTAGCTACGCCGAATTGCTCAAGGTTTTCTGGGAAAGCCACAATCCGACTCAAGGCGCTCGGCAGGGAAATGATCTCGGCACTCAATATCGTTCTGCCATCTACACGACTGACGATGACCAGTCTGTCACCGCCGAAGAGTCACTCGCTGTGTACCAGAGTGAATTGAAGAAAGCGGGATTGGGTCAAATAACGACTGAAGTCACTCCATTGGAAACTTTTCACTATGCCGAGGACTATCATCAACAGTATCTTGCCAAGAATCCCGGCGGTTACTGCGGTCTCCATGGCACCGGCGTCAGCTGCGCTGTTTAGGTTGTACTGGCCAAAGACCCTCGACGCTCTGTAGAATTCACACGTGGCCATCCAAAAGAAGAAACAACCCAAACCGCGCAAGCCCAGTCGTAAGCAAGCTGAGGAGGCAATCCGAACTTTATTGCTGTGGGCAGGTGAGGATACTCGCCGGGAAGGTCTTCTCGATACACCTAAGCGTGTAGCGCGAGCTTATGAAGATTGGTTTAGCGGATACGGGCAAAACCCTGTCAAGTACCTCGAGCGCACCTTTGAGGAAGTTGAAGGCTATGACGAAATGATCGTACTGCGCGACATCGCCTTCGAATCGCACTGCGAACATCACATGGCACCGATTATCGGCAAAGCCCACGTCGGCTATTTACCAAGCAACAAAGTTGTCGGTATCAGTAAACTAGCGCGTGTCGTAGAAGCTTTCGCCCGGCGTTTTCAGGTTCAGGAAAAAATGACCGCGCAGATCGCCAATTGCATCCAAGATGTTCTGCAGCCAAAGGGCGTCGGCGTTGTCATTGAAGCAAAACACCAGTGCATGACGACACGCGGTATTCACAAATCCGATGTGTCGATGGTAACGAGCCAGATGGTTGGCTCCTTCCGAAAAGATGCACGAACCCGTGTTGAGTTCCTTCGCATGATAGACGCCAACCGCTAACACCTGACGTTGCGTTGCTCTCAAGGCAATTTATTCGATACCAAGTTCTGACTTACCTTGCTGGAAGGTGATGTCGACCGGGATATTTGCTTGAGTCAGCCGGTCGAGGTCGCCCTGCAACTGCGGTTTAATGATTCCGCGTGACTCTATCAATTCGACAACACCCTCGTAATCGCCATCGCCTTGCAGCGTTAATAGTAGCCGCGACAGATTCGTCATCGCGGTCTCCATCCGGTCAAAATCGATGCGATACCGGCCACTATCCGCATCACGCACAAAAGCACCCTGATCCTGGAAGAAATTAAACCGCAGCATATTCGCTTTGCCGTGTGCGCTCGCTGCATCAAACCGAATTGAGTGGAATACGCCCGTCATGAATGTCACGTAATAGTCCCGCAGATCGACGCCACCAAGCTCACCAGCCTTGTGAAGCTCGGTGGTCATGTAGAGCCCCAGAACATCAGCCTTGCCTTCCTCTATGCTCGACGACATATCGAGCAATGCTTCGCGCACCGTTCCACGACCGTCGATCGTATTCTTAATACCAAGACTGTGCGCCACCTCGTGGAACATGGTATTGGCGAAGAACGCATCGAAGGATACATGAGAGCGCTGCAACTCATCAATCAGCACGTCCGCGATCGGTTCGACGATCTTATCGAACTTGGCACGCATCGCGTTCTTCAGCTGCAAACGACGTGTACCGCGCGCGAGCTGCACAGCCTCATCATTAGGCAGGTTTATCGCGATGGTTTTACCAGCGGCATTGCTAGCGCCTGCGTAATAGACAACATCGTAAGCGTTCAGATCTGAGTCCATACCCGGCGTCTCCCACTTGTACTCGTCGGGAACCGGCAAGCTTTCTTGTAATGCTGGCAGAAAGCTTACAAATCGACTGAGGCGATCACTCCATTCGAGATCCTTCACGAGTACATAGGACTCGTATGACGCGCGATAACCAAATAGGTCGTCTTCGTAGGTTTCTATTGGGCCAATAATGACATCAATGTCATTGTCCCAGACGTCCATCCAGAACATATCGCTAACCTGATACTCGTCGCTAATCAATGCCGCAGCGCGCAGCTTCATGTAGTTGCCAAAATCGTTACTGTCAGCAAGCTTTGCAGCTTCGCGAAGCAAATCGGCTACAGCCTTGAGCTCACCAGCGTAGGCAACGTGATATGGAATTAGTTTTAGCCTGCCCTCTTCATCGCGACGAATAAGCGAATAATGACCATGCTTGCCGGGCAGATAAGCCCCCTCGAACTCTTCTTTGCTCATATCCGTCGGATAGAAGTTGGCGCCGAGTGGCTTGGCACCAACACCCTCCATGAACGGTTTGTTGCCTTCCAGATGATCCCATGGACCGTAGTTTAACTCCGCGAATCGCCGGGCATCGGCATCGGTGATCGACTCCAGCCACGCTTCATAATCGTCGCCGTAACTCTGACGCCAATAAAGGTCATCCATAATTTGCGACGCGTCGATCAGCAGACCAATCATCTGCTTTTGATCGTCCGTAAGGTCACTAAGGTCTGCGGTTAAGGTAAAGTCCGCGTATATATCCGGCCGAGGTGCGACGACTTCGAGCGGCTGAATATTTAAGTCTGGCTCTGCTTCCGGTGCGCAGGACGCTAGCACGATGCATAGAGCTACGGCGCCTGACTGGCGCAATATAGATTTGAAAATCACGGCTTCCCCTGAAGCTAAATCAATCAAACATTATTGCATAGCGTGGCGCGAATCGTAGGTTGGTAGACGTCAAAGATCGACGAGCTGAACGTTTTGCGCGGTCAAAGGTTGGCCGAGAAATTGTCCGCCAACACGAGCGAATCGCTGAATACCATCGGTTGCCAGCAATTTGAGTATCCCGGGTTGCTTGCTCACTGTCAGTCCGCCATGCGACGTCAGGGTCTTGCGCACTACGGCTGCCGTTGTAATCGCTGAATCGACGACGACGACGTCACCAGCGATGCTCGATATCGTGTCTCGTAATAGCGGAAAATGTGTGCACCCCAAGATAATCGAATCAGCTTTGAACGTATTGTCTTCTGCCTCCGCCAGATATCGCCTGACGATCGAATCGGCGATGTGCCCGCTGGTCCAGCCTTCCTCGGCCAGGCAAACCAACATTTCACACGATTGCTCGCGGACCTTAGCGCCCAAGTCGCGCATTTTTATCGCCCTACTATAAGCACCAAGACGCACAGTCGCTTCGGTCGCCAGCACGAGGTAGGAGTCACCAGCACTCGCTGCTACCGCCGCCTCGGCGCCTGGGTCTACGACGCCTATAACCGGAATCGGAGCCATATGCTGCTGTAAGGCGTCGATCGCTACCGCCGACGCGGTGTTACAGGCCACCACCAGCATTTTTATATTGTATTCGCGAAGCTTTGTCGTTGCTTGGATCGCATAGCGCTCAATGGATGCCGGGCTCTTGGTGCCATACGGCAGTCTTGCGGTATCACCGAGGTAAACGAGGTTTTCGTTGGGTAAGGTCTCACGAATGGCCTTGAGAACAGTCAAACCACCTACACCGGAGTCGAACACACCGATGGGCAATGAGGTATCAATATGAATAGTCATTCTCGCATTGTGCCCAATGTCGCCTTTCTGTGGAATAATCCGGCCCGACAAACTCGTTACGGAATGCTTACGTTGTGCAAAAACTGATTTACGGAATCGGCGCTTTTCTGGCGCTACTCATCATAATCGGTTTCGCTTTGCCGCGAACCCATCAGATTGAAGTAAGAACAGAGATCGACGCTCATCCGGCGACCGTATTTGCACTTGTTAACGACTTTCGGCGATTTTCGATCTGGTCCCCTTGGGCAAAAACTGACCCTAATGCGCGATTTCTGTATTCAGGGCCAAATCGCGGCGAAGGTGCAACTATGACCTGGGATGGCGCCATTATTGGCAGCGGCAATCAGATCATTGCCGAAAGCCATCCGTACGAACGCGTTGAAATTGCAATGAACCCAGGCGAGCCTGGTGCAGCGGAGTCATGGTTTCATCTCCAGCCCGGCGTCGGGACAACAACCGTGGTTTGGGGCTTCAAGGCCGACTATGGCCTCAATATCGTTGGGCGCTACTTTGCTTCCATGCTCGGTGGGGTCGTCATGCGCGATTATGCCGAAGGGCTGGCATCACTCAAAGAACTTGCAGAGAGCCTACCGACAGCTGACTTCGGCGACGCTGACATTGAACACATTGTCGTCGAGGCAACAGATATCGCCTATCTACCGGTAATATCGCGACCCGAGCCTCTGGCCATTTCCGAAGCTTTGGGGCGAGCCTATTTTCAAATTCTGACGTTCATTGATATAAATGACTTATCGGATGCTGGTGCACCATTGTCGATCACGCATAATTTCAATGGATCCGAGTTGCGCTTCGATGCTGCCATTCCGATTCGCGGCGTTAATCACGCCAATCCGCCGAACGACGGTGGGGTGAGAATCGGTCAAACCTATGCTGGTGCAGTCGTTCGAGTACGGCACGTTGGTTCTTATCGGCCATTAAATGCGACCCACCGTAAGATTACGGCGTATCTCGCCGCAGCGGGCATGAAGCAGAATGGCGCTGCGTGGGAGTCTTATGTGAGTGATCCCGGAAAAGTCCCTGAATCCGAACTATTAACCGACGTCTACTACCCAATTAAATCGAACTAGACCCCGAGTTGATTCTGCGCCCAGAATAATCGCTCGGCGAGCTTCTGCTCGGAGACGAGTTCTTTGGTTGCGCACGTCGTCGGAGCGTAATCCTCAATTTGGGATATTGCGCCGTACATACTCACAACCAACGCCGCACAATCACTGGCGTCGTCAAACGACATCTTTCGAACCGAGGCGCAGATAGGCCCTTCGCCGTTTAGCGGCGTTACGCCATGCATCTGGCGCCTGAGATCGGCAAACGGCTGCCGCAGTAAAATAGGCAACTCATCTTCGTTTATGGCAACGAGATTATCTTCGTAAGCCTTAATAAGTCGTTGTTTTATATGTCCATGCCCAGCCAACACCGTAAGTGCGGTGTGAAAGCGATCGACGTGATTCATCATTGTCACTCCAGCGTTTCATTCTTGTATTGCCGCTCATGCCCTCTCGGCGGCTTGTACGCTCTTTTCTTGGAGTTGACTACCTCCTGTAGTCCGGCCCCCTGCAGAGCCGCAGTTCCTTATGTACTCCCTAATTATCAAGTTCTTGCGCATGTTTTTTATAACAGAGTTTAGGAAGCTCATGCAAGTGGAAAATTTTTCGCCCAAAATAACCCAGTGAACCAAGCGGACGATTGGACGGTATGATGAAATCACACACGAAGACCCCAAATAATGAATAAGAACCATTGGCTAATGACTCCGGTCCTACTGTTGGCTGGCGGTGACGTTGTGGCCGAGCAGGTGATTCCCCACTCTAGCTCTTTGGATAACGATGGCCTGGTCATTGGTCGGGTAATACTCGAGAAATCGGACGTTTTTGATTTTTTCAATCCGGACGAAGACAAAGCCTTGTTTCGGCTCGCCAATAAGCTGCACATCATTACCAAAGACGGATTAATAGAACAGCACTTGCTGTTTCAGAATAGCTCGATTTAATCACAGCAGCGTATAGACGAGTCCGCTCGCATTCTGCGGCGAAACGGGTATTTCTACGATGCCAACTAGCAGGCCAACAGATCACTGACCTAATGATTAATTTCTATAGTCCAACTGTCCACGCCAAGCTCTTTCACGTCAGTGTATAAGGGACTCGAGTGACCGACTTCCCATTTTGTAGCCAGCGTCTCACTCATGATGTAATCGCGATGCGTCGCCAGCGCGGTCTCGACAGCCGCCGAACCAGATACACCCAAAGTGATGCGATCGGACACTTCAAGTCCCGCCTGTTTGCGAGCATCCTGAATGGAGCGCACTAGTTCTCTAGCAAATCCTTCACTGATAAGTTCGTCATTGAGCGTCGTATCCAAAGCTGTCAGGTAACCCAAGTCCTCCGCACAAGCGTAGCCCTCTGCTGAACTCGTTTCAATCAATACATCCTCGCCTTCAAATGTGATCGTTTGATCGCCGACCACAATATCGAAAGTCTCTCCACTTGCGGCCGCGCTTGCGATCGCTCCACCGTCGGCTTTTTCAAGTGCTTTGCGGATGACCGGTATGAGCTTGCCGTATTGCTTACCAATTCTCGGCAAATTTGGCTTAATCCGATAACTCACAAGGCCTGCATCACGCGCGATGAATTCAATAGCCTTAACGTTAAGTTCCTCAAGAATTTGATCCTGATGATTGTCCAGCGCCTTCGCGGCGGCGTCACTCGGCGCACGAATCAATAACCGCGCCAGCGGCTGTCGAGTGCGAACACCGGATTGGCCGCGTGCGGCTCGAGCGAGTCCTACAACCTTCTGCACAACGTCAATATCGAACAACAGCTCGTCGTTTTTCCACGACGCGTCAGCAACCGGCCAGTCCGTCATATGCACGGACTCCGGTGCGTCAGGATTCACGCTTCTCACGAGGTTTTGATAAACATTTTCCGACAGGAACGGTACAAATGGCGCCATAAGCTTGTGTGCTGCGTCGAGACATTCATACAAAGTCAGGTACGCCGCCTGTGTATCTTCGGGATCGGTCGATTTCCAGAAACGACGTCTGTTGCGACGCACGTACCAGTTACTCAATTGATCAACAAAAGACTCGATGGATTCGCCAGCAGTCTTTGCGTCGAAGTGATCGAGCGACTCCGTGACGGTTGTTATGGTCTTGTGCAACAAAGCCAAAGCCCAGCGGTCGATTTCAGGTCGGTCCTCGGGATCGATTTGCCTGCTCAGATCAACATTATCAAGACGCGCATACAGAACAAAAAACCCATAGGTATTCCAAAATGTATTGATAAACGAACTCGCGACGTCGGCAACGATGTCGACAGACACGCGCTTCAGTACGTCTGGCGACAAACGTGCAAGGAAATACCAACGCAGAGCATCCGCACCCACCGTATCGAAAACATCGTAGGGATTAATAATATTACCGACGGACTTCGACATCTTCTTACCGTCCTTATCGACGATAAGATTCAGACAGATGCAATTTTTGTACGCGACGCTATCGGACACAAGCGTTGATATCGCATGCAACGTGTAGAACCAACCGCGCGTTTGATCAATGGCCTCGCAAATGTAGTCCGCAGGAAAGTGCTTTTCGAATTTATCTTCGTTCTCAAACGGATAATGCCACTGCGCATATGACATCGCGCCTGAATCAAACCAACAATCAATAACTTCTGGAACTCGTTGCCAGGTATTGCCATCTTTCTCGAACGTGATCTCATCGACTGCAGGACGGTGTAAGTCGAGCTCGCTGAGCTCTCTGCCGGTCAACTCTTCCAGCTCGCCAACAGAACCGATGCAGTGATACTCACCGCAGCCATCCGTCCAGACCGGTAATGGCGTTCCCCAGAAGCGCTCGCGCGATAAAGCCCAGTCAACATTGTTCTCAAGCCAGTTACCGAAACGGCCGTCCTTGATATGCTCAGGTACCCAGTTGATCGTCTGATTGAGCTCCGTCATACGGTCGCGGAATTTTGACGTTCGGATGTACCAGGCGTTCTTCGCGTAGTACAAAATCGGGTCTCCGGTGCGCCAGCCAAATGGATAGCTGTGTAAGTAGCGCTCCGACCGGAACATCATGTCGCGCTCTTTCAGAATACGAATCAATGGTTTGTCGGCGTCCTTGAAGAACAGACCCTTGACCGGTTCCACTTCATCAATGAAGTGCCCGTCGAGCCCGACACCATGAACAACCGGCAGATCATTTGCCTGACCCAAAGCCAGATCGTCAACACCGTAGGCAGGAGCTATGTGAACGATGCCGGTGCCGCTTTCGGTGCTGACAAAGTCGGCAGAGAAAACCTGAAATGCGTTCGGTGCATCGACTGCGAGATAACTGAACAATTGCTCATAGCGTTTCCCAACGAGCTCAGCACCCTTTACCGTCTTAACCACTGAATACTCGATATCGCGGAACACAGATTCATGAAGTGCTTCGGCGACAATCAGTGTCTGCCCTTCCGATTCGCAAAAGCTGTAGTTAATGTCGTCACCAACAGCGAGAGCCAAGTTTGATGGCAGCGTCCAGGGTGTTGTCGTCCAGACGAGAAAATAGGTGTTGTTCTGACCCTGCATTTTGAAGCGCACGATAATCGACGGATCTTCGACGTCCTTATAGCCAAGCGCCAGCTCATGCGATGACAGTGTTGCACCGATGCGTGGGTCATAAGGCACAACCTTGTAACCGCGATAGATCAGGTCCTTGTCCCAAATCTTTTGCAGAAGATTCCAGACAGACTCGATGTAGGTATTGTTGAGCGTATAATAGGCTTCGTCAAGATTGACCCAGAAGCCCATGCGTTCCGTCATTTTTTCCCAATCACCGATGTAACGCATAACGGAGTCGCGGCAGCGCTTCGTAAACTCGGCTATACCAACTTTTTCCTCAATTTCTTTTTTGTCAAAGATACCGAGCTCCTTCTCCACTTCGTGCTCGACAGGAAGGCCATGGGTATCCCAACCCGCTTTACGTGGAACGTGATAACCCTGCATCGTTTTGTAGCGTGGAAAAATATCTTTGAAGCTGCGCGCCAACACATGGTGAATGCCCGGCTTACCGTTGGCCGTTGGCGGACCCTCGTTAAAACTAAACTGTGGTTTCCCTTCAGTCTGGTCCAGTGTCTTCTGGAAGACATCACGCTCACGCCAAAACTCCAGCACCTCGATTTCGAGGGCTGGGCCATCATAACGACCTTTAATTTCTTTAAACGACAAAACCTACTCTCCAAATACGACAGCGCCCCGGGCGCATTAAAGCACCCGGGGCGAAAATTATTCGCGGTACCACCCGGTTTCACGGCAATAAGTGCCGCCTCTGGATCGATTTAGCGATCCGTCACTCGTATCGCGAGCCACTCGGCCGACCTTACTCAAAACATCGTTTCAGGTGGCGACTTCGGGGTGATATTCAGCAACTACAGACCCGGAGCTCTCACCTTCCTCCGGTCGCTTTGGCCTGATCAGGCAGCCTACTCGTCCCCATCAACGTCTTGCTGGGCAAATTAGCGTCCAATGGGCTGAAACACAAGCGAAAATATGAATCTATCGGGACAATTATAGTGCCGCAAGACTCTCTCGCAAGATTTCCTTGCCAAAGTTAGTCGGTATCGCCCCGTTAGTGTTCGTGAATACGATCGCCAATTGATCAAGCGACGCCCGCAACCAGCATTCCCCACATACCCAGCAATACCAGCCAGCTTGAAAAATACGCCCACATTCTTGGCGAAATGCTGTTCTTGCCGGTATGGATATATGCGTGCAGTGCGCGTAGTGCGACGTAAATCCAGGCCAATACAATCAATACGGTCGCGTTTTGTCCGGTAACAATTCCGACCACGCAGGCAGCATAAAACAAGGTCGGTGATTCAAACATATTGACGAGATGCCGTGAGAATTGAGCGATCTGTCGGGGCTCACTACCTTCCTGATACGTCTTGTAGAAGCCAGCATTGACCTTACCTGACTTGACGGCCGCCACACGACTTCGAAACAACGCCATCAATACAATAAACGTTAGCAACACCATTGCAGCCATGGGGTAAATAAGTTCTAAATTCATGATGCCTGAACCTTTTTGACGAATTTGGATTTGAGCTTAAGCGTGCCGATACCGGGCACCTTGGAGTCGATGCCATGATAACCATCCACGCGGCGAATGTTCTTCACTTTGATACCAGCCTTTACAATGTACGTCCATACCATGAAACCGCTGTTTCGAGATCTCACGATCGAAATACTGGAGCCTTGCGGTCATTGGACACAGTAGGAACGCCCCGAGAACGTCAATCACCTGATAATTGATTGGCTGATATAGTGATAATCATCATAATTATGCCTATTATCTCAAAAATTCGTCGAAATACCATCGAAAATACCGTAACGACGATGAAGTCATGCGCAGCGTCAGCAAGGACTTGAATACAGTTTAGACGATTTTAGCGTCTTTTACCGTCATTATCGCGCGGTGATGGATACAATGGACAACACATGCAAGACTGAATGGCCTAGCCATCCGGACAGCATTACCCGGAACTACGATCGTTGCAATAAAACGACTTTAGATCTGATCTACTAGGCATTACCTCGTGGAGACAATTTGTGCTAATTAGAAAACCAAATGATATTCGGCCGTCCGAGATCACAAGTGAAGCCAATTACCTCAATCGTCGTGACTTCATTCGAGCCGGTGCGATCGCCGGAGGATCCATCATTTCGTCAGGCGCCATTGGCGCCATCGTGTCCGACTCTCAACTGGCACCGCTCGCAAACATCGCCAAAAGCCCCCTCAGCACCAGCGAGACACTAAATAGCTTCGAGGACATCTCCACATACAACAACTTTTACGAGTTCGGTTTACAGAAGGGCGACCCCGTCGCCAACGCGAAAGAATTCAAACCTCGTCCCTGGTCGATCAAAGTATCAGGCCATGCGGAAAAAACTGGCGCGTTCGACTTCGACGACTTTATGAAGCCTTTCGATCTCGAGGAGCGGATATACCGTATGCGATGCGTCGAAGCCTGGTCCATGGTTATCCCCTGGGTGGGCATTTCTCTCGCTGATGTCGTGAAGTACTTCCAACCTGCGTCGAAAGCACAATACGTTGCGTTTGAGACGCTCGAAGATCGTGAGCGAATGCCAGGTCAAAAAGGTCGGTCGCTGGATTGGCCGTATCGAGAAGGACTCACTATTGCAGAAGCAACCAACCCGCTGGCAATCTTAGCGGTTGGTCTTTATGGTAATGCCATTCCGAACCAGAATGGCGCACCCATACGATTGGTAGTGCCTTGGAAGTATGGTTTCAAGGGCATCAAGAGCATCGTTGGTATCAAGTTCATGTCGAACCAACCGAAGACGAGCTGGAACATGGCGAACCCGAGCGAATATGGCTTCTATGCCAACGTAAATCCAGAAGTCGACCACCCACGCTGGAGTCAGGCTCGCGAGCGCCGCATCGGTGGTGGAATTTTCGATAAGAAACGCGAAACACTAATGTTCAATGGATACGGCGAGCAGGTTGCACACCTCTACAAAGACCTCAATCTTCGACGCAATTTCTAAGTACTTATGAATGCATTGCAGCAAATTCGGTTCATCTGGAAACCGATCGTCTTCCTAGTGTGTCTGCTGCCTTTGCTGCTACTAATCGGCGACGCCTATGGCGTCACAGGCAGCCTAGGTGCCAATCAGATCGAAGCAATACTCGATCGCTTCGGCAACTGGGCCCTGCGGTTCATCATGATTGTGCTCGCGGTCACACCGCTTCGACGATTGACCGACTGGAATTGGTTGTCGCGCTTCAGACGTATGCTCGGTCTGTTCACTTTCTTTTACGCGTTTATGCACTTTCTTACATGGTTGGTGCTGGATCAAGAATTGCGCCTTAGCGACATTCTCGAAGACCTTACAGAGAGACCTTTCATCACGTTGGGATTCATGGCTGTGGTTCTATTGACTGCACTAGCGATGACGTCATTCATGGCGATTCGCCGACGTATGGGCAAACGCTGGCAATTACTGCACAACATGGCCTATGTGGTCGGTATTCTCGGTGTCTGGCATTACTGGTGGCAGGTTAAGAAAGATATTACCGAGCCACTGATTTATGCGGGAATTCTTTGCGTGCTGCTAACCGCTCGTATTACATGGCGCTGGAAGCAGCGCTCACTGCGCGCATCGGCTCAGCGCTGCGGTATCCGTATCCGGAAATACAAATGAAGTCGTTTGATAGATCCGTGTCACGCACGCACCAGACTCATCATAAACTGTCTGGCCGGCACGCAGTGAAAGCGTATCGCAATAATTAAAGTGCGACATAGAATCAGACCTGTGCGAGCGCCTTGTCCAACGCTTCGATCAAGTCCTCAACGTCTTCAAGACCGACGGATACGCGAACAAGTCCATCAATGATCCCGACTCGAATTCGCTCCGCCTCCTCAACAGCTGCGTGCGTCATCGTGACCGGATGTGTAATAAGAGACTCAACTGAACCGAGATTCTCGGCGAGGCTAAAGACATCAATGTTGTCCATGAGTTTCTTGCCTGCCGTCAATCCGCCTTTTACCTCGAACCAAAGCATTGCCCCATAGCCCGTGGCCTGGCTACTTGCCAGCTCGTACTGTGGAAATGACTTCAGGCCCGGATAGCTGACTTGCTCGACCTTGTCGTGGCCTTCGAGATACTCTGCGATGGCCATCGCATTGGCCGACTGAGCATCTAATCGAAGCGACATCGTCTTGCAGCCCTGCGACGTCAACCAGGCAACCTGCGGTGACATGATGCTACCAGTGCTGCCCTGTATGAAGCGCACTGCATCAGCATGCTCCTGCGTCGCACAGACAGCAGCGCCACCGATTGTCGCATTGTGACCATCCATGTATTTCGTCGTGCTGTATATCGATATATCGGCGCCGAGTTCCAGTGGCCGTTGGAAATATGGCGTCAGGAACGTGTTGTCCACTGCATGCACTGCGCCGGCCTTCTGAGCGATTTTCGATACACCAGCGATGTCGGTGCACTTCATCGTCGGGTTAGCGGGCGTTTCTGTCAGGAACAGTGTTGTGTTGTCTTTGAGCGCTGCAGCAACCGCCTCGAGATTGGAGCCATCGACAAACGTGAACTCAACACCAAATCGACTCAGGATTTTCGTGCACAAACGGTACGTGCCGCCGTATGCTACATCGGAAATAATGGCATGATCGCCTGCGTTAAGAAACGCCAACATCACACCCTGGACAGCTGCTATTCCGGTACCGAAGCAGATTGAATCTGTCGCGTCTTCCAGATCTGTCATTTTGAGTTCAAGCGCACGAACCGTTGGATTACCCGACCGTGAGTAGGAGTACCCCTTCGCCAGGTATTCATCGACTGAATCTTGTACATACGTGGTCGTCTGATAGATCGGTGTCAGAATCGACCCAGTCAGCGGATCAGGCGTTACGCCCGCATGAATCTGTCTGGTCTTAAAACCCATGGATTACTCCTTTTCTTTTGGGGTGGCGACCGGCTCGCCGAAGAGCACCGATACTACATAGGAAATAACGTCTCGTGCAGTCATGAAATATGTGAAATAACTTCCTATTTCAGGCCTAAGGGATCGTCGGGATCGACGCCGTCCATGAACTGCAAGCGCCGGTCCAGATTGGTCAATTGATAAACTAGGCCGAGCCAGTTATTAACTATCGCCTTGCCCGTGTCGCCCCAAGTATTGTAGACCAGCGCCTCCAATTCGGCGTCCGGGAACGGCGGTACTTCGGCACCCGCAGTTTTGGCTGATAGGGCGGCGGCCAGGAATTCGAACGCGATCTTTTGTGCTTCAGCAGGAAAATAGTTGCGCGGTAGCGGTGGCTCCGTGTCACGCACATCATTGATGAATCTCATCACCTCGCGCTTGTATTCTTTCAGCAGACTCACGGCATTGTATTCTGGGTGCCCCTGAAAATAGACCACACGGAATTGATCTGGACTGACCGCAAGATGAACACCCGCGACTTCGCTTTCGGCAAGCACCTTTAAACCGGCCTTCTCCATATGCTCTTTGCTCACGTCATTGTAGCGGGAGTGTGGGGCGTCAAAGTGGGTGTTAACCTCCCAGGTTAGTGGGTGCTTTGGCTCAGTGATCGTGTGACTGTATACACCCCATTTCTTACGCGGCAGTCGCTGCCGTTTTATCTCATGTCTGGACTGGACCAGAGCATGAGTCGCGAGACAGGAGCACAGCATCGAGGCAACGTTGTCTGCGGCCCAATCGAAGATCTCCATGAGAGGACCCCAGAATGCTTCATCCTCGAGGATAGGATTGGCAGGGTTAGCCCCCGTAATAATCAGCGCATCCAGTCCTTGCTCACGCAACTCCGAAAACTCAAAGTAGTGTTGATCGATGTGTTTGATCGCATCAGCGCCACGGTTCATTTCAGGAATCGTGAATGGGTAAATATAGAACTGAGCAATTTGGTTGCTAGCGCCAACAAGACGAATAAACTGATGTTCCGTTGCCGTCAGCGCCGCGTCCGGCATCATGTTCAGAAAGCCGATATGCAACTCTCGGATATCCTGCCGCTCGGCCCGCTCCGCGGATAACACCTGCTGGCCGCGATCTCGAAGACGCTTGAATGCTGGCAGATTATTGTGTGCAACCAGTGGCATTTATTTGATTATTCCTGCGTTGCTTTCAAGGAAGTCGCAGCCTGCGACGAGAGCTGTACAAAGCAGGATGAAAGAGCCATTGAATCTGTATGAGTTATGCATAGCGCTTACCTTGTTATTCTTCTGATCGACCTACTGTGAAAGATAGCACGGAAGAGATTTTGCACCGCCAAAAAAAAGCCCGGCGAATGCCGGGCCTTCTTATTTCGCTGGAAAAGCAAGCGGCTTACATCATGCCGCCCATGCCTCCCATTCCACCCATTCCGCCCATATCTGGCATACCAGGGGCGCCTGCATCGTCCTGCGGTGCATCAGCAACCATTGCTTCGGTTGTAAGCAGCAGACCGGATACAGAGGCAGCGTTTTGTAACGCGAAACGCGTAACCTTTGTTGGATCCAGAATACCAGCATCGATCATGTCGCCATACTCGCCGGTTGCAGCGTTGTAGCCGTAGTTGCCAGTACCTTCGGCAACGGCATTCAACACTACACTTGCGTCACCGCCAGCATTTCGAACAATCTGACGCAGCGGCTCTTCAACAGCGCGCTTCAATATTGCGATACCGACGTTTTGATCATCATTGTCACCCTTGAGCTTCGCGATCCGACTAACAGCGCGAATAAATGCGACACCACCACCGGCTACAACACCCTCCTCAACAGCGGCGCGAGTAGCATGCAGCGCGTCCTCAACGCGTGCTTTCTTTTCTTTCATCTCAATTTCGGTAGCAGCACCAACCTTAATGACGGCAACACCGCCAGACAGCTTAGCAACGCGCTCTTGAAGCTTCTCTTTATCGTAGTCCGACGAAGATTCTTCAATTTCGGCGTTAATCTGCTCAACACGGCCCTTGATGTCGTCAGCTTTGCCGGCGCCATCAATAATCGTAGTTGCTTCCTTGGTGATCTGAATCTTTTTGGCTTCACCAAGATCTTCAATTGTCGTCTTTTCAAGTGACAGACCAACCTCTTCTGAGATGACCTGACCACCAGTCAGAACTGCGATATCCTGCAACATGGCTTTACGACGATCGCCGAAACCAGGTGCCTTAACCGCAGCAACTTTCACAATACCGCGAATGTTGTTAACAACGAGAGTTGCTAGCGCTTCGCCTTCAACATCTTCAGAGATAATCAGCAAAGGACGACCGGCTTTGGCAACGCCTTCGAGGATCGGCAGAAGATCACGAATATTAGAGATCTTCTTGTCATACAACAGAATCAGCGGATTGTCGTGTCCAACCTGTTGGCTATTAGCATCATTAATGAAGTAAGGAGACAGGTAACCACGATCGAATTGCATGCCTTCAACAACATCAAGTTCGTTCGCCAGACCGGATCCTTCTTCAACAGTGATAACGCCTTCCTTGCCGACTTTGTCCATGGCATTGGAAATAATGTCACCGATCTCGGGATCTGAGTTCGCGGAAATACTACCAACCTGTGCGATCGCTTTTTCGTCTTGACAAGGCTCGGAGAGCTTCTTCAACTCATCAACCATTGCAGCAGACGCCTTATCGATACCGCGCTTGAGATCCATTGGGTTCATGCCAGCAGCAACTGACTTCAGGCCTTCACGCAGGATTGCCTGTGCGAGAACTGTTGCAGTTGTTGTGCCATCACCAGCGATATCAGATGTCTGGGAAGCAACTTCCTTAACCATCTGAGCGCCCATGTTTTCAAATTTGTCTTCGAGTTCGATTTCTTTCGCAACTGAGACACCGTCTTTTGTGACAGTCGGTGCGCCAAAGCTCTTGTCGAGTACAACATTGCGGCCTTTAGGACCAAGGGTCACTTTTACCGCATTTGCGAGGACGTTCACGCCAGCAAACATCTTTTGCCGTGCGTCGTCGCCAAAACGTACTTCTTTAGCAGCCATCTTTAAATTCCCTTAATTAAGCTTCAATTACCGCCATGATGTCGTCTTCCTTCATCACGAGCAGCTCTTCACCTTCAACTTTGACCTCTGTACCGGCGTATTTGCCGAAGAGGACTTGGTCACCAACTTTGACGTCGAGAGCGCGAACATCGCCGTTCTCGAGGATCTTGCCGTTACCTGCAGCTACAACTTCACCTTTGATAGGCTTTTCTGTCGCAGCGTCAGGAATGACGATTCCGCCGGGTGATGTGCGCTCTTCTTCCATGCGCTTAACTATTACCCGATCATGAAGCGGACGCATCTTCATGGTGCATTTCTCCTATAAATTATTGATTTATAACCGACTTATGGCGGTCTTCCCTACCGACACTTGTTAGCACTCGGTCGCAATGAGTGCCAATAATAGGCCTAGAACGAAGGATTTCAAGTGCATTTTTTCTAACAAAGGATAAGAAACTGGGCATGAGTCGGTGACAAACGCTCAAATAGGCGTAACAATCACCGTCCTTAAAGGGCCCTAAGCACTATGAGTATCTCCCAAAAAATATCCATAACATTGCCTAACAAACATTTTATGGCATTCGCTAGCTTGCTCCTCTTCTCAGCAGCGATTGTGGCTGACGACCGCCCTGCTCCGCCGGCAGAGGTATTCCACTATGTCGTTCATGATAAAGGTGTAGCCCTTGAGATCGACTGGGCCGTCGAAGACGGTGCCTATATGTATCGTGACGAGTTCAAATTCTGGGTCAGCGAGGCGGAGATTGTACTCGGTGAACCAGAACTGCCGGACGGCGAAGTACATGACGACGAGTTTTTTGGAGAGCAGGTTGTCTACCGTGGAAACTTCTCCGTGCGAATCCCTTATATCGTTAAGGGTGATGCACCAACCACCCTGTCTTTGACTATCGATAGTCGAGGCTGTCTCGATTCGGGCTATTGCTACATGCCTCAATCCTGGGTTGAGCCTATCAAACTAAAGGGTTCCAGCGCCTCAAAGAGGCTAAGTTTCGCGAGCCTGTCAGGCAACTCAATTGATGCTGTGCTGCCGGCCGACGAGGTTTTCATTCCCGACGCTTTTGCCGTCGATGGCAACAACATCGAGTTTGGCATTCATCTCCTGCCTGACTATTACCTGTACAAGAGCAAGATTTCGGTCATGTCGTTAAGCAACAAAGCGAAAGCAGGCCAGCTGGACTTACCTAAGGGCAAAGTAAAAACCGACGAATGGCTGGGTGAGCAAGAAGTATATTTCGATGAAGTTTTCGGCAGGGTTGCTATCGCTCGCGCTACGCCCGAAGCGATGGACCTTGAGATTGAACTCAACTATCAGGGCTGCAAGGTCGACGGTATTTGCTACCTGCCGGTATCAAAGGTTCTGACTGTCAGCCTTCCAGAGGCGACAGCGACAATCGACCTTTCGAAGATTAGCGCCTCCAACGCGCCGGTTTCCGAACAAGCCCGACTTGCGCATATCATTACAGAATCCAGCATCTGGGTTGCAGCGGGACTGTTTTTTCTTGTGGGACTTGGCCTGGCGTTTACGCCATGCGTATTACCGATGGTGCCCATTCTCTCCGGCATTATTGCTGGCGAAGGTGATGACGTCAGCTCAAGGCGTGGATTCACGTTGGCGCTTAGTTATGTGATGGGCATGGCGATTGTGTACACCGGCGCGGGAATCGCTGCTGCGGCTCTCGGACTTCAACTACAGGCTACGTTTAATCAGCCATGGATATTGATTTTATTTGCCGGACTGTTTGTGGTTCTCGCACTCGGTATGTTCGGTACTTATGACTTGCAGATGCCAAGCGTTATTCAGAGCAAGTTATCGGGCATTAGCGGCAACCAAAGGAGTGGCACGATGATTGGCGCATTTGTGATGGGTGCCCTGTCTTCGTTGATCGTCACTGCCTGCGTAGCGCCCGCGTTGATCGCTGCATTGACCGTAATTGCTCAGACCGGCGATATGCTGCGCGGTGGCAGTGCTCTGTTCGCAATGAGCCTGGGCATGGGTGCTCCACTGCTGGCTGTTGGGGCCGCTCAAGGTAAGTTACTGCCAAAAGCTGGCGGCTGGATGGTTGCTGTCAAGAATGCATTTGGCTTCATGATGCTGGGTCTCGCAATCTGGATGCTGTCGAGAATTCTTCCTGGCCCCGTAACAATGATGCTATGGGCGGTGCTCATTTTCATGGCTGGCGTCTTTATGGGTGGCATGACGACGCTAACGGCCAATTCAAATGGATCACAGAAACTTGGCAAAGGATTCGGCTTTCTCACGATAATTTACGGCATTATTTTGCTGCTGGGCTCCTTGAATGGCGGTAGTAATCCACTGAAACCGCTGGCGAGTATCAATGTTGGTGGAACAAGCGCGCTTGTAGAGGCTGCCCATGAACTGCCCTTCCAACGCATTAAGTCTGTTGACGATCTTGATCGAAAAATCGCAGCTGCCTCGAGTAATGACAAGACCGTCATGCTCGATTTTTACGCTGACTGGTGTGTGTCGTGCATAGAAATGGAGGAATACACGTTCTCCGATGCGGCAGTACAGGCAGCGCTATCAAACACCGTTTGGCTGCAGGCTGATGTCACAGCGAACGACGAAATTGATCAGGTCCTGCTGGAGCGCTTTGGCGTATTCGGTCCGCCGACAATTATTTTCTTCGACACAAACGGCGTACAACGGCACGGCTATGAAGTTGTTGGGTATATGAAGGCCGACGCTTTTGCTATGCATGTCAGGCAAGCACTCTCGGTATCGGATAGCATGTCCGCTCAAACCATTTACTAGCAGGGTCTCAACGTGTCTCGCATGTTTCTGATTTCCACATCGGCGTTCGTCGTGCTGATGGCAGGCGTTCTTTTCTATGCCGCGCAAATATCGGTTGAGGCGCCTGCGCCTGCGCCTCTACCAATAGAACAGCCGCAAGCGCTCAAAGTGCTTACGCACCCAGCATTTACGTTGCCGGACATGGCTGGAGTCGATCACGACTTTTCCGAATGGAGCGGTAAAAACCGTATTTTGAATTTCTGGGCAACATGGTGTGCGCCTTGCCGCCGCGAAATTCCGCTCTTAAAAGCATTTCAGGCCGAGCAAGGTGGCAATGAGTTTCAGGTCATTGGTATTGCAGTAGACTATCCTGAGCCAGTGGCTAACTACGCAGAAACTGCCGAATTTAATTACCCGATACTCGTCGGCCAACAGGATGCTATGGCCATCGCGGAATCGTCTGGCATTGAATTCGTCGGACTACCATTTACGATGTTCGTTTCCTCTAATGGCGAATTGCTGAGCTCCTACATTGGCGAGCTGCATCAGTCTCATCTCGACACCATTGTTGATGTCATGACTCGCCTCGATCGCACTGAGATCACAAGCGCAGAGGCCCGCTCAGTACTAAATCAACTGTGAGCGTACGAAAGTTGTAGTAAATCCCGAGAAAACGGTTAGAATCGCGGCCATCTTCGGCTATCTGGCTGCGAACCCCTCGAAATGTCCTCTTTATTACTTCTCAACGGTCCCAACCTGAACCTACTGGGTTCACGTGAACCCGATATCTATGGCGCAACTCGCCTTGAAGGCATCGAGAAACGCTGTGTTGATCTCGCAAAGGAGCTCGGACACGAGTTGGATTGCTTTCAAAGTAATGCCGAGCACGAGCTTATCGACAAGGTCCAACAGGCCGCGGTCGATGGGGTCGAATTCATCGTTCTGAATCCCGGCGGCCTCACACATACAAGCGTTGCCTTACGAGATGCCTTCTTGGCGGTCCAGATTCCATTTATCGAAATTCACCTGAGCAATACGTTTGCTCGTGAAGAGTTTCGCCATAACAGTTATTTCAGTGACATCGCGAGCAGTTGTCTGTTCGGTTTCGGGGCGTACGGTTACGAACTCGCCCTGCAAGCGGCCAGTCAGAGCATCGGCAAGGACTGAGGGGAAAAATGGACATAAGAAAAGTAAAAAAACTCATTGAATTATTGGACGAGTCGGGAATCGCCGAGATCGAAATCACTGAGGGTGAAGAATCGGTTCGTATCAGCCGATACGCGCCGGGTATTGCAGTGGCGCCTGCACAAATAGCTACGGCCGCTCCCGCAGCAATACCGGCTGCCGCGCCTCTCGTCGCACCAGCCGCCCCTACTGAAGTCGAAGAAGATGGCTATGAGGTTACAGCCCCGATGGTCGGCACGTTCTACGCCGCGTCATCACCTGACTCCGCACCCTTCGTTCAGGTCGGCGATCGCATCAATAATGGCGACACGCTGTGTATCATCGAAGCGATGAAAATGATGAACCCGATCGAAGCCGACGTATCAGGCGTGGTCAAATCGATTCGCATGCAAAATGGTGAGCCTGTCGAATTCGGACAAACCCTGATCGTCATCGATCAGCGCCAAAACGGCTAAGCGAGCAAAAAGGTATGCTCGAAAAAATTGTAATAGCCAATCGTGGCGAAATCGCCCTCCGTATTTTACGTGCCTGTCGCGAGATGGGAATCAAGACCGTCGCAGTGCACTCGACAGCGGACAATAATCTTAAGCACGTACTGCGCGCTGACGAAACTGTTTGTATTGGACCGCCGCAAGCGATCGACAGCTACCTGAATATGCCTGCCATAATAAGTGCAGCTGAAGTGACTGATGCAACTGGAATACATCCCGGCTACGGCTTCTTGTCCGAGAACGCCGATTTCGCGGAGCGCGTTGAATCCAGCGGCTTCACGTTCATCGGGCCAAAAGCAGATGCCATCCGCCTGATGGGTGACAAAGTATCGGCTATCGCTGCAATGAAGAAAGCTGGCGTCCCTTGCGTTCCTGGGTCAGATGGTGAGCTGGGCGAAGACCCTGACGAAAATATGCGTATCGCCAGGGAAATTGGCTATCCAATAATAATTAAAGCTTCTGGTGGAGGTGGCGGGCGCGGTATGCGCGTGGTGCACGCCGAGGCATCGTTAATCGCCGCCATAACTGTAACCAAAGCTGAAGCTCGCGCCGCATTCAATAATGATGTCGTGTACATGGAGAAGTTTCTCGAAACGCCGCGGCATGTCGAGTTTCAGATTCTGGCGGACACACATGGCAATGTAATTCATCTTGGTGAGCGCGACTGCTCGATGCAGCGCCGCCACCAGAAGGTGATAGAAGAGGCACCCGCACCTGGCATTACTGAGGAGCAGCGAAACCGGATCGGCGAGCGATGCGTACAAGCCTGTAAGGACATTGGTTATCGAAGCGCCGGTACCTTCGAGTTTCTGTATGAAAACGATGAATTTTATTTCATCGAAATGAATACGCGTCTACAGGTAGAGCATCCTGTTACCGAGATGATTACCGGAATCGATATTGTCCGTGAACAGCTGCGTATCGCCAGCGGAGAAAAGCTCAGCTACACCCAGGACGATGTGAAAATGCAGGGCCACGCTATCGAGTGTCGCATTAACGCTGAGGATCCGAAGAATTTCATGCCGTCACCTGGTCTGGTCACACTGTGGCACCCTCCAGGTGGACCTGGCGTACGTGTGGAAAGTCACATTTACAGCGGCTATAAAGTACCGCCGTATTACGACTCGATGATCGGTAAACTGGTTGTGCATGGTGAGTCGCGCGAAGCGGCATTTGCTCGAATGAAAAACGCGTTGAGTGAAATCGTCATTGAAGGAATCAAGACAAATGTGCCGCTGCATCAGGAAATATTTCAGCATGCCGCATTTCAGGTGGGTGGTACGGACATCCACTATCTCGAGAAACGACTCGGTCTCACCTAGCACGGAGTACCACCACGGTGTCATGGCGCCAGTTTGTAATGAACCTCGGCGCGCTGAACGCTGAGGCTGTCGAAGAGATTTTCGAACGCTTCGGTGCCAGCTCGGTCACGTTGACAGATGCCGGCGACAATCCGGTGCTCGAGCCTGGGCCCGGTGAAACGCCTCTGTGGACGAACACCACGATTACGGGAATGTTCTCCCCGGACATCGATCTGCAAGCGCTCAAGGCCGCGCTCATCAGCGAACTTCATTTGTCTGAATTGCCTGCGCATCGAACAGAAATTCTTGAAGACCGCATGTGGGAACGTGAGTGGCTCAAGGATTTTAGCCCGATGCAATTCGGCAAACGACTCTGGATATACCCAACGGGATACGACGCCCCGAGCGGCGACGAAATCATTATTCATCTCGACCCCGGACTTGCGTTCGGCACCGGCACCCATGCTACAACCGCTTTGTGTCTTGAGTGGCTGGATCGTTTGTCACTGGGCGGCAAGACGGTGCTCGATTACGGCTGTGGATCAGGCGTTTTAGCGATCGCAGCATTAAAACTCGGTTGTTCGTCTGCAACCGGCGTAGATATTGATCCACAGGCGCTGATGGCGACCCGGCAGAACGCCAGCGACAACGAAGTTAGCAAAAATCTTAATGTTCTTGGGGCCGCCATCGATATCACTGGCGAATTTGACGTTGTTGTCGCCAATATCCTTGCCGGACCACTTATCCAGTTTGCCGAATCCATCACACGAACGCTCAGAGAGCTCGGTATGCTTGCATTGTCTGGCATATTATATGAACAAGCCGATAACGTTATGGCGGCCTTTGAACCTTGGATCGAATTCGATCCTCCGGTGTTCAGGGAGCAGGACGGCCAAATATGGTCACGATTGACAGGAAAACGGAGAGCGGGCTGAGCGCACTGCACTAAAATGTATACCCAATGCCCTGATTGTGAGATCGCTTTTAAAGTTACGGCTGACGTCCTGAAGCAGGCTGCTGGAAAGGTCCGCTGTGGTAGCTGTGGAAACGTATTTAACGCGCTTCTATATCTGACTGAACAAATGCCGAAACAGCCAACACCGAAAACAGTCGGCGCAGACCTGTCGGAACTCAGACCGGAAATAACCAATGCCGATGACGGATTTACCTCAACGATCATTATTCCAGAAAAGGGCGCTGAGGAGAAAGCTCTGGAAGACAGCGGCGACAAATCACAGAATGCTGATGAGTCCGACAACAATCGCATCAGCATCATTGCCGGCGTCGTCGCACTGGTGCTCATACTTATCGTGCAGTTTATGCACCAATCGAGAGAAGCGCTTGCCACTATTCCCGCTTTCAGTAATACAGTCGGCCAAGTCTACCGAGTCCTTGGCCGACCTGTTCAGCCCTCGTGGGACATTACTGGATGGCGATTTGAAATAACAAAAGGCAACATTGAAGATGAAGAAGCATTAACTGTCTATTCGCGGCTGGGCAATAATTCAGACGGTCCATTGCCGTATCCTCTAATCAATATTTCATTGACGGACCGATTTAAGGAACCCATCGGAAGCCAAATTCTGGATCCGAACGAATACTTACCTACCAATCTTGACCCGCGAAAACTGGTTAAACCTGGCAACACTTTCAACGCCGTGATAACTATCAAATTGGCGACTGAAGATGCAACGGGATTCAAATTAAATGTCTGTTACCGATTGTCCGATCGCCGGTTGCGCTGCGCTATCGACGATTTCAAGTGAATCTTGATCCGCTAAAGATCGGCCCCTATACAATCACCAAACCGTTCGTGCTGGCGCCGATGACAGGAGTGACCGATGCGCCATTTCGGCGCATCTGCAGACGTTTTGGCGCTGGCATGACCACATCCGAGATGACGACCGCCGATACCAGTCTCTGGCAAACCCCTAAATCGCGCTTTCGCCTCGACCTGGATCTAGATACCGAGCCTGTCGCTGTGCAGATTGCAGGATCAGACCCCTACCAGCTGGCCTCAGCCGCGATCGCCTGCGTTGCTCGAGGCGCGCAAATCATCGATATCAATATGGGTTGCCCGGCAAAGAAGGTTTGTAAGAAATTCGCAGGGTCAGCGTTGCTTCAGGACGAGAAACTAGTCGAGTCGATCCTCACGAAGGTAGTCGCTGCTGTTTCAGTGCCGGTTACCCTCAAGATTCGAACAGGCTGGGATCCGCAGCATCGAAACGCAGTC
>CAJXYT010000005.1 GCA_913063505.1 uncultured Gammaproteobacteria bacterium | reverse complement strand
TGTTCAGACAAATCAGAATTCCAGATTGTATTTTCTGCTCTTTTGCGTATTACATAGAGCTTACGTTCGAAAGCTGCTGAGTCTTTTATTTGCTCCCCACGCCCGATAAAGACCTGTTTGAAATCTGGTTCACCCGCCACGGCGCTGGGACCAAGCATTGAATCGTCAGTTGGTAGATCACGCCAACCGAGGAGGACCTGACCCTCTTCTTCAACTATGTTAGAAATAATCTGCTGACAACGATCAGCTTGTTTAACATCTGTTGGCAGAAAAACCAGTCCTGCGCCATATTGATCCTCTTCAGGAAGTTCAATACCAATTGCTTTGCATTCTCGAACGAAAAACTTATGCGGTTTTTGTATGAGAATACCCACGCCATCACCTGTATTTTCTTCGCAGCCGCAGGCACCCCGATGAAGAAGGTTTTTAAGTATCGTTAATGCATCAACTACTGTTTGGTGGGACTTACGACCTTTTATATCAACTACGAAACCAACGCCACAGGCGTCATGTTCATTGGCTGGATCATAGAGACCCTCTTTTTCATGGCCGACAAATTTTTTCATACAAAATACACCAAGTTGACAGTGGTTTACTTAAATAGATAATTGAATGAACTGGACTGCCAATAGTTAGCGTCCAGAGGAGCACACATTCACGGCCCCTCAGCGCGAAAACGCACTTCCTCTAAAAGCAAAAAGGAGCGGGATTATAATAAAGCCACTTAAGGATGTCACGAAAAGAGATACGTGGAGAAACAACCAGCCGAGTGTTTTAACGTTGTTTACTGTGTTTTATAGACAATTAACGACATTTAAAGAATTTTAGTTTCTTTATTATTTTCAATTTATAGGCTTTTCAGAAGTTCTTGAGCTTGGCTGGTGGGCACTTAAGTCTAACAATTTTCGCCTAAAATTATAAGAATGCAATCTTAGAATTTGTATTCTCGCGACCTATCTCATTGTCTGGTAACCCACCCCAGAAGATTAGGTGAAACAGCACCCAATGGCTATCTCCCTGCTGGTCCCTTTTGAGCCGCTAAAAACGATGCCATACCCTGTTAAGTCGAGTATTGTATAGCTTTCCCGTGATCTATATTTGGAATGATTTAAATGATTCTTTGTTGTGGCGAAGCCTTGATTGACCTGTTGCCCTTAGAGGGTTCGAATGGGCAAACTACGTATTTTCCCTGTAACGGAGGGTCCATTTACAATACGTGCATAGCCTTAGCACGGCTGGGGGACAGCGTTGGTTTTCTGGGGGGCATTTCGACCGATTTTTTTGGCCAATCTATTCAAGAAGGACTTCAAGAATGTTCCGTAAGCAGCCTCTATTCTGTCTTTTCAGATAGACCCTCTACGGTTGCGTTTGTCAAACTTGATGGGCCAGATCCAGAATACATTTTTCTAGATGAAAATTCTGCAGGCAGGATGATTCAAAACCACAATATTCCTGAATTGCAAGATGACATTAGCGCCTTACATTTTGGTTCAATTTCGCTGATCCATGAACCCGCCGCATCAACCTATGAAAACCTTGCCAAACAAGAAGGTCCATACAGAATTATTTCACTAGACCCAAATATTCGTCCCAGCCAAATCACCGATGCAACGCTTCATCTTGAACGTCTTGAACGGATGATTGATTATTCCGATATTATAAAAGTCAGCCTTGAAGATTTAGACTGGATGGCACCGAACCTGTCACCCGAAGTCTTGGCGATGTCTTGGCTTGAGCGTGATGTGAAGCTTGTTGTTGTTACAAGAGGCCAACACGGGGCCAGCGCGTTTAGCACTCACGGGCAGATAGATGTACCTGCAAAAAACGTCAAGGTTGCCGATACGATTGGTGCGGGCGACACTTTCATGGCAGGAATGCTGCATTCGCTAGCCAGTAAAAACAAGCTGTCGCGCGCTCAAATCAGCCACATCGACGTTGATGATATTAAAGAAGCCTTGAATTTGGCATCAACGGCGGCTGCCATAACTGTTTCACGCCAAGGGGCTAATCCGCCTTGGCAGCATGAGATACCCCAAGATTAACCTGCGCGCAGCATTCAATATTGAGGCTTTTAATGCCAGATGGTTTAGCGTTTTCTTAACCGCATGGCAAACACTAAACTAAATATTATCCTGAAGGCTGCTCGCCATGACTTGGCTGTGGGGGTCTGGTTTCAATATTATGGTTCGCTAAATCGAGTATACGGCTAGTTCTATCAAATATGCCCGCTCGGGCGCTACCCGCTCCTCTATCAATCACCATTCAAAAAAAGGATATCTGCGCTCATAGAATGGTCGACAACATAACGTGCATTCGGCAGGTCATTTAATTCTGCACGTTGGCGAGCCTCTGTATCCGACAACCCGTGATCTAACCAACGTTTCATTAACCGCCGTTCCAGTGTTGGCATATCGGCTTCAATACAAATTGTTAAATCAAAATAACACCGCACATCACGCCAAGGCGCTTCATCCAAAAGCAGATAATTACCTTCAGTCAAAATGATTTTATGTTGGGCAGCAACACAAATCGCGCCAGCTCGCGCTAAATCCAGCGTTCTGTCAAACGATGGTGAAAAAGTCTCGCCCACATTCGCGCGAATGCGTTCGAGAACTTTCATATAACCGACACAGTCAAAAGTTTCTGGTGCCCCTTTTTTTGATCGCAGGTCACGCGCGTCGAGAATAACATTATCAAGGTGAAAGCCATCCATAGGTACGAGCACTGCATCCCCATCAGAGATGCCATCCTGCAGGGCTTGCAAAAGCAATTCTGAAACAGTCGACTTCCCAGCCCCAGGCGCACCTGCGATGCCGACAATGAATCGATCTCCCTGGTGAGCAGATGCCGCATCAAGGATTTTTTGGGTGAGTGCCAATATATTAAGCGACATTTATTTTTTCAACATTGCAAATGAGGCGGACCGTATATCCACGCTAACTGAAATTATTCCATATTTGTATGATTGGCGCGCATCGCATCGGCGCTAATATTTAACTTGTCCTTCAATTTCAAAACCATGATTTCAAAGAGCACAAACAGAGCTCCTTCGTACAAGGATCCCATCGGCAATACAGATGTAACGCTGTCGCCTTGGTCATCTGCCATTGTTTGTGCGGGCAAATGTAGGACAAAATCGGCGTATGTCGCGGCCTTTCCCTTTGGTTGGGCTGTTAATACCAGGATCTTTGCCCCCGCAGCCTTTGCAACACCGAGCAAGGCGCACGCCGTCGATATTTCGCCGGGACCAACTGTGACAATAAACAAATCCCCGTCGCCGACAGGAGGCGTCGTCATGTCACCTTCGACCGCAACATTAAGACCCATATGGTACAAGCGCATCGCAAATCCCATGATTTGAAGCCGCTCACGACCGCCGCCAAAAACAACAATTTTTTCGGCATCCACCACCATCTGCAATGCTTTATCAACGTCACTATCATTCAGCGCGTCAAAGACATTGCCTAACTCTTGTAATGCGCCTTTGTATAAACTTGCCATTCTATTTTGCCTTATGTTCTAAATTTGCTGTCTCGGTGTGTCTCATTTCCGGCTTTAATCTGTTCTTCCATATATGTCTTAGCATGCCGGGCGAGGTCTTCGCTGTCTTCCCAAAGGTTGCGCCAGATACCCAAGATGTTTGAAAGTTTGGGGGCCACAACTGCCGAAGAAAACGATTCAAAAGTAATTGGCCCTGCGTAACCAATTTCAGCTAATGCCCTAAATATTTCTTGGAAATCAATATTGCCACTTCCGAGATAGCCGCGGTGGGATTCGCCAATGTGGAAA
This sequence comes from uncultured Gammaproteobacteria bacterium, assembly GCA_913063505.1. GTDB lineage: Bacteria > Pseudomonadota > Gammaproteobacteria > Steroidobacterales > Woeseiaceae > UBA1847. Next base: position 55,850 of record CAJXYT010000005.1, on the reverse strand, counting down.
TATCCAAGATGATTTGCACACCCCCGAATTGCATTTCCAAGGCCGCTTTCTTCGATATTCATGTGGTACGAATCTAGATGGACATACACATTTTCAGATCCAATCCGCTTCACCATCTCAACTCCCTCTGCACCAGTATTGAGCAGGTTCGTTTCATAACGATTAACGACCTCAAGGGCTATGGCGATATTCTCTAGCTTTGCCTTCTCGGCAATGCGAAAAAGGACCTCAGCCGAATTTTGTACGCCGCGTTCCGTTTTGGGTTGCATGTACTTGGCAAATCCAGAATACAAAATACCGCACATATGTGTCGCACCAATTTCACCGGTCAGTCGGAGCGCATCATTGAGCATGGCCTCACCTCGGGCAACGACCTCTGGGTCTTCGCTCGAAATATCGCAATCTAAGGGCAACCCTAAAGAAACCGTTGCGCCAATTCCGTATTTTTCCAGCTGCATAAGCGTATGCTTTGTGTCGACCGATGCGGGGTCAAGGGCCGGTATTTCGATATAGTCAAAACCCAGTTCTGCCGATTTTGAAACTGCAGTTTCGCACTCCCCATGACTCCAACCGCCAACCCATACAAGTGCGTGCACACCCAATTTATTCATTTTTTTAATCCCTTAATTTGTACAAAAAATTTCGGCCCCGTAGTGGCGCATGGTGTATTACTTTCGCCCCGTAATTTTCATTTTATTTTTATTGAAAATCGCCACCAAGCCCATCGCAGAACCATTACGGCGATCAGAAAGATGCCCCATAACGCCGTCGATAGGTGTTGGTTGGAACCAAGAATATTTAACCCTGATGTCAGAACCTGAAGAATTATTAACGCCAAAACAACCGGCACAACACGACCAAACCCACCAAAGGGGTTTACGGCTCCAAGGAAGCAGGCAAGCACTGTTATCAAAAGAAATGACTCGCCATGCCCGACACGAACCGAATTAAATCGTGAAAGCATAATAATGCCCGCAACGGAACACATAAGGCCTGAAAGGGTGTAGAGAATGATCAGATTCCGTTTGGTGGAAATACCAGAATATGCCGTTGCCATGATATTAGATCCCAGCATGTATGTGCCGAAACCCTGACGGGTTCGAGACAAGATAATATGCCAGACGATCGCGCAAGCTATAAATACCAACAACGGTATTGGAATCCCCCCAATTTCTCCTTGGCCAATGTTTTGTACAAATTGGGGGAACCCGGTAATGTCTTTTCCATGGCTCATAAATTCGCCAATGCCACGCATAAGAATCATCATCGATAAGGAAACTAAAATAGGGTGGGCCTTAGTATAGGCAACGACAAATCCGATCACAAAGCCGCTCAAAGCACCGACGGAAAAAGCCAAGACACAGCCTAAGATAAAGGCTTCTACCCCGGCTTCGGGTCCGCCGAACGCTTGAAGTGTCCATGCTAGGGCCAATCCCGACATGTTTGCAGTATATGTAATCGATAAATTTAGCCCTCCCGACAGGATTGGAATCAACATTGCTAACGTCAATAAACCCAATTCAGGAAGCTGGATGGCCATTGATGACAGGTTTGCTCCTGTTAAAAATTTAGGGGAGGCCAGACTAAACGCGATAACAATAACAATAAGAAATATCGATAAACCTGCGACCTCACCTTCCATATAGCGTTTGATTTTTTTACGGTTCGTTTTTGTCATGTCACTGGCCCCTCTTCATGCGCAGATACGCCCGTAACTCAACAAATGAAACGTTCGATAGTGTGATTGCCAGTAAAATGATTACCCCAACGATTGCCTTAAAAGCGAAAGGGGTGACCCCAAGTAAATTTAAACCATTTTGAATGATCGCCATCAACAAGACGCCCAGCACACAACCCATGACGGTGCCTCGTCCACCACCAAGCGTCGCCCCTCCAAGCACCACAGCCGCCAGAACGTCCAATTCTCGGCCAATCAAAGCATTGGGTACAATCTCTTGCATAAAGTGCGCCTGCATTAAGCCACCAATCCCAGCCATCATGCCCATCCAGCCATAAGCGATAAACTGAACCGCAACAACATTAATGCCAATTCGGCGTGCACCTTCGGGGTTGTCGCCAAAAGCGTAAATTTGACGCCCGATTGATGTGTATGTGATTAAAAACCATGTTGCTGAAATCGCGCCAAACATGATAACTGCTGGTAGGGTCAGCTCCGCCCAGGTGCCATTTGCCATCTCGTGTTCAAAAATGATAACCCGGTTCGCCCACCAGTCGGGAAGGTCATATAAATATACGCCCTTGGTGAGGAACATCAGCAATCCAAAAAATATGTTGAAGGTTGCAATGGTTACGACAATTGAAATAATCCGAAAATAATGGATTAAACCCGCATTAATCGCACCAAGTATTACGCCCAATCCACCCGCGACAATAATTCCAATGAACCAATTTCCACCACCGAGATAGCTTAGAACGTAAAAAGCGACATACTGAATGACCGACGCGGCGACGGCGAAAGAGATATCAATTCCGCCCGAAATTAGGACCACAAGAAGCCCGACAGCAAAGATAACGTTGATGGATATCGAATTAAGCAGATCAAAGGCATTCACGAGTGTGAAATATTGCACGGACAGCATGGACAGCACTGCGGAAGTCGCAATAATAATAATGAGAAGCCAGGCTTCGATCGGATGCGTTTTAAATATTTTTTCCATATATGGCATCCTCCAATTCTGAAATATTACACCGAGCTGGAACGTATTCTTTTTGTATGCACCCATTAGACATGTGCAAAACTCTATTGGAATTGAAGTAGACCTCTGACACCTCATCAGAAATAAGTAAAATCGAGAGGCCTTTGCTGGCAAGGTCTCGCACAATCTTAAAAATCCCCTCACGCGCGCCAATATCGACACCCACCGTAGGGGCGTCGAGTATCAGAAGTTTTGGTTTTGTAGCTAACCACTTGGCAATGGCAACTTTTTGTTGGTTCCCTCCAGACAGGGTTGAAATAGCATCGCTCGTGCTGCCTAATTTAACGCTTAGTTCTTTTATCCAATGGCCAACGATTGCTTTTTTCTTCTTGAAGGATAACAACCCGCCGCACACAATAGTTTTGTCTAGCACGGTCGATATTAGGTTATTTTCTATTGATTGGTCCTGAATAAGCCCCAATGACAGGCGGTCTTCTGAAACATAGGCAACCCCAGACGATATGGCCTCTAGGTTGGATTTGAACTTTACTGCTTTACCGTCCAAATAAATTTGACCCTGTTCAGGTCTTGTCATGCCGAACAAGCTCAAGGCGAGTTCGGTTCTCCCGGCGCCCAGCAGACCCGTGATTCCGACCACTTCCCCCCGGGCGATTGAAAAGGAAATATCCTTATATTCGCCGGTTCGGGAAATCTGCTTCACCTCAAGAACGGTTTCGTTTTTGGTTAGGTTTTGACCAACGACAGCCGGATTGATGGTCAATCCAGTCATTTTTTCGGTCAATTTTGCTAAGGTCATTTCGCTGGCATCATAGACACCGACTTTTTTACCATCGCGTAAAACGGTTACTCTGTCGGCAATTTCCAACACCTCTGCAAGGCGGTGGCTGACAAAAACCACGGCAACATTTTCGGCTGTCAATGTCCGCACGACATCTAAAAGATGCTTTGTTTCTGATTGAGTGAGTGATGCCGTGGGCTCGTCCATAAAAACAATCCGGGCATCACTGACGAGCACTCTGCAAATGGCTATGAGCTGTTTTTGGGCGATCGGCAGGGTTTTGACTTGTGCATCCAGATCAAAACTAACGCCAAGGCGTTCGCAGACCTTTTGTGCAACGTCTTTGATATTTTTGTGCCGCACAAGCTTAGATTTCAAGCCAACGAAACTCTCAATGGCAATGTTTTCAGCGACGCTCATTTCGGGAAACAACGCATGATCTTGCCAGATTACGCCAACGCCGATACGGCGCGCCTGAGCGGGGCTCAAGGTTTTGTGCTCTTGCCCCATTAAAGTAAAATTTGCGCCTGGGTCGGGGGTGTATACCCCAGAGATGATTTTGATTAAGGTACTTTTTCCACAGCCATTTTCACCGGCTAGGCAATGCACCTCACCTGGCATCACCTCGAAATCTATATTAATAAGGGCGCGTACCCCGCCAAATGTTTTTGAGATATTGCTCAATTGAATCACGGGAATCATATTGTCACTTCTCGATTCAGCAGAGAGGGTACTGTCAAGCATTAGGAGTCTATCTTGCAATGCTAAGGCTTTGTTTAGAAAAAATATTCCGGGAGGGCACCCATCCCAGAATATCCGTAAGTAATAATTTAGAGACCCATTGCCGCTAGTTCATCAACGGTATCTTCGTTGATTGTAACCATTTGATTGGCAATGATATTGCGTGTTCTGAAGTCAGGATTTACGACACCCAGACCTGGAATATCCATGCCCGCTGTCACGTCTTTGCCTTGAACAACCATATCGGCAAGGGTCACAAAAACCCTACCTGCTTCTTTAGGATTCCACATGAATCCACCGGAAATAACACCAGCCTTAATAAGCCTCATGCCCTGCCCTGGTGAAAGTGGACCAAGAACATGAATTTTGCCAGCTTTGCGGCGTTCTTGAATTGCGCGTCCTGCACCGATTGGACCTTGGCTACCAAAACCTAGGAAGCCATTCAAATTTGGATGTGCAGACATAAGATCAAGAGCCGTTTTGCGACTGTCATCAACATTTTCTGCGACACCATAACGTTCGCTGACGAGCTTCATACCCGGGTAATTTTTCTCCAAGTAGGCAATCGCGGCATCGGCCCATGCATTGTGCAATGGAACGGTTAGCGACCCAACAAAAACAGCATATTCACCTATGCCGCCACACTTCTCCGCAAGGAGCTTGGCATGCGCTTCGCCAAACCCTTTCGCTGAAGCCAATTCAAAGTTCCAGTCGATATTCTTCTGATCAGGACTTTCGTGGGTAATAACCTTGATGCCCTTGCTCCGCGCTTTGGCCAGCACTGGTTCCAAGGCCTCAGCATCGTTTGGCACAACGCCGATAGCCGTTACGCCACGTGCAATCAAATCCTCAATAGCACGCACCTGTAAAGCAGGGTCGGCGCTGGTAGGGCCGATCATAAAGGCTTTAACTCCTAATTCCTTAGCGCGTTCGGCAATACCCGCTTCCATAGCATTAAACCATGGGATGCCACCGATTTTGACAACAACACCAAGTTCAGTATCTGCAGCCATAGCGCCAGCAGAGCTGACTATTCCAACGGCAAGACTCGTTAAGGTTATTGTTAATTTGCGAAAATTCATTTTTTGCAGTCCCTCCAAAAATAATCGGATGCTTACGCCACAATCGATTGTGCAATTTCTTAAAAAAGCCCGACAACGCTTTTTATAAAACACTCCCACTGGACTCAACTTAAGCGTCCATTGCGTCTATCAACTAAAAAAAGTGTTTTCGCATAGGTACAGTGTACCTAGAATATTGCATAGTATTTCGTTACCGTCACGAATTAAATCAACACGTTATACTTATACTACAGCGAGTTAAGGGGCTTTATTTAAGACTAAGACGGATCTAATTTGAATCCTCTTCGGGAAGCGATACCTCAAACATTACGCCACCGGCGACGTTGTCCGCGCGAATGCTGCCACCGTGACCTTCGGCGATTAATTTGGCGATGTACAAGCCCAAACCCAGATGACGCGTGTTCTCATCTCCGCGCATTGAAACCATTGAGTCAAACAACTGTGTTCGCATGCTTTCAGGAAGCGCAGGCCCCGGATTCGTCACCGAAAGTGACAGAGTTTTTTCATGTCTTGAAAGGCTGATTTCAATCGTGTCCTGGACGCCACTGAAGTCGACAGCATTGTCGATCAGCTTATCCAGCATCTGAATGAGCAATTCTGGCGAGCCCGATGCCGGTGCGTGAGTCAGTTCCGTCGTAAACGCTATATTCCGCTCGGTATAAACGTCGCGGTAGGCTGCGACGGTTGATTGCAGCACCGCACGAAGGTCAAAAGACTCCGATTCCGCATGTTTCATCACCTCTTCGACGCGACTTGCCTCGCTCATAGCACTGAGGATACGGCGCAGGCGATTCGCTCCCTCAAGGGCACGGGCGGTGTAACCAGATGACGCGTCGTTTAAGGGCTCGTGTTCGAGGTTCTCCAGCGAGGAAGTGACAATTGCCAGTGGTGTGCGCAATTCGTGTGACAGTTTTGATGCAAGCGTTCTAAGGTAACTGTTGTAGTCGCCAAGTTGTCTGAGAACGTTCGAGAAGCTGCGCGACAAGTCGCCAATTTCGTCGACCGCCAATGCACTTGGCAACGCGATATGCAGCGTTTCATTTTCCAGTGCGTCCTCAGCAGCAACGGAGAGATGTCGGACACGCCGGGACAGCCAGGTGGCATAAGCAACCAAAGCACCCGCGACTAGAACGGTTGCTATCAAAGTGAGATTAATCAGACGTGCAAGACCGGCGTTAGTCGAACTCAATATTGCATCGGTGCCGTGTTGCAGTACCAACGCGCCAAGAACTACGCCGTTTTCCAAAATGGGAGCAGCGACCGCAACGATCGCCCGGCCGCTTTCCTCGCTTCTAAACCAACCTGCCATCTCTCGGCCATTGAGAGCTGCGCTGACATACGGTTGTTGTTCCCGGCCGCTGGCGTGAGGCTCTGCAGAGGCGGCGTCGGTACCGCCTTCGACCAGCAGGTCATAAATTCGATTGGACCATCCTGCCGCGGGCGAATAGTGAGTGGTCGCGGCAGACAGTTCGCCTGCGATCGATAGCCGCCAGCCGGCTGAGTCAGTGACGACAATACGCATGCCGGGCTGCGTGAGCCCGCCCGTTACTGTCTTTAACTTATCAGATGGAAGAACGGCTGGCTCCGGCCTTTGTCCAGAAAAACTGCTGCTGCGAGTCGGTTGCTGCATTTCATCGGCTGTATTGTAGACAAGTAGACCGAGGTGGGTTCCCAGTAAATCGGCAGGGATTCGAGCCTCAAGGCGATAGCCGCCAGGCACGTCCTGCCAATGCGCTGATATCGAAGATTCCGGAGCGAACCCATCACTGTCTTTCTTATAACTGACGATTGCCCCAGGTGCTTCGGCGGTGAACATGAAGCGTTCCTCGCGATACGGTGGGCTGCCGCTGACGAGAGCAATGCGGTCGGCATAGCGCGGGCCATCATCCAGAACCATGGTCTCGGCTGTTGCATAGACAACGTTGCGGTCGCTTACGTCCACATAGACGTAAACCATGTGATCGTAAGAAGCCAAAGCCACTTGAATTGCCCCGTCGCTTCCACGGATGGATCTCTGTGCGCCCGGGTTTAGCATCCAGTCGTCAAGGTAGCCATCGATTCGTGGCTGCTTCTCGAGCGTGTGTATGAACAACTGCTCATTCGCTAATTCATGGTTCAAACCCACCGGATATTCTTCAGCGTAATTGGCCATCGTAATTGCGAACGCTCGAGCTGTGCCGGCCAGCATCTGCTGCTGTCCTACACGCAAAGCTGACTCCGTTTCCCGAATAAACTCACACCCGGCCCACGGCAACAAAAGCGCCAATAAGCTGACAAGAAGAAGTTGACGTTTAAGGGTCATTTCGCTCGCGGCTAGTTGCTAAGCCAACGATAGCCCATGCCGTAAACAGTTTCGATGGCATCGAACTCGGCATCGATCTCGACGAATTTTCGTCTAATGCGTTTGACGTGCGATGTGATCGTGTTGTCATCGAGCACGGCCTGTGCAGCCTCCATGAGTTGCTGGCGGTTTTTCACATGGCCAGGGTAACGCGCCATAGCATGCACCAACCAGAACTCCGTCAGTGTCAGACTGACAGTCTGTTCCCGCCAGTGAACAGTCATTCGCTCAGTATCGATCGAAAGGTCGCCGCGCGTCATTCGGTTCTCGGTGCCTTGCAGTTTTTGCATCGCTTCGAGTCGCCGAAATAATGCTGCTATACGCGCCATCAGGTGCGGCAAGCTGATGTCCTTCGTCAGGTAATCGTCGGCGCCGAGGCGCAATCCTGATACTGCATCAAATTCACTATCTCTTGCCGTCAGGAAAATAATCGGTAAATCAGATGAGCGAGCACGTAGTTCGCGGCAAAGTTCAAAACCACCCTCAATGTCGTCCTTCAGATTGACATCGATTAGAATGAGGTCCGGCAAGCAGTTATCAAAAGCCCTTAACGCGGGCTCTCTGGCGTCGAATGCGTCCACTGCGTAGCCCTCACGGCGAAATGCCGCGGAGTAGTTTTCCCGAATTGCTGCCTCGTCTTCGATTATCGCGATGCGCTTTGCCACTTCAGACTCCTGTTCCTGTAGCCACAATTTGCCACATTACATCGGTGCATTGCTATGTTGCTGTCTACACAGCGACGGTATGGGCACCTCTAAAAAGTAGTCGCAATCGATGTCGTCGATTTCAGAGCGGGCAGTCTGCTACTGGATATGGATGTCACAAGCGAGCCTCAATACATATTTCTTATAGCCAATATGCATACCGATACCGCGGCTCGCCATGAATAGTAGAAACGCTAACCACAATCCATCGTTGCCCAATGGCTGCAGGACATACCATGCGGGCAGGAAAACGAACAAGACTGATAAGACCATAATGTTCCTCATCTCCTTGGCGCGGGTTGCGCCGACATAGATGCCGTCGTACAGAAAACACCAGACGGATACCAACGGTAACGCGATCATCCAGGGTAAGTATCGAAGCGCCACTTCCTTAATCTCGACAATATCCGTCAAGAGCGCAATTATCATCGGCCCTGCGATCACGTAAACCAGCGTAAAGCCCAGCGCGAACACAACGGACCATCTAAGCGTCAATTTTACAGTTTGCTGAAGTGCGTCTCGGCGTTTTTCACCGATGGCCTTTCCAACCATTGCCTCGGCGGCATGGGCTATGCCGTCTAGTCCAAAAGCGGTGAGATTTTGGAAATTCAATAATACGGCGTTCGCGGCGAGAACATAGCCGCCAAGACGGGCGCTTTGTGCAGTAACGAATGCCAGCGTAAACATTAAGGCCATTGTGCGAATAAACAGGTTCACATTCACAGAGAAAAACGCCTTGTAGGCTGACAGGTTCGTCAGGCGGGCCATGGGCCAGTGTCCTGCATGTCGTCGTAGCGCTCTGACAGCAAAAGTCATGCCGACGACAAACCCTGCGTACTCAGCGATTACCGATGCGAGTGCGATGCCATCAATGGTCATACCAAGAATAATAACGAAGAACAGATCGAGCGCAATATTGGTGATGTTGATAACTAGAAAAATCAGCAAGGGGATGCGCGCATTCTGCAGACCAATAAACCAGCCGACTAACGCGTAATTTGCCAGCGTCCCCGGAGCGCTCCAGATGCGAATATCAAAGTACTGGGCTGCATACAATTGGGTTACGGAGTCACCGCCGAGCAGACTGAATGCCACGCGACTCAAAGGGCTTTGAAAGACGATCAGCAGCAGCGCGATCGCAAGACTGATGATAAGGGCTTGTCCAAGGGACACCCGCAAACCGTCGTTGTCGTTCGCACCAAAGCTCTGCGCGGCGATTCCTGTCGTTCCCATGCGCAGGAAGTTCATGCCCATATAGATGAAAGTAAATACCATCGCGCCTATCGCGACTGCGCCCAGATAGGCCGGATTGTCGAGATGACCGGTGACGCCGGTATCAACCATACCCAACAGGGGGACCGACACATTGGAGAGGATCATAGGTGCAGCAATGCGCCACATGTCCTTATTCTCAGGAAGGCGTGTGGAGTTCAATCCCCAGCCATCAGAACGCGTTGACTCCAGTCAGCTCTTTGCCAACAACGAGTTGGTGAACCGTCTCTGTTCCTTCGTAGGTAATGACGCTTTCAAGATTCAACATGTGTCGAATCGGAACGTACTCTGCGCTGATTCCCGCACCGCCGAGAATATCTCGCGCATCACGTGCGATATCGATGGCGGCCCGGCAGTTGTTCCATTTCGCCAAGGAAACCTGCGTTGGACTCAGTTGACCTTTATCCTTGATTCGACCGAGCCGCAACGACATCAACTGCGCTGCTGTGATCTGACGGCTCATCTCCGCCATGCGAATCTGGATAGCTTGGGTGTTCGCGATCGGCCGCCCGAATAGGACGCGATCCTGCGTGTAATTGAGTACCTCGTTGAGGCAGGCCTGGGCGGCGCCAATGACGCCCCAGGCAATGCCGTAGCGTGCCTGTGTAAGGCAGCTCAAGGGACCCTTCAAACTTGAAACACCAGGTAGGACGTTCGCCTCTGGAATTCTGACGTTGTTGAAAAATAATGCACCGGTCACTGAGGCTCGCAGCGAGAACTTGTTTTCGATTTCTTGCGTGTCGAAGCCGGACATGCCTTTTTCAACGATAAATCCCTTTACACCTTCTTCTGTTCTTGCCCAGACGATAGCGGCGTCCGCGATAGTGGCATTCGTAATCCACATCTTGGAGCCATTCAGAATCCAGTCGTCGCCATCACGCTTGGCATGCGTTTTCATATTGCTTGGGTCCGATCCGCCATGCGGCTCTGTTAATCCAAAGCAGCCGATGGCCTCACCGCGCGCCATGGCGGGTAACCAACGTTGCTTTTGCTCTTCAGACCCATAGGTGTGAATTGGGAACATTACCAGGCTGCTTTGCACTGAGACGAAACTGCGCAGGCCACTATCACCACGCTCAAGCTCCTGACAGATCAGTCCATAGCTCACGCTGTTGAGTCCAGCGCAGTCGTAGCCGTCTATCGAACTACCGAGGAGCCCCAGTTCTGCCGCCTCACCGATCAACTGGCGCGGAAATTTGTGTTGCTCGAAAGCATCACGCATCAGAGGGATGACTTTCTCGTCGACATATCGACCGACGCTGTCTTTTACCATGACTTCGTCTTCTGACAGTTCAGAGCGAATATCATAGAGATCCATAGGATCGAGTTTGCTGTTCACAGGCGTTTTCCTGAGGTATTTAGTACGGCTTGGGACGTCGATGCTATATGACTAGATCGGTATTTCAAAGCGCTTATATAAGATAGAGAGTAGCCAGGCAGGTCCGATCATCATGAGTTGTAGGCCACGCACGATAGCGGAAGCAGAACCCTGCCCGCTGAGTGCGAGACCGACGGTCCCACCAGCCAGAAGGCCGACGGATATCTCAAGCATCGGAAGGCCAGCGCTCACCAGCCATATTTGAATGGCCGCAAGACCCAGAAGAAACGGTAGCAGGCCGATAGCCAGCGACAGGGAAATAATAAAGTAATAAATGGCGGTGACCATCAGGAATGCGCTTCCCCAGTTGAGAAGCGGCGAAATATCCTTAAATTCTGTGGGCACCGGCAGTGACCACAATAGCCCACTAAACCCTACGATCACTACGGGTGTCGCCGTCCAGTGGAGCAGCGGATTCCTGACCGTTGCATGGGACTCCTCGTACTCGGCCAGCCAATTATCGATATCGGTCACTCACATTCACTCACGCGGCGGACTTACCATTCTACATGCAGTCGCGCGACTTATGACATAGCCCTCATTACTGCGAATCCGTATGACTTTTCTGAATATAAGCGGGTCAATTAAGTCTGCGTTCAGGTGGCGGACGCGCGCTTACAAGCAGAAAAAATCGATCCACAAAAAAGGCCGCTCAGAGAGCAGCCTCCAGTATTACTCATTAGTGGTTGCCTATACGCCCATCGCGTTACTTAACTTCTTAATCGCATTGACCTCGAGTTGACGAATGCGCTCAGCAGATATTCCATATTCCGCTGCTAGCTCGTGCAATGTCATCTTGTCTTCAGTGAGCCAACGCTCTTCGAGAATTCGGCGGCTACGGTCGTCAAGAATATTCAAAGCGGCCCTCATGCGGGTAGTCGTATTTTCATTCCAGTCCGAGGCTTCAACTTGCTTGGCTGGATCTGCATCTGGGCTTGGCAAGTAGGCGGCTGGCGTAAAGTTTCGCTCGTCATCCATATCAGGAGTTGGATCGAAAATCGCATCCCGCGAATGCAGGCGCTTCTCCATTTCCGAAACTTCTTGTGGCTTAACGCCGAGATCTTTCGCAATGGCCTTGGTTTCAGCATCCGTCAACCAGGACAGTGTTTTTTTCTTCTTACGAAGATTAAAAAACAACTTTCGTTGCGCTTTGGTTGTTGCGACTTTGACGATGCGCCAGTTCTTCAAAACGAACTCGTGAATTTCTGCACGAATCCAGTGGACCGCAAATGAAACCAGTCGAACGCCGTATTCAGGGTCGAAGCGCTTGACGGCCTTCATCAGACCAACATTGCCTTCTTGAATCAGATCGTTCAGGGGTAGGCCGTAACCGGTGTATCCCTTGGCAATATGAATAACGAATCTGAGGTGAGCCATAACCAGATCACGAGCGGCATCGAGATCCTCGTTATCGCGCAGGCGGCATGCCAGTACTTGCTCGTCTTCCCGGCTCAGCACGGATATACCGCCAACAGCCTGGATATAGCTGTCAAGGCTACCTACTGGTCCTGCCAGCGCTAGGTCATAGTTGGATTTCAGAGCAGCGGTTGTCATGTAATGCCTCCGTTTGTAGGCGTCAATTTTAGCACTCAGGAGGTTAGAGTGCTAACAACTACTATAAGTTCCCCTAGTACATTAGGTGATATTGTTATAGAAAACAGATATTTAAGTGTATCTAAGAGTTGCGTTATATCCAGTTATCGAGGCTCAATTCGCCGCATATGTCGCGCCGCCGTCACCCAGGAGGCGAAAAGGCCGAGAAATACGGCTACGCCGATGATCGCTGCACTCTCGGTAATTGTGAGCGATGCTACAGCGATCTTGCCCTGATACAGGCCGGCGAGTCGGCTGACAGGCTCTCGTAGCAAGTAAAGCCCGTATTGAACCAAGAGCAACGCAAAGGCGCCGCCTAGCAGGCCGTACCAGAATCCAGTCCACAAGAAGGGTCGACGAACAAATGCGTTGCTCGCGCCGATGAGCTTTGTGACCTCAATTTCTTCACGCCGGTTTTCAATATCGAGGCGAATGGTATTGCCGATGATTACGACGATGGCGATACCAAGCAAGACAGCACCGATCGAGATGGCCTGGCTGACAATGTTGAGAATGGCATGGAATCGTTGCACCCACTCAGTATCAACCTGAACCAGTTCCGTTTCGGGTAGGTTTCCGATTTCTTCTTGAAGGAGGGTCAGCGAGGCACCGGTATTGCCCGAGCTTGGCCGTACGATAAGGGCGTGTGGTAAGGGATTCTCACTAAGCTGATTGAGTGCCTCACCGAAGCCTGACTGTTTTTTGAACTCGAGCAGTGCTTCATCAGCCGTTACGAGGCCGACCGATTCGATATCTGCACGTTGCCTTATCAAATTAGCCAGATCTTCAGCATCGCTTACCGACAGGTCTTTTTTTAAGTACATCGAGAAATCGAGCGCATTGCTCCAGCTATCACTAACCGATTGCATGTTTTTTACAATGACATTAATCGCAGCTGGCAGCGCTAATGTAACTCCGATAACTAGGATGATCATAAGGCTGGCGAATGGCTGCCGCGACAATCGCCCAAGCGCACCCAACGAAGTGCTCGTGTGCCTCGTCAACCAAATACTAAAGGCACCCGAGGAGCGAACAGGAGCGACAGCATCTACATTTCTCGTTATTGCCATGGATCCGCCTGCTGCTGCAATTTGCCGTCTTCCAGCGCAATTCGCCGGCATCCAAGACGGTCAATCAACGTAATGTCATGGCTGGCGATTAGAAGAGTCACACCCACTTCATTGAAACGACGAAAAATCCGCATGACTTCAAGCGATAGATCAGGATCGAGGTTTCCAGTCGGTTCATCAGCAATCAACAACTTCGGTCTCGTGACGATCGCCCGGGCAATACCGACGCGCTGCTGCTCTCCTGCAGACAGGGTCTCCGGCCGCTGTTTTTCCTTATGCAGCAAACTCACCTGGTCAAGAGCCGCCCTGACTCGGCGGCCTGCATCGCGGTAACTGACTCCTGCGATGATCAGAGGTAACGCGACATTGTCAAAGACCGGGCGATCATAAAGCAGTTTGTGGTCCTGAAAAACCATGCCAATCTGCCGCCTGTATGCGGGAATTTTTCGACGTTTGACTCGCCGTGTGTTCTGATTGTCGACGATAACCTGACCATCGCTTGGTCGCTCAATTAGAGCGATCAGGCGAAGCAAAGTACTCTTACCCGCGCCCGAGTGACCGGTAACGAAAACCATTTCGCCCTTGTCTATAGACAGGCTCAGGCCCGATATTGCTTCCTGCCCACCAGGGAATCGCTTTGTAACGTTATCGAGTTGAATCATTTCAGCTACTAGCCTTCGTCGCCGGACGTGAGCAACGCGTTAACGAACTCTTCGGCTCGAAACGGCTGCATGTCTTCTATGTCTTCGCCGATTCCGATGAAACGAACGGCCACCGGCAATTGGTTCGCTATGGCAAACAGAATGCCACCCTTCGCGCTACCATCCAACTTCGTCACGGTAATGCCAGTAAGCCCCAATGCTTCGTGAAACTTTTCGGCCTGCACCAACGCGTTCTGGCCTTGGCTGGCATCGAGCACCAGCATGATCTCATGAGGTGCTGTTTCGTCGTGGCGGGCGACGACCCGCTTCATTTTGACGAGTTCATCCATCAGGCCGGTTTGATTCTGGAGTCGGCCGGCTGTGTCAACGAGCAAGACGTTAATGCTGCGCGCTTTGGCGGCCTGCCACGCGTCGAAAACCACTGCAGCTGGGTCGGCGCCGGATTGTTGTGCAATAACCGCTACGCCATTTCTCTCTCCCCAAACCTGCAGTTGCTCTACTGCGGCAGCGCGAAAGGTATCACCAGCGGCCAGCATGACCGAATAGCCATCATTTTTGAGATGCTGTGCGAGCTTTCCTATTGTTGTTGTTTTTCCAGCGCCGTTGACGCCAACCATAAAGATGACAAATGGATTGTCTGATGCCTCGATGGTGAGAGGTCTTTCCACGCCGCCGAGAATGCGCAGCAGCGATCGCTTGAGGCCGGCTTTAAGTGCATCGAGGTTCTTGAGTTCATTTCGTAGAAGACTCTTTCTGAGGTCTTCAATGATTAATTCGGTAGTCTCGACGCCAACATCCGCCATGACCAGTAATGACTCGAGGTCTTCGAGCATGCCCTCATCAATTTGGCCGCCCGGAATCAGGTTCGCGAGGTCGCTCGTCAGCCAATTTTTGCCCTTATTGATACGTGCGCGGAGCCGCTTAATGAAGCCCTCGCGCTTTTTGGGCTTTTCTTTTTTTCGAAACATCGCTATACGTTCTTCTGAAGGACTAATTAATCGAGTACGAACCTTGACTAGCCGCAAAACTGCAGACAAGAAAAAACCCCAGCTGGGACAGCTGCGCATTGTAGCGGGAAATTGGCGCAGTCGCCTTTTGCAAATCGCCGACGTTCCAGGATTGCAGCCGACTTCGGTGCGAATCAGAGAGACTTTATTCAACTGGTTAGCGCCGCGAATTCATGGTGCGAAGTGTCTGGACCTGTGTGCGGGGACCGGGGCGCTGGGACTTGAGGCTCTGTCACGAGGTGCGTCGCGAGTTGTATTTGTTGAGCGCTCGGCAATCGCCGCCAAATATCTGGGTTTGAATATTGCGTCATTGGAAGCATCGGGCGCTGAACTTCACAATGTCGATGCGTCGAAATATCTACAAGAGTCGACAGCAGAAGCGTTTGATGTGGTTTTCCTCGATCCGCCTTTTGCTGATGATCTCCACGACGAATTGTGTAGACTGTTGGCTACAGAGGGTTGGTTGGCAGCAGATGCTAGGGTCTATATTGAAATGGACGGCAGCCAACCAGAAGTACGCGTGCCGGAAAACTGGCGCGTATTAAAAAACAAAACAGCTGGAAAAGTCCGCTATTTAATGGCGGCAGTTAGCGATTGAGGGGTCTTCAAGTATGACAGTATCCGCCATGTATCCAGGGACATTCGATCCCATCACTCTGGGGCACGAAGACTTTGTCCGGCGCGCAGCAAAACTATACGACAAGGTCGTTGTTGCAGTCGCCGCCGATACCGGAAAAAAGACCACTATGTTTTCTTTCAATGAACGGATTGCGCTTGCGCAGGAAGCGCTTGCCGACATCGCTAATATAGAGGTCACGGGGTACGAAGGGCTCACGATCAACTTTGCTCATGAGAATGGCCTAGCGGTGATAGTTCGAGGCCTGCGTGCAGTCTCAGACTTCGAGTATGAATTTCAGCTGGCGAGCATGAATAGGCACCTCACACAGGATGTCGAGACTGCCTTCCTGACACCGACAGACAAGTACACCTTTATTTCGTCAACGCTGGTTCGAGAGGTCGCGACCCTGGGCGGTGATATTACTGAGTTCGTTTCATCCAAAGTGAAAGATGCCCTACTCAAGAAGGTTGGTCGTGCCTGATTAGGTTTGGCACTGTTTGCAGTAGAATGTCGAACGCTGTCCCTGGACAATAGAGCCGATCATCGAGCTGCAGTAGCGGCAATGTTCGCCATCCCTACCGTAAACTTCGAGTTGCTGAGCAAAATATCCAGGCTCTCCGTCGCCGCCATAAAAATTTCTTAGCGTCGTCCCGCCGGCCTTGATGGCCTTTCCAAGAACGTCTTTTATGGCCGCGGCCAGTTTTTGGTATCGCGAGCAAGAGATCCTGCCCGCGGCGCGCTTCGGATTGATGCCCGCAAGGAAGAGTGACTCGCTTGCGTAGATGTTACCGACGCCGACAACAATCTTTGCATTCATTATGAACTGCTTGATGCTAACACTGCGGCCGCGAGACCGTGCCCACAAATAGTCTCCGTCGAAATAATCATCTAGCGGTTCTGGCCCTAGGGATTTTAGTAATTTGTGCTGCAATGCTTGCCTGGACCAATGCAATGAACCGAAGCGGCGCGGATCGCGAAATCGCAAGGTTTTGCCCGAGTCGAAAGTAATGTCTACGTGATCATGCACTCCGGCAGGAGTGTCGCGATCGACAATGAATACACTGCCAGACATTCCCAGATGTAAGATCGCCGAGCCGCTTTCGGTATTTATCAGCAGATATTTTGCGCGGCGCGTGACCGAAGAAATCGTCTGGCCAGGCAGGTTGCGATCAACAGCAAGAGAAACTGGCCATCGAAGACTGCGATTTCGGATTAAGACCCGAGAAACTCGCGTGTCGATTATGTGTGGCTCTATTCCTCGCCGGCTAGTTTCAACTTCGGGTAGTTCAGGCATGTCTTATTGTGGCCGCGCTCCCGAAGAACACAAGTCGGAAACGAAAAAGGCCCGGCAATGCCGGGCCTTTCACTAGCTGTTCATAGGCAGAACGACTATTTAATTTTGGCTTCTTTGTAAATAACATGCTGCCGAATGGTTGGATCGTACTTCTTAGTCTCCATTTTTTCAGGATGCAGACGCTTGTTTTTAGTCACTGTGTAGTAGTGGCCTGAACCTGCACTGGAAACGAGTTTGATTTTGTCACGCATAGCTAAATTCTCCGGCGACTAAATGCGCAAACCATCGGCACGCAGGTCAGCGAGAACTTTCTCGATACCATGCTTGTCGATGTTGCGAAGGCCTTTATGCGAGATGCGAAGGCGTACGAAACGCTTCTCGGATTCGACCCAAAAACGCTTGCTTTGCAGGTTTGGCAGAAAGCGACGACGAGTTTTATTGTGTGCGTGAGAAACGTTATTGCCCGATTGCGGCCGTTTCCCCGTCACTTGGCATACCTTGGACATGGGTAAGTCTCTGATTTTACTAATAGTTGCCCATGGTAGACAGGCAAGGAGCTGGACTTTATACCAGTGGCATCGGCGCAATACAAGGGCTCATTGGGACCTTTGATGCCGCGGTGTCAAAGCAGCCCTCGACTGGCCAGAGACGTTGCTCTGCCCTCGCCGATGATTATATGGTTTGGCGGACTGATATCGACCTGCTGCACAGCGGATTTCAGGCGCTTGGTGATGCGTTCGTCAGCCTAGCCTAGCTCCCGCCACACCGGATGGATGATTGTGCGCCATTTCCCAATCTCTGAATAGCGGAAATCCGATTCTAATATCAGTATGGAGCCTACTGTGTGCCAATAAGGTCCCTTCGACTGGTAATTACTGACGTCTACGGGCTAAGCTTGCCTCATGAATGTCGTTCTCGGAATTACGGGCGGGATAGCCGCGTACAAAGCACCGGATCTTGTCCGGCGTCTACGCGAGCGCGGCGCCGAGGTTCAGATAGTAATGACATCTTCCGCAGAGGAATTTGTTACCGCGACTGCATTACAGGCTGTATCGGGAAAGCCCATTCGCTCCAATCTTTGGGACAAAGAGGCTGAAGCGGCGATGAGTCATATTGAGCTCGCTCGCTGGGCGGATATGGTCTTAATAGCCCCTGCGACCGCTGAGGTTATGGCCCGTATCGTCAGTGGCGGGGCGCCCGACCTGCTGACAACGATATGCCTCGCGACAGAGGCGCCGATCGCTTTGGCCCCTGCGATGAACCACGTGATGTGGAGTAATCCGGCAACTCAGTCGAATCGTGAGGTTTTGGAGGAGCGGGGAATTCACATAATTGGCCCGGGAGTGGGCTCACAAGCATGTGGAGAAACGGGCGCGGGCCGCATGTTGAAGACTGATCTGATCGCGGCGACTGTATTCAACTTAACAGGCGGCAAGGGCGAAGGCCTACTTGAGGGTCGCACTGTCGTCATAACTGCGGGCCCAACACGAGAGGTGATTGATCCTGTTCGCTACATTACGAATCGAAGTTCGGGAAAGATGGGCTATGCGATAGCTAGCGCGGCTGTGGCGCAAGGTGCTTCTGTGATTCTGGTCAGCGGACCGGTAAATGTCTCTGAACCCCCGGGCATTGATGTGGTGAACGTAGAGTCCGCAGAAGAAATGTACGCGGCGACCCACGAGGCGATCGGTGATGCGGACATATTCATCGCTGCAGCCGCGGTAGCCGACTACAGACCTACCAATATTTTGCAGCAGAAAATCAAAAAGAACAACGAGGGGATGAGCCTTGAGTTAGTCCGATGTCCAGACATTCTTACATCGGTCGCAGCGCTGGATGCACCGCCTTTCACTGTGGGCTTTGCGGCAGAGACTGAAAATGTCATCGAGTACGCGCGCGGTAAGCTGGAAAAAAAGAATCTCGATATGATTGTTGCCAATCGTGTTGGACGAGATTGTGGCTTTGATTACGATGACAACACAGCAACCGTACTTTGGCGTGATGGTGAGAAAGCTTTCCCAAAGTCGTCGAAGGTTGATTTGGCCCGCAAGTTGATTGAACTAGCGGCTGAGCACTTCTATGCTGTAAGCGCATCCGAGACACAGCCCAAACTCACTATCATCTCGAACAACGACTGAAGGACACCTCCTCCATTGCGATCTGTAGAACTAAAGATTCTTGACCCGCGGGTAGGCGATTCTATTGCTTTACCTCACTACGCTACGGACGGATCCGCTGGCATGGACATGCGCGCCTGCATTGATGAGCCGCTGACTGTCGCTCCAGGTGAAACGGTGCTGATACCAACGGGCTTAGCTATTTATGTCAGGGATCCGGGGCTCGCCGCGGTGTTGTTGCCGAGATCGGGCTTGGGGCATAAACACGGCCTAGTACTCGGAAATTTGACGGGGTTAATCGATTCGGATTACCAGGGACAGGTATTCATATCGTGCTGGAATCGAAGCTCCACGAGCTATGAAGTGCAGCCTGCGGAGAGGATTGCACAAATGGTTTTCGTGCCTGTTGAGCAGGTTGAACTAAGAGTGGTTGAGCAGTTTGATGCCAGCGAAAGAGGTTCTGGCGGGTTCGGGCACTCGGGCAAGAACTGAGGTCTAATTCTTGGTGAGTCCTTTGTGCGTGTAACTTCATTCCCACTCAATGTCGTTCGTAACCCGAGGTTGGCTCTCGTTTTTGTAGCTTAGTCAGCGCTGCTAATGCAATTTTCAGCCTCTTAAGAAATGACACCGTATTGCTTACGATAGCTGAGGACTGGTGCCAAGAATTCCTCATACTCGTTTGATTCCTCAAGTACGTCGATCAAGTCGTCCAGCTGGACGATGCTTATGACCGGAATATCCAGCGATTGCTTCAATTCCTGTACGGCCGAATACGGCCCTTGACCGCGTTCTTGTCGATCCAGAGAAATGACGAGACCAGTGACTTCCGCGCCGGCTGCCGAAATAATCTGATAAGCCTCTCGAACAGCGGTGCCGGCCGTAATTACGTCATCGATTATTAGAACGCCGCCGGACAACGGTGCTCCAACAATGCTGCCACCCTCGCCATGAGCTTTAGCCTCTTTGCGGTTAAAAGAGTAAGGAACATCAATATTATGCTGTTCAGCTAATGATGACGCGGCGAGCGTCGCGAGGGGGATGCCTTTGTAGGCCGGCCCGAACAACATGTCGAATCGCACGTCTGACACTGCGATAGCCTCAGCATAAAATCTACCCAGTTTCGCGGCAGCGTAGCCCGTGTTGAAGAGTCCGGCGTTGAAAAAGTAGGGGCTGATACGCCCGGACTTGAGTGTAAATTCTCCAAAGCGAAGTACACCAAGCTCCAACGCTAATTCGATGAATTCTCTTTTGTATCCACGCATTATTTTCTTCCGATCCGCTCTTCCGATGTTGGTCTGCCGAGGGCTTCTGTATGATGATCGCGGCCAGTCCAATTTCGGACCGGAGTATGACACAGGAGTGATATTTTGTTTCGCGTTATCAGCCTCAATGCTAACGGCATTCGAGCCGCCGCTCGCAAGGGTTTCTTTGACTGGATGGCCAATCAGAATGCCGACGTCGTGTGCATACAGGAAACCAAAGCGCAGGTTCACCAATTGACCGACGAGGTGTTTTCCCCCACTGGATATCACTGCTTCTACGAAGATGCTGAGAAAAAAGGTTACAGCGGTACCGCAATCTATACGAAGCACAAACCGACAAAAGTCGTTCGCGGTTACGGCGATGCCGAATTTGATATCGAAGGCCGATACCTTGAAGTACAGCTCGGTGGCATCAGCGTCGTCTCCTTATATTTGCCGTCGGGGTCATCCGGTGATATCCGCCAGGAAGCTAAATACCGATGCCTCGATTCTTTTGGCGAGCACTTGAAGAAATTACGTCGCCGTCGCGCTGAATACGTGGTTTGCGGAGACTGGAATATCGTCCACAAAGAAGGCGATATCAAAAACTGGAAGCAAAATCAGAAAAACTCAGGGTGCCTGCCCAAAGAACGCGCCTGGCTCGATGAGGTGTTTGGGGAGTATGGTTTTACAGACGCATTTCGGATGTTGTCGCAGGATGATGAACAGTACACTTGGTGGTCCAACCGCGGTCGTGCTTGGGATAACAATGTCGGGTGGCGACTCGACTACCACGCTGTCACGCAGGGACTGAAGGATAAAGTCAAAAGGTCCGGGATTTATCGCGATGAACGATTTTCTGACCACGCGCCCATAACGATGGACTACGATTGGATCCATGCCAAATAACGCCATACACAATCGCTCGCGACCGGAGAGTTTTAAAGAAGCGATCCTGAATCGACGAATGTTGATTTGCGTTTTCACAGGCTTTACGTCGGGACTGCCGTTGTATCTGTTGTTTCAATTGGTTCCGGGTTGGTTGCGAATGGAGGGTATCGGTCTGGCTGAGATCGGTTTCTTTGCGCTCGTTCAGTTTCCCTTTACGTGGAAGTTCATCTGGTCTCCGATCATGGACCGCTTCACCTTGCCATTTCTGGGTCACCGCCGCGGCTGGATGCTCGTCATGCAAGTGGCCTTGTTGTTTTCCATGGGTTCGATGGGATTCTTTAAGCCCGACGTATCGATTTGGAGCATCGCTTATCTTTCTATTGCTGTCGCGTTCTTCAGTGCTAGTCAGGATATTGTACTTGACGCTTACAGGCGCGAATTGTTACCGGACGTAGAGCTCGGGTTGGGCAATTCAATTCATGTGCAGGCCTATCGACTGTCCGGATTAATCCCCGGCGCACTTGGGTTCATTTTGGCGGATCATCTACCCTGGCATATGGTGTTCGTCATCGTGGCGCTGTTCATGCTGGTCGGCATCGTTGCGACTCTCGTCATTGACGAAGCGATAGCCGAACCCACACCACCGAAAACCTTGAGGGATTCAGTGATAGAGCCATTTCGAGACTTCCTTGGACGCGCCGGATTACGGTCCGCGTTGTTAGTCCTGGCTTTTCTATTTCTCTATAAGCTCGGTGACAATATGGCGACTGCGCTGCAGACGCCCTTCTTCGTAGACCTGGGATTTACCGGGACACAGATCGGTGCGATCTCGAAGACGGCGGGCCTCGTCGCCGTAATTTTCGGTGGGATGATGGGCGGACTAATCATGGTGAAGTTGGCAATCAATCGCGCTCTCTGGCTATTTGGCATCGTGCAAATCGTTAGTATTCTTGGGTTCGCTATATTGTCAGAAGTAGGCCCCAACCCATGGATGCTCGGCATAGCCGTCTTTTTCGAATATCTTGGTGTCGGTCTCGGCGCAGCGGCTTTGATCGCATTTATGGCGCGTACAACGAATCCGTCATTCGCTGCAACGCAGCTCGCTTTATTCACCGCGATTGCGGCAGTGCCAAGAGTCTTCGCAAACTCGGTTACGGGGGTCATTGTTGAGCAAACTGGTTGGACGAATTTCTTTTTGCTCTGCATGGTTTTCGCGATTCCAGGCATGTTGCTACTAATCAAGGTGGCGCCATGGAACGAGAATCGGACCAATGCATGACGTTGAAATAACGGTAGGCCAGTTAAACGAACTTGACGATCCGGGTTGTCGCGAGTTTTCGATTGGGGAGGGTGACTGGCCTTTTAGAGGATTTGTCATTCGCAAGGACGATGAAGTTTTCGCGTACCAGAATTTCTGCGTCCACGTTGGCCATCCACTCAATTGGTCGCCAAACAAGTTTCTGACCAAAGATAAAGCCGCAATCATTTGTGCGTCTCATGGTGCAACCTATGAGATCGAAACAGGCGATTGCTTTGCTGGCCCAGCACTAGGAAAGGCATTACGGAAGGTGGATGTCTCGGTGCGTGACGGGGTCGTATATGTTTCCGGTCCAAACAGTATGTAGCGACGCCTAAGGCGAAGCGCAAGCTTGTTTAGGTATTAGGTTTTTTTTCGAAACGCCAATCCCAAATTCGATGACCTTTCTTGAGTCCACGACGTTCGAATTTCGTTCGGGGGCGCTCGAGCGGTAGCTCACCTCCGTGTTCGCGGCGCTCAGTGCAGATGAAGCGATCCGAATGGGAAAGAACTTCGTCGATATGTTCTGCATAGGCCGCCCAATCTGTCGCAATATTCAGCGTGCCTTCGTCTTTCAGGCGATTCGCGATCATATCCAGAAACGCGGGCTGTACGATTCGACGTTTATGGTGGCGCTTCTTTGGCCATGGGTCCGGAAAGTAAAGATTAACCCGTGCGATAGATGCGAGTGGAATTTGATGCTCGAGCACTTCAATTGCATCATGCGCCACGATTCGCAAGTTGTTGAGCGCGAGATCACGTGCCATCAGCAAACAGTGCCCGATACCAGCTTCGTACACCTCGATTCCCAAGAAATTCTTGTCTGGCCTCTCTTCAGCCATCTGGGCCAGAGAGTCCCCGTTGCCGAAGCCAATTTCCAACACGATGGGAGCAGATCGGCTGAAAACCACTTCAAAATCAAGGATTTGAGTATCATGTTCAATGCCGATCTTTGGCCAAAGCTCTTCAAGCGCTTTCGATTGCGACGGAGTCAGTCGGCCCGTTCTTCGAACGAAGCTGCGTATTGTGCGCCTATTTTTGGAGGTTTCTTGCATGGAAGAGTCTGTCTAGATTTCATCGCTAATTATTAGCATCAATGTCTTTCAGTCGCCTTGCCCCTGATGGGCAGACTTAGTTCATCGCACCGAGCGAGATGAAAAGGATGCCAGAGACGATCGCTATGGCAGCAGCCGTTAGCCAATATCTTTGTCGTTGCTGCTCAGCCAGCAGCTTCTTAATCTCCGTCAGTTCAGACGACTGTAAATTGAACTTAACGTGACCTTCAGCTGCTTGTTCACCCAAATGGTGGAGAATGGCGGGCAGTTCCCGCAGAGCATCGCGCAACTGTGGCAGGTTTTGGCGAAGGTCTTTTAATAGCGCACTGCCGCCGACTTGTTCGTCCATCCAGCGCTTCAATACTGGGTGTGCTGTCTTCCACAAATCGAGCTGTGGATAAAGCTGTCGACCCAGTCCCTCGATGTTAAACAAGGTTTTATGCAGCAGGATCATTTGTGGCTGGATCTCAACGTCGAAGCGCTGCGCGACGCGGAACAATCGCATCAAGAGTTGAGCGAACGATATCTCTGCAAGTGGCTTATTGAAAATAGGCTCACAGACAGTCCGAATCGCGGTTTCAAGTTGATCCACGCGAGTTCCCGCTGGAACCCAACCGCTGTCCAGATGCAATTTCGCGATTCGGTAGTAATCTCGGTCAAAAAACGCGAGGAAATTTTCCGCAAGATAACGTTGGTCTTCGGGGCTCAGTGTTCCGACGATGCCAAAATCGACGGCGGCGTACTTCGGTTTCTTCGGGTCCGACGTAATGACGAATATATTGCCCGGATGCATATCAGCATGAAAAAAGTTGTGCCGGAATACTTGCGTGAAGAAAATCTCCACGCCGTTTTCCGCGAGGACCTGAATATCGGCGCCCGCCTCAAGCAGCGCATCCATATCGCTGATCGGTGTGCCGTAAATTCGCTCTTGAACGAGGACTTCGGGGCGGCAGTAGTCCCAGTATACGTCTGGCACATAGAGCATGTCAGAGCCCTGAAAATTTCGCTTCAGCTGAGCTGCATTAGCGGCTTCACGCATAAGGTCCAATTCGTCGAGGATCGTGTGCTCATATTCGTCGACAATTTCTAGCGGGCGCAATCGCTTGCCGTGTTCCCAATAACGGTCCGCAAGGCCAGCGATTACTCGTAGTACTGCAAGATCGCCTTCAATCTGATTCTGCACGCCCGGGCGCAATACTTTCACGATTACTTCGTGGCCGGTCTTAAGTTTCGCGGTATGTACCTGGGCAATGGATGCAGCTGCGAGCGGTTCTTTGTCGAAACGCTCAAATACTGAATCGACTGACTCACCATATGCGCTCTCGACGATCGCCACTGCCTGTTCGACTGGGAACGGTGGCACTGCATCCTGTAGCCTTGCAAGTTCATCAGCAATATCAGGTGGCAGCAAATCTCTTCTTGTGGAAATAGCCTGACCAAACTTGACAAAGATTGGCCCCAGTTCCTCGAGCGCGAGTCGCAGTCTTTCACCAATCGGAGCCGAAGTGTTGCGTCGACATGGCATGAGGTAAAAAAGAAATCGTAAAGGACGTAATAAATGCATCTGCTTGATCACATCGTCCAAGCCGTACTTAACCAACACACGCTGGATCGCGATCATTCGAAAAATGGTGCGGCGACTCGCCATACTATAAATTTTCCTGCAATCGATTCACGCGGGCTTCAAGCCGGTCTACATCGTCGCGGAGGGTGCCGACATTCTCGCTGAATTTATCGGCTTCGTAGCGACTGGGTGCGTCGCGACTCTCCTCTTGAAGATACTCGCGAATATTTGCACCCATCGTCGAGCGCGCATCACGCCCCCAGCGACCGACGCCACGGGATATTTCGCCGAGACGATGTGCCGCAACATCTCCGATCAACGATGAGAGCTCTTCTTCAATATCAGGTTTCGCGTGATTTAGCAGTTTTTGAAAACGGTCAGCCAGTCTTGCATCTCCTGATAGGTCCAGCGAACCGTCGCGAATGGCAGCTTCACTGGACTTGGCGTTCATGCGAGCCAAAGTGATTAATGAGCCACAGACGACGACGTCAGGCTCTTTCGAGCTCGATGTAGCTATATTGAGTGTCTCGTCATCAATCAGGAAGTAGGCTGTAAGAGCTGTATTTCGAACGCGCACCGCAACAATCGTTCCAGATAAGTCTTTGCAGAGTTCTTTGGCTGGGGTTGATTCTTGAATACTCCGATTCAATAATTCTGCGACCGGGCGCAATATGGCTTCTAGAGTATCCATTTCGAATCAGACCCGATAGCCGATATGAAGGGCGACAATGCCAGCGGCCATGTTATGAAAACGGCATCGCTCGAAGCCGACCGTTTCCATCATCGATTTAAGTGTGTCCTGATCCGGATGCATACGAATTGATTCCGCTAGGTATTGATAGCTATCCGGATCACCCGCGACAAACTTACCGAGCGTAGGCAATACTTTAAAAGAGTACAGGTCATAAGCCGGTTTGATGGCCTCATTCGGTTTGGAAAATTCTAGGACCATGGCTTTGCCGCCGGGCTTCAGGACGCGAAACATTGAGGCGAGAGCTGCATCCTTATCCGTCACGTTTCTCAGTCCGAACGCCATGGTGATGCAATCAAATGTTGCGTCGTCGAATGGTAGTTCTTGTGCGTCGACCTGGGCGATAGTGATATTGCCTGAAATACCGGCATCAACCAGACGGTGGCGACCTTGTTTCAGCATAGCCGCATTGATATCGGCCAAAACAACCTGCCCGTCTTTGCCGACCTTCTTGGAGAATTCTCTTGCCAGGTCACCCGTACCGCCAGCGAGATCCAACACAACCTGACCGGGCTTAATGGCTGCCTGATCTATCGTGTATCTCTTCCACAAGCGATGCAATCCGGCGGACATCAGGTCATTCATAATGTCGTAACGACTGGCCACAGAATCAAACACGCCGCGAACCATGCTGGCCTTCTTGTCTTTACCGACAGTCTGGTAACCGAAGTGAGTCGAGTTGTCTTCAGCGGATTTCATGAGCGGAGGATACCTGCGGGGCTTAAACGGAGCCAGTGGTATAAATACTACGGTCGAAAAGGCGGCAGTATTTATGATACTCAAAGTATATAGCGACTCAAGTCCTCATCCTGCGCCAGCTCCTCGAGGTGATCATTGACATACCCAGCATCTATCGTGAGTTTTAAACCACTTTTCTCCGACGCGTCAAACGAGACGGTTTCGAGTAGCCGTTCCATGACGGTGTGCAGTCGGCGTGCGCCGATATTCTCGGTATTCTCATTTACCTGAAACGCCACTTCAGCGATTCTGCGAACGCCGCTCTCCGCGAATTCAAGATGAACTTCCTCAGTTTCGAGGAGTGCTGAATACTGTGATGTCAGCGATGCGTCGGGCTCTGTCAGGATTTGAACGAAATCTTCAGTGGTGAGCGACTTCAGTTCAACCCTGATCGGGAAGCGGCCCTGCAATTCCGGAATAAGGTCGGAGGGTTTGGATACATGGAAGGCACCTGAGGCGATAAACAGAATGTGATCTGTTTTTACCATTCCATACTTGGTATTGATCGTCGAACCTTCGACAAGTGGTAGCAGATCTCGCTGCACGCCTTCACGCGAAACATCCGCCCCTTGAGTGCCGGAGCTTCTGGTGACTTTATCGAGCTCGTCTAGAAATACGATGCCATGCTGTTCGACGGCTTCTAGCGCTTGAGTCTTGAGCTCTTCCTCGTCGATCATTTTCGCCGCTTCTTCGTCGGTCAAGTGACGAAATGCTTCTTTCACTTTGAGTTTTCGGGTCTTGCTGTGGTTACTGCCCAAGTTCTGGAACATGCCTTGTAATTGACTGGTCATTTCTTCCATGCCGGGAGGTGCCATGATCTCGACCCCAACAGGCAACGCCTGAATGTCGATTTCGATTTCCTTATCGTCGAGCTTGCCCTCGCGCAGCATCTTGCGAAACTTCTGCCGGGTGTTGCTATCGGCAGATGCTTCATCTGATGCGGAGTCGACGGCCTGATAGGGCGGTGGCAACAACGCATCGAGAACACGCTCTTCCGCGGAGTCTTCTGCTCGATGACGAACTTTCGCCATGGCATCTTCACGAATTAATTTGATCGATACATCCATAAGATCGCGCACGATGCTGTCAACTTCACGACCGACGTATCCGACTTCGGTGAATTTTGTGGCTTCGATTTTGATGAACGGAGCTCGGGCCAGCCGCGCCAGCCGACGAGAGATTTCCGTCTTACCGACACCTGTGGGCCCAATCATTAAGATATTCTTGGGCGTAATCTCGCTGCGCAGTGGTTCGTCGACCTGCACGCGCCGCCAGCGGTTGCGCAGGGCGATAGCGACGGCACGCTTGGCGTCATCCTGACCAACAATGTGTTTGTCCAGTTCCTGGACGATTTCTCGGGGAGTCATTTGGGACATTAGAGTTCTTCGATAGTGATGTTTTGATTAGTAAAGACGCAGATGTCGCCAGCGATCAGCAGCGCTTTTTTGGCGATATCTCGAGCTTTAAGATCAGTATTGTGCAACAAGGCGAGAGCCGCGGCCTGCGCATAAGGCCCACCCGATCCGATGGCCATTAGGCCATTCTCTGGCTCGATGACATCGCCGTTGCCTGAAATGATGAACGAAGCTTCGGTGTCGGCAACACAGAGCAGTGCCTCAAGTCGCCTCAAGCGTCGATCCATCCGCCAGTCCTTGGCCAGTTCAATAGCGGCTCTGGTCAGATTGCCGTATTGCTCTAACTTGTTCTCGAAGAGTTCAAAAAGTGTAAACGCGTCGGCGGTGCCACCTGCGAATCCGGCGATTACTCGTCCTCCAGCCAGCTTCCGGACTTTTCGGGCATTGCCCTTCATTACCGTGTTGCCCATGCTGACCTGACCGTCGCCCGCGATCGTAACTTTGCCGTTGCGACGGACAGAGACAATGGTTGTCCCTCGAAATTGTTCCATGCTGTTCTTCCTGTTGTGGCGCCTGCGATTAGTCTTTTTTTCGCGCCCGGGGATGTGTCTGGTCGTATATCTGGGCCAGGTGTTGGAAATCAAGGTGAGTATAGATCTGAGTCGTAGAGATATTGGCGTGTCCTAGTAGCTCCTGTACTCCACGCAGGTCGTGGCTTGATTCTAGAAGGTGGGTCGCGAACGAGTGGCGGAACAGATGTGGGTAGACATTGGTGTCGATACCCTGATGGCGCGCCCAGTGAGAGACTCGGGCCTGCACAGACCGCGGGCTGATGCGGGTGCCGCGATTACTGACAAACAAGGCATTTTCGTCAACGTTAGCCAGCTCACCTCGAACGCGGTCCCATTTATGTAACGCGGAAATGGCTTTGCGCCCGACTGGAATAATGCGGTCTTTATTACCCTTGCCTGTCACTCGCACCATCGCGTCGCACATATCTACGTTACCGCAGTTCAGGCTAGTGAGTTCTGATAAGCGGAGCCCTGACGAGTACAGCAGCTCAAGGATCGCGCGGTCACGGTTAACCAAAACTCCTTTACCAGGAATATCGAGCAGGCGGGCCATGCGGTCCGCGTCAAGGTTGCCGGGAAGACGCTTCTTTCCCTTTGGCGCCGATACGTTCGTAATCGGATTGTTGTTGACGTGTTTTTCGCGAATGAGATATCGAAAGAAGGTGCGGCAAGCCGAGAGACGTCGTTGAATGCTTCGTGCGCTCAAGCCCTTGCGGTAACAAGACGCTGAAAACGCCCGAAAATGTTCACTATCAAGGCCTCGCCAGGAATCAATATTGGAGTATTCACGAAACGCGAGTAGCGCAACAAGGTCGCGGCGATAATTCTTGCAGGTCTCCGGTGATAAGCGGCGTTCGTATTGCAGATGCCGAATAAACTCGTCGATCCTGCCGCCGTCGCTCACCGTGCAGTCGCCTTAATAGCGCTTCAGCGCGCCTGCCAAAAGATCGCCAAGACGCGTCAGGAAGTCGGTGCTCATGCTGGGGTGGAAGTGGTTCGCATCGGCGCTGCCGATCGCGAGAAAGCCGATCTCATTATCGATACCAAGCGGCACCAATGCAGAGGATCCAATTTCGTTCGCGTCTTCTTGAAATAGGAAATCACGCTGTGCATCACGAATTTTTCCGCAACGTGTGGCTCTGCTGGCAAGAAAGGCACTAAAGGGACTCAGTGCATCACAGTCTTTGTCGACAACCCGGAAAAATCTGCCAGCATCAATGTCATTGAAAGCACCAGGATCGCCGAAAACCACGAGAACCGCCTGATCTGCTCCAAATCCACTGCGGATCCCCTCTTCGAGAGTAATAATCATCGTTTTGAGATCCGATACCGCGAAAAGCTGCATTGTCAGCTTGTGTATTTTAGCTGATAGCAAGTCATTGGCACGCGCGACCTCGATCAGCTCTTTAAGTTGCTTCTGAAGCGAGAGGTCCTTTTGGCGTAAGATAGAAACCTGCCGCTCGACCAGTGACACTGCCCCGCCTGTGGTGTGTGGCAGATTCAGAGAGCTTAAAAGATTCGCGTGTTCTTCAAAGAAATCCGGATGTGATGCGAGGTAATCGTGTACCGATTGCTCGGATAATTCTTCGTTTGCGTAATCAGCTTCTGCTTGCGTGCTCATAGTTCGCCCATTCCTATAGATCCATTATTCCTTCGCTGATCAAAACGGCATTGCCTTTGAGCCAAACAGGTGTGTCACCGCCGCGCCAGCTTACCACGACTTGACCACCCGGCAGCTGAACAGAGACCTCGTCATCGAGCAATCCCAGTCGCTGGCCGGACACCACTGCTGCGCATGCGCCAGTGCCACATGCGGCCGTTTCACCGGCGCCGCGTTCGTGTACGCGCAGTTCAATACTGCCCCTGTCTATGACGTGCATAAAACCGACATTCGTACGTTCTGGAAACCGCTCATGATTCTCGACCAAAGGCCCGATTGTGCCGACCGGAGCGGCGCTAACGTCATCCACCTGTACGACAGCATGAGGATTTCCCATTGATAATACGTTGATTTTTATGATTTTATTGTCAACCGTGAGTTCATAGGAGGGTTGATTTTTGTCGGCCACAAAGGGGATGTCCGATGGCTCGAAGCTCGGCACTCCCATGCTGACTTTGACGAGACCGTCCGTATAAACGCGGGCAGACACTGATCCGACTGGACTCAGCAACGTGAATGACTCTGCGTTTTTCTCGATCCCGGCTAAGTGCTGCGCAACGCAGCGAACGCCATTGCCGCATTGTTCCACTTCGGAGCCGTCGCTATTGAACACTCGATAGCTCGCGACATACTCGTCGCCGATGGCTGGGCTAAGCCACATTAACTGATCAAACCCAGGCCCTGTTTCTTCGTCACCGAGTTCTCGCAATTTGTCACTGCCCGGAGGAGGCAAATTTCCGAGACGCTGGTCGACAACCAGAATTAAATTTCCGGTGCCGTGCATTTTTTTGTAAGGAATCTGCATGTCGTCAATTATGCGTTTTAATTGTCATCAATGGACTTTTTAATGTGGCATCTGTAGTTTACATAACTACCAACTAAACTAAAAAACGGCCCTTGGAGAGCGACATGCGGCACATCATGGTACTGAACGAGAAAGGTGGCTGTGGTAAAAGCACCCTCGCAACAAATATAGCCTCTTACTTTGCGACCGAGGGCGCTGCTGTTGCGCTTGCCGACTATGATCCACAGCGTTCGAGCCTCGATTGGCTTGACCGCCGCCCGGACGATCGTGCAACGATCGCGGGTGTCGCCGGATTCGAAGACGGCCTTCGACACGCACCCCGTAATGCAGACATCCTTGTTATTGATGCGCCAGCCCGATCACACGGCGCGGAACTGTCGGATCTCATTAAACACGCGGAAACAATCGTCGTCCCCGTACTGCCATCAACAATCGACATGCAGGCAACTTCGACTTTCCTCGGAGAACTAAAGGAAGTTCCGAAAATCGCCCAGAAAAAGGCGAAAATCGGTGTTGTCGCAAACCGCGTCCGCGAAAACACGCTGATCTATGACGAACTCGATGAATACCTAACCAAAGCACGAGTTCCCTACATCGCAGCACTGAGAGATGCGCAAAATTACGTGCGCGCTTACACTCGCGGTATCGGAATATTTGAGCTACCTGAGTATCTTGCCTGGCCAGATTGGGATGAGTGGGAACCTCTCACCGACTGGTTCAGAAGTAAACGCAGTCAACCCTAGACCTCACGACTATTGGTCGGTGATATGTGGGAGTGCTTTCAGGTTATTTCCGGCCATCATTCTGAGGCCATCTCTGTAAGCGTCTGCTGCCGCATCGGCCTCATCCATTTGGTTTAGCAAAGCACCGTATTCTTGATAGGCCTCTGGGCTGGGTTTTAGGCCGATTAACGTCTCTAGGTAGCCACGGGCTTTCCCCCAGAGTTCGTTCTTGAGGCAAAGCCTCGCGGCTGTTAGCAACAAATCTGGGTCTTCCGCGCGGCTTGTTAGCCAGCCTTCTGCTGTCGTTAGTTGCTTGCTGACGTCGGCGCCCTGTACTTGTCCGAATAATTGGACGAGAGGCCCGCGCCAGTCTGATTTCAAAGCGGCGACCAGTTCTTTTTCTACCTTTTCATGCAGTCCAGCGCGCATCAATCCCTGATAGTAGGCCTCGAGTAGAGGCATATCGGATTTGTGAGATTTAGGGACGTTCTTCCATGCGAGTAAAGTGGCGTCTCCATCGATCGCATCCTGTAATTGTTCGCGATGGATTCGCGACGTCCAGATAGCCAGTGTTTCTGGTTTTATCTGCGCGTGCTTTGTGACTCGCGGCAGTATTTCCTGCAGTGAAACCCAGTCTTCCAAACGAAAATACAGGCGCCCCATAAGAGCCAGCGCGTGTCCGTGGTTCTTCGAGTTATCGTCTAAGCGCCTTAATGTGGCTAGCGCCTGTTCGTGTTGGCCCTGGTCGAGTTGAAACTCGGCTTGAGTCAGCAGTACTGCGTTCGCCGCTTCCGGGACTTCCTGGTAGGCCAGTTTGAGCCAGTCGTCACGGCGTTCGTTACGGCCTTGCAGATGTGCGGCACGCGCTGCTTGCAAGTAGTTAAATAGCGGAGAGTCACTGGTGCTGGCGGCTCTGGCAAGCATACGTTCACCGCGCGTGAAATTGCCTTCGGCGACTTCAATCATGCCGCGGGTCATCTTTTGACCGGAGCGAATGGATCGATAACGACCTGCTGCCTCACCGATGCGACGAGGTGCGATAACTATTTTGTGTATGAGCCAGATCGATGCGAACAGAGCGGCCGTCAAGAGAACCAGGACATACACAGACATTTCAATGAGATAGCCACGGAAATTGATAACGACATACCCAGGATCCGCAAGCAAGAAATGCGCAGCAAATGCGCTTGCAAGTAATGCGAGTACTATAATAAGGCCGATTTTCACTCGGTCGTCTCACGCAGGGGTGGAAATTGGCGCAACAGCCGCAGCGATCCTGAAATGTCCGGGACTGATGCTGTAAAGACAGTGGCCCTGACTTCCGAAATAGTCATTTTGGCACTGCTCACCTGCTCACTGTCAGTGTCGAAAAAGGCATCGAGCAGCGCACTGGTATCGTTGAGAGTTTGCTCGAAGATCGCCTGCTCTCCCCGCAAGAGTGCGAGTCGTGCTGATTGCAGTTGCAATGCGATATTGTTGCGCAGGAAATACTCTGCATCCGGAGAGATGAGCACGAGTTTCGCCACATCAGGAGGCGTGACTTTGACCAAGCCCGACATCGCGCTTTTCACCGAGCCCCAGGCACGGTCAATGTTGCCTTGTTCCGGATCGACTTCCTCGCCAGCTTCGTCCGCTCGGTTTGCACTGGCCAGCGGCAAGGATTCAACCACCTCGGCGAGGCTGGCCAGCGTCAGCGTTGCGCCCTCTAGGTCTGGTTTTTCCATGACGTCGAGTGCGGTGAGTTCGTCGGAAATAGCTCCTCGTACAGCGGCCAAACCTGGATCTGAAATCTGCGTAACCCGTTCGTCTGCCATGCGGAGCGCAAGTGATGCCAGCCGTGGATTGTTCGCCAGTTGTAATTGGGCGTTCGCTATCTGTAAATAGTATTCCGCCTCAGAAAGAAGGAAGGTTTCCCTCGCACCCGCCGAAATCCCGACTAGCGACGCCACTCTGCCTTCGATCGTCGACATTCGCGACGGCAGTGTATTCAACAGACGCAGCTGGTCCTCGACGTTTTTTTGTACAGCATCAATTTCTGCGCTGTAGTCAGGGTGAGTGATCTGGCTGACCCGCGACTCGGGTGCGCTGCCGGACTGGTCCACTCGGCGATTGAGGTTCTCGACGCTCGCGAGATTATCCAGATCGTTCGAGTTGTCGACTGTCTTCCAGTCACCAAAAATTACATAAGCAACAACGACCAACGCAATAATTGCGGCCAGAAGTGCTAACCACCTGACGCCCTTGCCCGATGACGCCTGTTTTTCAGGCGTGGAATCTTCTATGGCGAATTCTGCGTCGGCGCTTGTTTTAATATCGTTTTGTTTGTCGCTCATGGTGTGTAGGTCGTAGTCATGATTCGGAATCGGATTCGCATGCAGTAACGATCGCGTCAACTATGTTGGCAGCCTCAGTTCCAGTTGCCAAGACAGATCGGGACAAAGGGTAGCGATCTTGCGCCTCTTTTATCACACGTGCTGCCGGCGTAACCAGTGGTACGGATCCCAGTTGCTCTCGACACCATGTCGGTAGCAATAAAGATAGATTCTTGAGCGTCTGTACGCTCATGGCCGTGACAACATGAATTCGGCCATCGCGCCACGCCGTTTCAACTTCGGCCAACGTTGTCTGATCAGTGTCCGGTAATGTTCGCTCATAGACAGAAAGGTAATTAACGATGGCGCCTCGCTCTCGCAGAGTATCCGCCAACATTTCCCGGCCTTCACTACCTCGGATGATGCGCACTTGCTTGCCAGCGACATGCTGAAGAGCCGTCTCCTTAAGTAAGCTTTCGCTGTCAAAGCCCTCAGCAGATTCTATGTCAACGCTTCGCCCAGCGCTTCGAATAGCGGCTGCGGTTGTTGGTCCAATTGCACCCACCAGGGCATTTTGCGCATGGGTCAGCCCCTCTGCAACGGCGTTACGACTAACAAAGATAGCGATATCTGGAATTGGCAGATTGGCTGCTTCCGCGTCGACCGCGGCGCCTTGCCGGGGCAGAATTTCTATGGCGGGAAAGTGATACGCGATTCCGCCCTTTTCCTCGATTGCCCCAATGAGTTCGGCAGCCAAAGCCTCTGGCCGAGTGACGAGAACGCCGACCCCCTGTAGTGAGGTGTCAGTCATTCATGGCCTCAATAGAATCCAGAAGTTCTCTAGCACCACTGTTGATTAAGCGAGCAGCGAGAGTCTCGCCAAGTTGTTCTGCCTCACTCGCATCACCGGTGATCGAGTCTTTGATTGTTTCTCCGCCATCCGGATGGGCAACCAATGCAGTCAGTTCCAGCGAGCCACCTTCAACAGTGGCGAATGCCGCGACCGGAGACTGGCAGCTGGCGTTGAGAACGCGTGCAATCGCACGCTCCGCGCTGGTGGTCTGTAGTGTTGTCGGGTTGTTGAGTAATTTGAGTATTTTGCGAAGTTCAGTATTGCTTTCAAGGCATTCAACTCCCAACACACCTTGCGCTGCAGCTGGCAACATTTCAGCGGGCGAAAACTGATGACTTATGTGGCCATCGAGGCGCAGTCGCTCCAAGCCGGCCGCCGCGAGAATGATCGCGTCATAATCGCCATTCTCGAGCTTCGCGAGCCGTGTATTCACATTGCCTCTGAGTGGTTCAACGCGAAGGTCAGGGCGGAGCATCTTGAGCTGTGCCTGGCGCCGTAAACTCGAACTTCCAATTAATGCGTTCTCTGCCAGCTCGTCGAGCTGCACGCCACCGTTCGTGATCAGTGCGTCCCTGTGATTCGCTCGAGTCATAGTCGCGGCGATGCAAAATCCTGCTGGCATTTCAGCCGGAACGTCTTTCATCGAATGTACTGCAAGGTCTGCCACGCCGTTTTGCATGGCGATCTCTAGCTCTTTAATGAATAGCCCTTTACCACCGATCTTCTGCAAACTACGGTCGAGAATCTCATCGCCCTTAGTCGACATCGGGAGAAGTTCGGTTTGCGAAATGCCCGGGAGTTTGATGAGCTCAGCGGCAACATGCTCAGCCTGCCAAAGCGCGAGAGCGCTCTTGCGGGTTGCGATACGAATTTTCAAGTGAGCCAGACTCCTTTCAGACGCCGGCGTACTTCAGCCAGATGCCCGCGGCTGATTATCAGCTTTTTAAGCGTAGCTGCACCTTTAATGGTTCAGCGTCCTCCAGGGTAGAAAATGCACCTTACCCATTAAAATAAACCTTACCATCCAACCAAGCCCTGAGCATGAAAAGAAAGCAAGCATGCTTAATAAAAGACCTAGTACTCTTTGATGGGTCTCTATTCCACCATCAGCAATAGAAAACGTGTTACTCGGACTTGGCCACAATGCAAAACCAATGAATAATAATCCGAAAAGGATTGCACTAATAAAGCCAACCCAATGTGCAATTAAAGCAATTCTTTTAAGAATTTCCATTACCTGATCCTGATTAGAATGCAACCTTTACAACGTGTTACTCGGATTCGCTAATCATATAATCGACAGCCGCTTCGATTTCAGCATCTGATATGTCGAGACGACCACCTTTTGGCGGCATATAGCCGACCGACCCGATATAGCCTTGCACAGCATGCTCTTTAAGCGTAGCTGCACCCTGAGTAATGCGTTCAGACCATACTGCAGTGTCGCCAGTTATGGGCGCGCCGCCAACACCCGCGCCGTGACAGGCGATACAGGCTGTGTTGTAGACCTGCGTTCCTGACATTACTGTGGCGACAGGCTCCGGCTCCGGTACTGTTTCAACGGTTGGTGCTGCGGCTTCTTGTTCCTCGCCGGATCGGTAGACTTGTCCGACCGGGCGGATACGCTCGGTCGCATCACTGGTGTAAGCGCCTTGTGTGAGGCCGGGCATTTTCATCGAAAAAGCGAGAATTACGAGCGCTATCAGCACAATAGCGACGATAACGCTGGGATGCATATTAAAAAACTTCTGGTCCCGACTCAAGGTAAGCTCCGGAGGTTGTAAAGGGATACGCCGGGCCGAGAGCCTGACGGTAAGCGTCGATTATATAGCATCAGCCGATGAGGAGAAGCGGTCTTTGGATGAGCCTAGCCGCAACTCAGTCAGAACTTTCTGGAATGCATAGCATGAATATAAAAAGAAACCATATGTTGGGCCTAGAAGAGGCTCGAAAACGGGTAGGTGGTATGGCCGATTCTCTTGCCAGTAAGTACGGACTTAATTCGTCGTGGGACGGCGATAGTCTAAGAATCACTGGCAGCGGTGTTGACGGCAAGATCGTGGTCGCCGCTTCGTCCATCGACGTGGAACTTAAACTGGGATTCGCTTTGAAGATGCTGGAGAACACCGTTCGCACCTCGATCGAGGATGCGATGGATAGACATCTGGCTTAATCTTCGATTACGGTCGTCACCCGCATCTATTCCGGACGGGTCTTACATTAGTAGTTCGTGACCCGGCGGCAACTTGCGAGTCACCCACATCGCAAGGCGATGTTTGATGCTCGGCATTGAAATTTGCTCGTTGGGAATTGGGCTGATGGCCTTGTCGTGTACAAGTAATCGATACGCATACTGAATTTTTAGGTCGTGGGAATCAGTCGTATTGAATTCAACAACGCCCCGCTCTACCGCATCATCCAGCACCATCTCAAGCGCAAGCTTTAACAGCCTCTTCTCGTTTTTTAGTTTCTTCGCCATAGTCGTATTGGAGTCTACTACGCTGCCACCGGCTTCGCGATATCTCCAGGTTTTGGCGCGATTCGATTGACGTCGATGAAAGGTCCTTGAATTGCCCGGCCATGAAAGCGTCAGATTTTTTGATGACAAAGGCGGTGGGCCACACGGGATTCACGTTATCAAGAAAGTTGTCGAGGTTACTAAATGGACGAAGACTTTCTCGTATACTCGGCTGAAGTAAACGCAAGGCCGGGTAGTGATGATCAATCTAGAAGACCGACTTCGCCAGATTGTTGGTGAGAAAGACGTAATCAGTGGCCCAGATCTTCTGGAGCGAGCGACTTCTTATTGGGATTCGTCGCCAACGCTGGCTAAGGCCATGGTTAGGCCGCGATCCACAGAGCAGGTCAGCGATATTCTTCGCATCTGCAACGAGTTGCATCAAACCGTAGTTGTTCAGGGTGGGCTGACTGGCGTTGTTAAAGGCGCCTCAACTCAGCCCGAAGACCTTATTATCTCTCTTGAAAAGATGACCGATATCGAGTCGGTGGATCAGCTAGATGGCGTTGCCGTTATTCAGGCCGGTGCGATTCTGCAAACGGTACAAGAGCAATTAGCCGAACAGGGATTCTTATTTCCGCTTGACCTTGGCGCACGTGGTAGCTGCACTATTGGAGGCAATGTAGCGACAAATGCCGGTGGCATAAATGTTTTGCGATACGGGATGATCCGAAATTCGGTGCTGGGTCTGGAAGCCGTGCTCGCCGATGGCACCATCATTTCGTCGATGAGTGAGATGCTGAAGAACAACACTGGTTATGATCTCAAACAGTTGTTCATCGGCAGTGAAGGGACCCTCGGCGTCGTTACCCGGGTCGTCGTCAAACTGTATCCGCTGCCGAAGAGCCGCCAGACGGCTTTGCTCGCGATGGAGTCTTTTGATGCGGTAGTTGATCTTCTTAAAACGCTGAAATCGGACCTTGCTGGAACTTTGAGTGCTTATGAAGTCATGTGGAACAACTATTTCAGTTCCGTCACGGTCGACGGAGCACATGTCTCGCCGTTGTCACGTGACTATCCCTACTATGTTCTAACCGAGGCGGAAGGCGCGAATCCGACCGCCGATGAGGAGCGCTTCCAGCGAGTTCTGGAGCAAGCACTTGAAGGCGGTGGCGTCGTTGACGCAGTCTTGCCGAAATCAGAAGTGGAGCGTGATGCCTTATGGGCGATTCGGGAAGACTTTGACGTGGTTTTGCCAGCGTATCTCTACGACGTCAGTCTGCCGATACGCTCGATGAGTCTCTATGTGGATCGAGTAAAGATCGCGCTGTTAGAGTGGCGTGAAGATGCGCTACTTTTGATATTCGGACATATCGCCGATGGGAACTTGCATATTTTCATTGGGCCTTTTGATGATGACGCGCATCGTGAGCGATGCGATGGCATTGTTTACGGCTGTCTTGAGGGCCTTAAAGGCTCGATTTCCGCTGAGCATGGGATCG
Organism: uncultured Gammaproteobacteria bacterium; assembly: GCA_913063505.1. GTDB lineage: Bacteria > Pseudomonadota > Gammaproteobacteria > Steroidobacterales > Woeseiaceae > UBA1847. The sequence goes on along the minus strand of CAJXYT010000005.1, from coordinate 16,738 downwards.
GCGTAGACAAGAAGGCTTGGCTCGGCAGCACGCGAAGTGAAAGCGAGACCAGACTAATGAAATCATTGAAGGGATTGTTGGATCCAGCGAACCTGTTGAATCCAGGCAAAGTGGTTGACCGAGAGGAGCAGGAATGAGTTTCGAATGTACGCCTAAGATAAGAAGTACTTACTTCACTGTGGATCTCTGACGGGATTGATGTGTGGCAAACTTTAGTATGACTACTGGTTAGCTGTACTATCAGCCCATGCTCCGATTCTCGTTCACTGTCCTGGCCATTGTTGCATTCGCGACTCCGGATTTATCGTTCGCTGAGGGCGGGTATCCCACGTCGCTTATTCGTATTCCCGAGTCAGTTAAAACGGTTTTTGTCGCTGAGACGTCGACCTCGACATTTCATCAGTTCGATAACTCGGGTGGCAGCCTTGTGCTTGCCAACAGCTTTTACATGTCGATCGGGCAAAGTGGCCCTGGCAAGCAGCGATCCGGCGATAAGCGAACGCCACTCGGCCTTTACTTTGTGACGGAGCAACTAGATATGAGCAAGCTTCATGAAAAATACGGAGTGGCTGCTTATCCTTTGGATTATCCCAACGTCTGGGACCAGCAGGCCGGAAGAGACGGTGACGGAATTTGGGTGCATGGGGTTCATCCGGAAGGTGGTCGACGGCCCGAACGTGATACCGACGGTTGCATCGCACTGCCGAATGAGGATCTCAAGTTGCTGCAGGGCAGTATCGAAGATAACGTAACCCCGGTATTGGTTACGCAACAGCTCGACTGGAGCGATAACCGGGGTGACGCGCCATTAATGCTTGAGCTGGAGTCGGCAGTTTCCCAGTGGGCGTCTAGTAAAGCGAATGGCGACTTGCATGCCTACCTGTCCTCGTACGACGCTGATTTTCGTCGCTGGGGCATGAGTAATGCAGAATGGTCCGCACTTTTCCTGCAGCCGAACGGATTTAGGGGCTATCAGAGCGCTCAGGTTGAGGACCTTTTATTGATTGCTTACCCGGAGGAGGAAGATCTCTACTTAAGTCGCTTTCGACTGACAGTAAGCACTGCGCACGAGCAAATCGATTCCATCGTTCGACTGTACTGGCGCCGCGAGGAAAGCGGCGCCTTAAAAATCGTGGCCGAGGATGTGGGCTAGCGTAAGCCTTCGCGTTCGGTGAGTTCGTCGATGAGTTCTAGAAGCTGCGGTATTCCGCCAGCTGTACTGACATTAGTATGGTACTTGCCGTTAACGACCACCATCGGAACACTGGCCACGTTATAGCGACGAGCGAGATCCTGAGCAACTCGCAATGCCTGATCGACCTCAAATGAATTCCAGGTGCGGTTGAAATCGTCTGCGTTCACACCGGCGCGCACAAACAAACGTTCGATGGTTGTCTGCGACGTCAGGCGATTGCCCCGGTTGTGATACTCCTCAAAAACCATTCGGCGGAACGCGTCCGGATTCTTGAGTTGACCAGTCTTCGCAAGAAAGACCTCGGTGTAATACAGCTGCGCGTGTATTTGGGCGAGCTGGTTGAAAATTGCAGGGATTCGAACGAATCGGACGCTGGGATCTTTGTTCTCTACCCATGCATTGATATGCGGTTCGAGAGACAAGCAATGCGGGCAGCTGTACATAAAGATTTCAGCGACCTCGATCTTATCTGCACCGCCAACGGTTGGCTGAGTAGGGATCAGGCGAGTGAAATTCCGGCCTTCCTTGTACTTCCAGGACCTGGTGGCGGCTGTTGCAGCGTCATCAGTCCGAGCCAGAACAATCGCCTTATCCTCCGGCTCTGCTTCAGCGGCTGATTCTTCGACTACTTCCAGTGACTCAGTTTTCGCTGTGTCCAATTCTGCCACTTCAGAAGCGCCGCCGTTGCTCTGCGCTCCTGTGGCGACAGCGGTGTCTGCGACAGGTGTTTCAACAGTCTCTTCCTTACTGCAACCAGCAATGAGAAGCGTAAGTGCGGCTAGTGTGGCAACCCAAATAGTATTTTTCATGCTTACTTGAGACCCTGTACGTAGGAAGAAAGTGCCGCAATATCGTCTTTATCGAGATTTTCTGCGATGTCTCGCATCATATGTGTTTTGCCGTCGGTCGTACGGGTACTGTTCGCATAATCGTTCAACTGCTTAGCTGTATACATTGCATGTTGCCCTTTCAGGGCGGGATACTTAGCGGCGGGATTACCGCGGCCGCTAGGGCCATGACAGGCAAGACAGGCTGGCACTTTGGCTTCTTTGTTGCCACCTCGGTAGAGCGCTTCACCGCGGCCAATCAGACCTTCATCTGCGACCGATTGTACGGCCGCTGGCAGGCTTTCAAAGTAGACCGCGAGATTCGCCATATCGGCGTCAGACAACATCATTGCCTGGCTGGACATTAATGAGTCGCTACGACTGCCGTCCTTAAATGCTTGTAGTTGGGTAAGTATATAAGAGGCACTTTGACCGGCGATATTCGGCCACATTGGGTTTGAGCTATTACCTTCGGGTCCGTGGCAGGCTGTGCAGGTGAGCGCGCGCTGCTTGCCGGCGTCTGCCGTTCCGTCAACGAGACTCTCGGCCTGAATGGTGGTGCCGACCAGTACGAGGCTGGCGATAACGAACAGATGTGAGAGCTTCATTTTCATATCGTGTAACCGTGATTTCCCTGCGTTGGGTGTATGCGAATCGAATAATTGATTGCGCCGAGCGCCGGCGTAGAACTTGGAAGGTCCTTGATTGTCCTAATGTCTTGCTGCGCACCTCTGAACCCGTCAGACTAGCCCATCGGCCCTATACTCAGCAGCCCTAAATTATACACATTATCCGCAGGGCGTACCCTATGTCGCAATATCCAGAAGCCCATTTCATTAAGAGTGCGAATGCGGTGACCCAGTTTGTTCAGGATTCGGGGGCCGAGGTCGCCGTCGCTGGGCGCTCGAATTCCGGCAAGTCCAGTGCCATCAATATCATCGTCAATCGTCGCCAGTTCGCTCGCACAAGCAAGACTCCTGGTCGAACGCAACTCGTCAATTTCTTTGCGCTGCAGGATACAAAGCGGCTGGTTGACCTGCCGGGCTACGGATTCGCAAAAGTGTCGGATAAGAAAAAGCATCATTGGCGCGACCTTATGGCCGACTATTTTGAAGTCCGGCAAAGCTTACGCGGACTGTTCTTGATCGTGGATATCAGAAGGCAGATTACGGCCTATGATGCACAAATGCTGGATTTCGCAGAGCAGGTCTCGCTGCCAACACATGTATTACTGACGAAAACCGACAAGCTGAAGCGAGGTCAGGCGGCGAAGGCTTTGCTTGAAGTAAAAAGAGACCTTGGCGATATAGCCACGGTGCAACATTTTTCGGCGCTGACGCGTCTGGGTGAAGATGATGCACGCGTGAAGCTCGACGAATTTCTGTCATTAGAGCGTGGGGAATAAAACAACCTCGAAGTAGTCGTTTTATTGGCTACCTCGGGGTCAGAAGAAGTAAATGGCTTGGGGTCGCCGCTCGCGCGCCTGTCTAGGGAGGTAAGCAGGCGAGTGGCTGATGCACTCAAAAGATTAGAGGGCGTAAGGCTCTTAGAGTTCATTGAATTTTGTAAGTTACTAATTATTCTTAGGAAGTTTCTTAGAATAAGTCTAATATGACTGATAATCTAATGCGCTTCATCCCAGTTCTTGCCGACGCCAACGTCTACTTTCAGTGGAACCGACAAAGATGCCGCGGCATTCATCAGGTCCGTAACATGGTCCTTGATGCTCTCGACTTTGTCCTTATCGACTTCGAAAACGAGTTCATCGTGAACCTGCATGATCATACGGGCTCCGGGGCGTTCATCTTGTAGCCACTGGTGTACTGAAATCATCGCGCGCTTGATGATGTCAGCGGCCGTACCCTGCATAGGTGCGTTGATCGCAGTGCGCTCTGCGTATTGGCGACGATTGGCATTTCGGGCGTTAATTTCCGGGAGGTATAGCCGGCGGCCAAAAACTGTTTCGACAAACCCATTGGCACTGGCGGTTTCGCGTATGTCGTCCATATAGGCTCTCACGCCTGGATAGCGTTTAAAATACATGTCCACATATTCCTGAGCCTCACCACGGGAAATACCGAGTTGCTTGGCCAGACCAAATGCAGACATGCCATACATCAATCCAAAGTTGATCGCCTTGGCGGAGCGCCGCTGGTCGTCAGTGACTTCATCGACGGTCAAAGCGAAAACCTCAGCGGCCGTAGCTCGATGTACGTCCTTCTCGTCCGCAAATGCCTTTGTTAGGCTCGGGTCCGAAGACAAGTGCGCCATGATGCGCAGCTCGATCTGGGAGTAGTCGGCTGCTAACAGAACCTGGCCCTCTGGCGCGATGAATGCCTGGCGGATACGGCGACCCTCCGGCGTTCTGATCGGTATGTTCTGCAGATTGGGGTCGGTAGAGGAAAGCCGACCAGTGGCAGCGACAGCCTGATGGTACGACGTATGTATACGTCCGGTACTTTCAGAGATCTGCAAAGGTAGTTTGTCAGTGTAGGTGCTCTTGAGTTTGCTGATGCTGCGAAACTCAATAATTACGGCCGGCAACTCATAGTCGTTTGCCAACTCAACTAGCACGTCCTCTGCCGTTGAGGGTTGTCCTTTAGGTGTCTTTCTAATGACTGGTAGACCCTGCCGCTCGAAAAGTATCTGTTGGAGTTGCTTGGGTGAACCAAGGTTGAAAGGCCCACCAGCCAGTTCATGCGCCTTGATCTCAAGTTTGACTATTTTCTTCGCTAGCTCGCCACTTTGCGCGATGAGCATTTTGCGATCAACCAACACACCGGTTTCTTCCATCTCCAGCAATATTGGCACCAGCGGTTGCTCGATGTTCTCGTAGACGCTCTTTAACGCGGGGTGTTCGCTAAGTTGATTCCATAAGACTTCGTGCAGCTGCAGGGTGATGTCGGCATCTTCGGCGGCATACGGGGCGGCCGTCTCCAGGTCGACCTGATTGAATGTCAGTTGCTTGGCGCCCTTGCCAGCAACATCTTCATAATGAATAGTTTCGCGGCCCAGGTAGTGTTTCGTCACCGAGTCCATGTTGTGACGCGTCGCTACGCTATTGAGCACATACGACTCCAACATGGAATCGAACTTCATACCCGCTAATGCGATGTCGTAACGCGCCAAAATATGGGCATCGTATTTTAGATGATGGCCAACTTTTTTCTTATCATCGTCTTCAAGCCAGCTACGAAGTTTCTGTAACACCTCATCTCGTGGTAACTGGTCTGGCGCGCCTGGGTAGTCGTGTGTCAAGGGAATGTAGGCAGCTTCATTCGCGCTTACAGAAAGTGAGAATCCGACGATCTGTGCTTCCATGTAGTAGATGCTGGTCGTTTCGGTGTCGAAAGCAGTGAGTTTCGATTTATCTATTTTTTCCATCCAACGGTCAAAAGCTTCCCACGTAAGGACGGTTTCGTAGTTGGTTTCCTCCGCTTTTTCGATCGGCGCAACCGCCTGTTTAGCTTCGTCATCGAGCTGCCCAAGCATAGAGCGCAATTCAAAATGACCGTAGAGTTCACGCAGACGATTGGTGTCAGCCGGACTCGGGGCGAGTTCCGAGATGCTTGTCTCGAGCTCAAGGTCTATACGAATCGTGGCGAGATTCTGGGACAAGCGAAGTTGCGCTACATTTTCTCGAAGACTGTCGCCAACTTTGCCTTTAATCTCATCGGCGTTTCGCACAATTCCATCGGCACTGCCATACAGGTTCAACCACTTGGCAGCGGTCTTGGCGCCAACCTTAGGAACTCCGGGAATATTGTCTGACGTGTCGCCAACGAGGGCGAGGTAGTCCACGATCTGTTCTGGGAAGACATCGAATTTCGCTTTGACGCCATCCCGATCCATTCTCGAATCATTCATCGTGTTGATCAATGACACTCTGTCATTCACGAGCTGAGCAAGGTCTTTGTCGCCGGTAGAAACAAGAACACTGAGGCCAGCCTCGCCAGCCTGCTTGCACAATGTTCCGATAACGTCATCTGCTTCCACTCCCGGTACTCTTAGCAGCGTTAGTCCCATCGCTTCGACTGCATCAAGGATCGGCTGCACTTGCGAACGCAGTTCATCCGGCATTGGTGGTCGGTTGGCCTTGTACTCGGAGTAAAGTTCGTCGCGAAATGTCTTACCGGGTGCATCGAATACCACGGCAACATTGCTGGGCTGTTCTTCACGCAGGAGCTTTTGGATCATCGTCAGTACGCCATGCAACGCGCCGGTCGGTTCGCCCGCGGTGTTGGTTAGTGGCGGCAGCGCGTGATAAGCGCGATACAAATACGATGACCCGTCGATTAGGACGAGGTCAGTCATTGTTATTCCTGTTCGGGTGCTTCGCTGTCGTCCTCACCGTCTTCAGGATTTTCCGTGTTGGCAATCTCCTGTGATGGGGGAACAGCCATTTGGCTCGGATTACCGGGAACGTATAGCGGGCCACTTTGCCCGCAGCCTGCAACAACAAATATGGATGCAATCACAGTCATCAATAAACAAATGCGTTTCATAGGATCGACTCTCGTATAACGACAGATAGTGATCGCTGGATTATAGATGCTGAAGCTATGAAAGGGGCATCATTTTGCGAAGCGTTTGGCGACCTGTTTATAGGCATCACGGAAAGGGATACCTTCTTCGCGCACCAGCCGATAGGCCTCTGCGGTCGCGAATATCGCCTCGTCGAGATTAATGTTATCTGGAATGAACTGCAGTCCATCCAGCAAGTACGCCATGATATCGACACTGTCGATGGCCAGATCGATTGAGCGGAACAACGGCGACTTCAATCGCTGCAGATCGCGGTGATAGCCGGACGGTAGTTTCGCAGTGATCATCAGTGACTCATCGAGGCAGGCTTGCGCGGTCGCTGACGATGCCCGAAGTAACTCAAGGACATCGGGATTGCGCTTCTGCGGCATTATGGATGAGCCGGTCGTCACCTCCGCCGCGAGCGACACGTAAGCGAACTCCTGTGTGTAAAACATCAACAGGTCGCTGGCCATGCGGCCGAGGTCCTGCAGCAAGAGAGTAATTTCAAAAAGCAGGGCGCTTTCGGCCTTGCCCCGAGACAGCTGTGCTGCTGTTACAGGATTCTGCGTGATATCAAAGTCGAGTTTCGCTGTCGTCGCGTCTCGATCCAGTGGGAGCCCCGGCGTACCGTAGCCAGCAGCGCTGCCCAATGGATTCTTATTGATGCGCTTGCGTAATGACGCTAATCCTTCAGCAGCATCAGCGAATCCCTCGTCGAACCCGCCACACCAAAGTGCCACTGACGACGGCATCGCATGTTGCATGTGCGTATAGCCCGGTAACTTAATATCGCCCTGACGATCCTGCAGGTTGCTGATCGATTCTCGCAGTTGGTTTACACGGCTAACCAGATCGCTCGACGCGTCTCGGAGATACATCCTGAGGGCGGTGAGGACCTGATCATTTCTGGAGCGACCAAGATGTAGTCGACCTCCCACCGGCCCGATCGCATCAGTTAGTCGCGACTCAAGCGCTGTATGTGCATCTTCATCTTCGAGGTTGATGCACCAATCGCCCGCTTCGAAGCTCTTGTCGAGGGCAGTTAAGCCGTCGCGAATTGCAGTACAGTCAGCCGCGCTGATCAAGTCCTGCTCGGCGAGCATTTCGGCATGGGCTATTGAGCCGCGTACGTCGTACGGTATGAGTCGGGCATCCAGCTGGTGATCTTCGCCTGCGGTGTAACGTAAGACTCGCTCGTCGAGTGGTAAACCTTTTTCCCAGAGTCTGCTCATGAGTCAGCGCTCTGCTCAGCAAGCGTCAGTCCGCCGATATCATCGACGACCAAAGTACCGGTCCCTTCGTTGGTAAACACCTCGAGAAGAATGCTGTCAGCAACCTTGCTGGAAATGATGTGTACGCGCTGCACTCCATTTGCGATTGCCGAGTCTATCGCTGCCGCCTTTGGCAGCATGCCGTCGGCGAGGCTTCCGGATTTACAGAGCTTTTTGAGTGCGGCTCTGTCGATGTAGCTAATCAATGAAGTCGGGTCATTTATGTCTTCAAGAATTCCGGCAGCTCCAGTTGCGAGTATCAGTTTCTCAGCACCTAACTCAGCGGCGATCGCTGCGGCAACCGTGTCGGCGTTGATGTTCAGAATGGTGCCTGACTCGTCGCATGAGATCGGGCTAACGACCGGCATCAATCCAGCATCGAGTTGCTTGCGCAAAATATCAGCATTGACAGAGTCGATATCACCGACGAAGCCATAGTCAACTGAAGTTTGACCATCGCGCTCGACCGGTGGCCGCTTGTGCGCGCGAATTAAGCCGGCGTCGACACCGCTGATACCGACGGCCGGAATATGTAAGTCACGACAAGTGGCGAGAATTCGAGTATTAATTTGGCCATTCAGGACCATCGTCGCGACATCGAGGGACTCGCTGTTGGTCACGCGACGGCCATCGATGAATGTGGTGTCGAGTCCGAGCGCCGATGCCAGTTTGGTAGCCTGTGGCCCGCCACCATGAATCAATACGACGCGAACGCCGACCTGGTAAAGAATGCCAACTTGCTCCATCAGTGCCGCAGCTTTTTCGGCATCGGCGAACACTTCGCCGCCTGCCTTGATGACGAATACTTTGCCTTTATAAAGGCGGATATATGGTGCGGCATGTTTCAGTGCCGAAACCACTATCGCACTATCATTCTTGTTGCTCATTTCTAGCTTCCTAGTATCTGATGCAGCACGGCCATTTGCGCGAGCATGCGGTTACGCGCTTCTGCGATCACCACACTGCGTGGACCGTCCAGAATATTGTCTGCGACGACAACGCCTCGACGAACAGGCAAACAGTGCATGAAGCGGCAATCGTCCTTAGCGTTTTCGAACCAAGGCTCATCGACACACCAGTCGAGATGTTTTTCACGCAGTTTCTGGTCATTCAGCTTGTCACCGTAGTGGCGGGTCGATGACCACGATTTTGCATAGATAATATGTGCGCCTTCCATCGCCTCGGTGCGCTGATCCGTTTCTGTTATCGACCCGCCAGATGCCGCCGCGGCTGTAGCCGCTTTTTGCATCAGGGCAGCAGGCAGCTCGAAGCCTTCTGGCCGCAATACCGTAACGTCCATTCCGCGTTTGGCGGCCATATGTAGGGTGGCGGCAGGAACGGCCAAAGGCAGAGCATGTGGGTGATAAGCCCAGCTCAACACGAATTTGCCACCATTGGTGGGTATGTTCATATCATCCATGGTTTTCCAGTCCGCGAGGCTCTGGCAGGGATGGTTCATTGCCGATTCCATGTTGATGTAGGGTGTATCAATCAAATCCGTTAGAGCGGTGAATTCGTTTTCCTGTATATCGGCTTCAATGTTTTTGCGCTCAGCAAAAGCACGAATTCCGATGGCGTCGCCATAAGAGGCAATAACTGGGACAGCTTCTCGAATATGTTCCGCAGCGGCTCCATCCATGACGATTCCTGGTCTTGATTCTATTCCGTGGATGGACATCTCAGGTGAAATGACGAAGGAGCCGCCACCGAGGCGAATCATCGCTGCCTGAAAAGAGGCCAATGTTCGCAAAGAGGGACTCAAAAACAAAAGCGACAACACTTTTCCTTTTAGTGCTTCCGGTTCTGGGCTCGAGTCAAGTCGACCTGCAAGCTCTACAAGAGCCTGTATCTCTTCATTCGAAAAATCGGCAAGGTCGTTAAACGCTTTCATCAATACTTCCTTTAGTCTGTTGCGGGCGCAATATTTTGTAACGCCTCGGCGAGATGATCAATGTGTTGTAGTTCAAGAACCAGCGGAGCGAGTATTCGGACTATATTAGGATCGCTGCTGGTGCCCGTCAAAATATCATGGCTGAGAAGTGCGTCGCGCACTTCGACGGCCGGCCGATCGCAAACCAGACCGAGTAAGAGGCCCATGCCTTGAATTCGCGTAACCGGCCCGACAACGCACTTTTCGCGAATGGCTGTCTCCGAACGGCGCACATTACTAAGTAGGTTTTCATCGCTAATCGCATCGATTGTTGCCACGATTGCCGCCGCTGCTAGCGGTCCACCGCCGAAGGTCGTGCCGAGGTCACCGGTACCGAAACGGACCGCAATCGAGTGAGTGCAAAGAACAGCACCGCAGGGGATTCCACCTCCCAGTGATTTCGCGCTGGTCAGAATGTCCGGCTCGATCTGATGCACATCTACTGCGAAGAACTGACCACAGCGACCGATGCCGGACTGCACTTCGTCAGCGATAAGAAGTGCGCCATTAGCGCTGGTCAGATCTCGTAAAGAGTGAAGAAAATCCGTTGATAAGTCATACCCACCGGCGACGCCCTGTACAGGCTCGAAAATTACAGCTGCGATGTCATCGCCTATCATTGCTTCTGCCGCGGCGATGTCATCGCGCGGTATGAAGTCGACTTCGAATGGTTTGTTCGGGAAGCCGTACCAACGATCGGCGTTCCAAGTTACTGCGGCCGCAGCTGCTGTGCGCCCATGGAAACCATGAGTGATTGCGAGTACTTTCTTGCGGCCCGTCGCCATACACGCCATGCGCAAGGCATTTTCATTTGCTTCAGCGCCAGAGTTGACGAAGAAGACGCGGTCGAGTCCTTTTGGAGCAACACGTGTCAGTTTTTCGGCAGCCTGGGCGCGAATCTCCAGAGCCACTACATTGCTTTGAAAGATTAGCTTATTGCACTGCTCGGTGACTGCCTTCAACTGCTGCGGATGACCGTAACCGAGTGCAGCGACAGCGTGGCCTCCGTACAGATCGAGAATACGTCGGCCATCATCTGTAAATATATCGCAACCGCTGGCGCGCACCGGAACAAATGGCAGCTGACCGTAGACTGGGATCATCACGTTGGCTTCGCGAATTCGCGGGTCTGACATCATCGTTTGATCATTGCTTTTAGGCATCAGGTCCAACCCGGTGCAGCAGCAGTAAGTCCACTGGTCTCAGGCAGATCCCAGAGTCGATTCATCCATTGCACCGCGCCACCAGCGGCACCCTTGACGAGATTGTCAATCACGCTCATCACGACGACTGAATTGCCGTCAGTAGCGACACCGATGTGACACATGTTGCTCGCGACGACGTTTTTTAGTTTCGGCGTCGCGCCAACGATCTCGACGAATGGAGAATTTTCATACGCGCTGACATACACGTCCCGAATCTGATCTTCACTCACAGCTTCCTTAGTCCTAGCTTGTAGCGTTACGTGAATACCTCTTGCGAATGGCCCCGAATGAGGTACGAAATGCACAGTCGTTTCGCGGCCACTGGCGACACTCGCGAGCCTCGCAATTTCCGGCGAATGACGATGAACCAACGGTTTATAGGCATGCATATTACTGTTGCGTTCAGGATGATGCGTGCCCACTTGCGGGATGCGCCCGGATCCAGTGCTACCGGTTACACCTGAGATGAAAACGTCCGGCTCTGTCAGGCCCGACTGCATCAGCGGTACTGCTGCGAGCAAACTCGCTGTGGCAAAACAGCCCGGGTGTCCGACATGCGCTGTCGAGATTGTGCTCAGGTGCTCGGGTACCGCACAGGTGAAATCACTGAGCAACTCCGGCGCACCATGCTTCGCGCCGTATATGGATTCCCATGCCGACTGTTCTGGGTATCTGAAGTCCGCAGACGAATCTACGACATGCAGGACCAGATTTTTTTCTTCACTTGCCGCAATCACCGCCGCTATGACTTCGGCTGAAGCGCCATGCGGTGCAGCAGAGAACAGAGCAACATTGCTTCCATCTTCAATTCCGTTCAGCCAGTCTTTACGACCGACAAAGCGGGTTCCTGACAATGCTTGAGACAGATGACCGAAGGCCTCACCAACCAATTGCCCGGCTCGACTATCAGAGACAGCAGCGGCGAGCTCGAATTTCGGATGACCTGCGATCAGTCGTAATAATTCACCACCGACGTAGCCGCTCGCGCCAATGATAATCGCCTTAATTGGAGCGCTCATACCGCGCCCCTGCCGAGCAGATTAGCAATTTTGTCGCCCAGTACAACACCACTCGAGAGCGCATTAATTCCTGGCAATGAGAGCCGCTCCGCGATTTGCTGAACACCGACATCATTGTCCGTAGCTGGGCCGGTTACCACGGCAGGCTCTATATCGAATTCATCCCGCAAAATCTTGGCACCACCCCATGCCGATACCGGATCATTGGCGCATAGCACGACCGCCGTTAGCGAAGCCTTAATTTGTTCATCAGCAAGAATAGCGGCGACGCCGTACGCGCCGAGTAGGCCGTCGCCAAGTTCGAGAACGACCACGTCTGGTTTCTTCGCACCGAGGCTGGTCAACAGCGAGCGCGTTAGAGCCGGGCCGTTTTCAGCTGTCGTCGTGACAACTCCGAGATCCGAAAAGATCATCGTGTCAGTGGCGCCAGCGTCTTTCATGGCGAGCACGTCCCGACGTAATGAAACACCCGTTGCCTTGCAGGCGGCTACATTTAAACCGAGATGACGCAACCTGCCGACGATGGCACAGGCCGCTGCCGTTTTCCCTGAGTCCATGCAGGTGCCGGCGAGCGCGACGACAGGAACGCCATTCATATCCAATTGTGCGTTGATGTCGAGCGTGGTGGCCCCGGCGCGAGCCGGAACACCGATTCGCTCACCCAAGTAAGGGAATTCCAAGACAGTACCGAGTACTTCGCAGTCAAATGCTGCACCGACGTCAGGGTTTGCCGAATCACAAATGCCGATGACCCCGCCAATATTCAGGAGTTGTACGTGATCACCGATTGATAGCTTGGTGGGTAAGTGCCCGGAATAGCCGCGCAAGGCATGGCGGTGTCCAAGCGCCCCAACCACAACGTCGCCCATAGTGACGGTCGCCATTCGACCTGATATCAGTTCGAGTTGGTTGTATCGAGACTTATTGTTCAATACGCGAACGGCGATGAGTATACCTTCTTCACAAGGGATATCCGATGACAGGCGCAGCACCGATGTCAGGTCATTGTGTTGAGCGACGGACGCTATTTTGTCGACTACTATGTTCTTCATGTCATTCTCCCGCCGCTCTTGTTTGGAGTGAGCCCGGCAACGACAGGATGCGTGCGTAGCCGAGTGCGTCGCCGGCGGTCCATTCACCAGCCGATTCACCATATACGCCTTTGGTTGCCGCGAGCAATGAATGTCGCGAGGTGGATCCATCAATGAACAACTGGCCGGGCCGCAGCGTGAATGTAACGGTTCCACTAACGCGTCTTTGTGACGAGATCAGCAGCGCTTCGATATCGGCGCAAGCCAGATCCAGCTGCTTCCCCTCATGTACGAGATCGCCATAGATCGCGGAGACGCTATCTTTGACACGCATCTGTTGGCCACTCAAAACCAGCTTTTCAAGTTCACGGTGTGCCGTAATTAATGTGATCGCTGCGGGTGCCTCGAATGCGACACGTCCTTTGGTCCCAAGCACCGTGTCACCAAGATGAATACCGCGGCCGATACCGTAGTTGCCCGCAAGAGTTTCGAGCTGCTCAATAAGTTCAACGGGCGCGAGCGTCTTTTTGTCAAGAGCGACTGGCACTCCGCCGACAAATTCCAGGGTGTGAGTCGATGCGGTAAGCGGTTTTGAAAACGCAGTCGGTGACAATACCCACGCAGACTCTGGAATCGACGTCTCTGAGGTCAGAGTTTCCCGACCACCGATGGTTATCCCCCATAGACCTCGATTAATTGAATAAGCGGACCCTTGAGACGGTAATGGCAAGTCATGGTTTTCGAGATAAGCCAGTTGATCTACGCGAACCCAGTTGTTGTCCCGAACCGGCGCTAAGACTTCCAGCCCAGGATTTAGTGTTCTGAGGGCGACCTCAAATCGCACCTGATCGTTGCCAGCTGCGGTGCAACCGTGGGCAACCGTTGTTGCGCCACGCTCGGATGCGATCTTCGCCAGCCTTTCTGCTTGCAGTCCTCTTTCAGCGCCGACGCATAGCGGGTAGGCCTGGCCGCGCAGTACATTACCGGCGATCAAGTGTTTGATGACAGTGTCGAAAAAGTCCTGCTTTGCGTCAATGAGGATATGCTCAATCGCACCCAATGCCATTGCACGCTCTTCGAGCGCGACAGCAGCAATCGCGTCAATGCCACCAGTATCAACGCAAGCAGTGATGACATCGCGACCGTAGTTTTCCTTTAGCCATGGGACGCAAAATGACGTGTCCAGACCTCCTGAAAACGCCAAAATAATAGGTGATGTGTCCGTGCTCACTGCGTTCTCCAAAAGGGTCAGGGTCGAGCGGAGTGCTCGATCCTTGAGATTATAATTTTCTGTGCGGCTCCAGATTCGGTCGCGACAAATACGGTGTCATCGCCGCCAATGCTGCCGATGACTTCAGGCCAGTTGCAGCGATCAAAAGCCAGAGCAACACGCTGTGCCGCGCCGATCGCTGTACCAACGACAAGCAGGTTAGGCCCCGCCGGAGATATCGCGTGCAGTAGATCTTTGACCGCAGCGAAATGATCGTCATCTGACGTGTTGCCAGTGGGCAGCTTGTAGCCGACGATCGTTTTCATCGCGCCGAGCTCTTTCAGGTTACGGCTAACGCTGGACTGGGTTGCGCTATGCCCTAGAGCACTTAACGCATCGACCAGAATGCCCTGCGTTTGGGCAGGGCCTTGCATCAATAACTGGCGAAGCGCTTCGCGTCGTTCTTCGTGATTTGTAATTGGCACAGGCTTTCTCGCATATATATGCGCATAATTTGAACATAATGCGCATATTCAGTCAAGTGCTAATGAACGTTATTTTTTATTTTCTGCGCTACACTGCGCCGCTTTGGTCAAGTCGGAGCGCGTTTTGCAAACACCAGAAACTGTTGAGGTCACTACTGGTGACAACCCCATAGGCAGTGTTATCTGGTTGCACGGGCTGGGCGCAGATGGTCACGATTTCGAGCCGATCATTCCTGAGCTTCGTCTACCGGTAAACACCCCATTACGCTTCGTGTTTCCGCATGCTCCGTTACAGCCAGTAACCATCCACGGCGGAATGGTTATGCGTTCCTGGTATGACATATTGAGCTTCGACTCGGAAGGGCGGACTGATAGAGCCGGCGTGTTGAAGAGCAGCGACGTTCTGGATGACTTGATCGGCCGGGAAGTCGAACGCGGAATAAAGGAAGAGAAAATCGTTATTGCCGGATTTTCGCAAGGTGGGGCGGTTGCCATCCATACGGCCTTGCGCACGAGCTATAACATCGCTGGCCTGATGGCACTGTCAACTTATATGGCCTTGCGGGATGATGCAGATGCCGCCGTTAGCCGCAGAGATCTACCGATTTTTATGGCGCATGGCAGTTTCGATCCAGTGCTGAAAATCGATTGGGGGCGCGCATCAGCTGACAAAATTATTGAGACCGGGTATAGCGTTGACTGGCATGAATACCCGATGGCGCATGCGATATGCCCACAAGAGGTAGCTGATATCAGCAGCTGGCTGTCGGGAATCTACTCCTGAACTATTGAGCGTCTCCGACTGTAAATGCAAAAGTCGAATCGCCGCGCCGCTCGCCGCTCGCATCGAAACGACGCTCATGCATTCGCCAGCGACCGGTTGAGTCGCATAGAACGGTACTGGAGCTTCGTGTTCCATAGTCAGGTAAGACGATAAAGGGAGCACTGATCGCATGTGCGGTCGCGAAGGGCAGGTGGTCAGCGTCTATCTCGTCAACGACGGCTTTTTCCCTGTCGTCCAGCAATCCCAACAACTCGCTCTCATTGACCTTGTTGGCTTGGATTAGCGCATCGAGCGCTGTCTTGCTTCGCAACACCTTGTACCGGGGTGAGTCCAGAAGCTCGTTACTTAGGCCATAGATGCCTGCTTCGAGGACTCGCACGTCGCCGCCGCGATTTGAAAGCCACCCAAGCGTTTCGCCGTCAGATGCGAGCAAATTGAAACCAGCGTAGCGCGACCCATCAATCTTGTTGAGGTAATCGAATGGTGAGTCCTCGCTGTTCAGAAATTCCGTAACGAGGTGCCCACGGGACCGATCTTTCGCAGACGGTGGCTCAGCATCTCGGAAGTTCGTAATCGTCGCGAAACGACCATTACGATGCAGCGCCAGCCATGTTCCGCCAGCTTGTAAGTCGCGGCCACCGACAAGGTCAGGATTGTCGGGCCACCAGTGTGCATTCTCGGTTGGCCTGCCATGGAACTCGTCGCGGTTGCCGGCGACGATCAGCGGATAATCCGCGTTTATCTGCCACGCGAGAACAACCAGGCACATCCTTATTTCGGGTCGTCAGACGACAGCCAGCCATCGACGAGTCTGCGTGCTATTGATATTCTAGATGGTAACTTGAGAAGCCCGGAGCGCAGCTCCTTGCGTGTAAACCACGCGGCATCTTCTAGTTCGCCATCATTCAGACGGATTTCCTGAACAACCGGAGAATCGGCTTCAGCTTCAGCTTCGGCAACAAAGCCAAGCATTAATGATGAAGGGAATGGCCACGGTTGAGAGCTGTCGTAACAGATGCCTCTAACTCGAATATTGGTCTCTTCGAATACCTCCCGGCGAACCGCGTCTTCGAGACTCTCGCCCGGTTCGACAAATCCTGCGATTGTCGAATAACGCCCTTCTGGCCAACCGGCCTGTCGGCCGAGCAAACATCGCTCACCATCAGTGATAAGAACGATGATTGCAGGATCCACCCTTGGGAATATTTCGCGATCGCAATCGGCGTTCATGCAGCGTCGGGAATTGCCACCTTT